>CAYWVY010000156.1:0-2552 GCA_964461885.1 uncultured Methanospirillum sp. | reverse complement strand
TCATCCCCCGCTCAAGGAAGGCAGCAATAGTGTGTTGTTCGGATAGAGGGGGGACTGGAAGTAATGCGTCATGAAACGCGTCCTTACCAATGCCGTACCTCATTATGCCATGAGCCGCGACTTTGAATTGAGAATTAACGCTCTCCGAGAGAAAGCAGCGGAAGAGATAATCACCATAAATGATATCCGGATTGGATCGGATTTGGGCAAGATGGTATCCACAGAGCACACCATCAACATCATGCGGGACGTAAGCTGGAACTGCAATATCCTCCCAATCTTCTGAGTCCTTCGTTACCAGAACATCTCCAGCTTTCAGAGTGAATCGATCAATTTCTAAAGGCGTTGCTGTGGCTTCCATGTAAGGGAGGTCGGCAACAACGGTATCGTTGTGATAAACATCGACATAGTTACACAGTCTAACTGGCTCCTCGCCGTCCTCGGACTTCTTATCGACAGTGCTGAAATTCACCGCAGCAATGTAGCGGAGTTTTCGGATCTGCCATCCTTCCGGGACCTCCCCGAGCCACGCCACGCCCGAGTCCCGGTAGGCCGGGTACCGTTTCCACGCCATTCAGGCCGGCTCCGCGTTGTGGATCACGGAATAGTCATAAATGAGTTTTCGTATCATTTTTCCACATTTTTGATATGAAAGTCCAGGTAGCGATCGCGAATGATACGAAACCCGGGATCTCATGGCCGTGTATCCTCGGAAACGATCTCGAGGAGCGCCGGGAGCTCGTACACCGCCGCCCGCTGCCCCGAGCGTTCTTCGCGGAAACGCAGGATACCGCACCGGACCAGCGACGCGAGGATCCGCTGCGCGCTCGCCTGCGGGATCTCCGAGATCTCGATGAACTCCGACGACCGGAACACGGGCTTCACGAAGAGCGCGTCGACCGTTGCGATCGCGTACTTCCCCGAGGCGACCTCGTTCACCTCGTACTTCATCTCTCCGTACAGCTCCTGAATCGCCCGCGCCTTACCCGCGTCCTCATCGGCCTGCTCGATGACCTTCCGAAGAAAGAACGCTATCCAGCCGTTCCAATCGCGGTTCCTCGAGAGATTGCCGAGGGCATCGTAATACGTGTCGCGATCCCGCTCGAGGCTGGCACTGATGTAGAAATTCGGACTTCGGATGACGCCCTTCCGATAGAATATCAACGGCACGAGCATGCGCCCGATGCGCCCGTTCCCGTCGAGAAACGGGTGTATCAGTTCGAACTGCCCCTTCAGGACCGCGATCTGGACGATCGGGTCCAGCTCGTCCGCATGCAGGTAGTTCTCCCAGTCGGTGAGCGCGTCCATCACCAGCAACGGCTCGGGCGGGATGAACGAGGCCTGCTCGATGGACGTCCCGGAACCGCTGATGTAGTTCTGCCTCCGCCTGATCTCGCCGGGTTCCTTGTTGCGCCCCCGGACCCCGCTGAGCAGCGTTTTGTGAAGCGCCCTGAGGAGGTTGATCCCGAGCGGTCTCGAGGAAAGCTCGGTTACCGCCTGGCGCATTGCCCGGCGATAGTTCCTGATCTCCTCCAGTTCCGCCTCCCGCGCAGTCGAGATCTCGGGCTCCTCGTCCGTCCCGAACTCCAGGACGTCCTCGAGGGATGCCCGGGTCCCCTCGATCCGTGACGAAAGCTGGGCCTCGCGCGCCTCTAATGGTGCGAGAAGAATGTTGGGATTGACGATACTCTGTACAACCCCGTCGTAGCCACCGAGCGCCCGGTTCGCGCGCCCGATCAGGCCTGTAAGCGAGGCCCAGTCGATCCCTTCCGGAGGAAGAGATTCAGGAATATACGGCTCCATCGCTAGTTCATCTCCGCCAGCAGTTCCGCGATCTCTCGTTCCACGTCCCGGATCTCGGCCTCGATCGCCTCGAGCGGCCGCGGCGGCGTGTACCGGTAGAAGTAGCGGTTGAAGTTGATCTCGTACCCGACCTTCGTCTTCGCCTCGTCGACCCAGGCGTCGGGGGCGTTCGGCAGCACCTCGCGGCCCAGGTAGGCCGCGACGTCCTCCTTGAGCGGGACGTTCTCGGCGTCCCGGAGCTCGGGATCCGGCTCGGGGTTCTCCCGCGTGTCCCGGCAGACTTCGGCCGCCTCGTCCCGCTCCGAGAGCGCGCTGAGCACGGCTTTGAAAACCGGCGCCGGCACCGCGATCCGCTGGCGCTTGAACGCCTCCTTCAGCGGGGCCGTGAACTCGTCGCGGGACCGCACCACCCCGAGCGGCCGGAGCGTCTCGAGCGCCGCGAGGATCGCTATCTGCTGCTCCCGCCCGGCCTCCTCCTCGGCCGCGATCAGAGCCGCGTCCTTCCGCTTCCGGCTCCCCGCGAAGTTCGCGAACGCCGGCGCCTCCCGGAGCCGCGCGAGTCGCTCATCCGTCACCGCGAAGTTCAGCCGGAGCGGCCGCTCCACCGTCACCCGCCGGTAGCCGAACTCCTCGTTCTCGAAGACTCGGACATGCTCGTTCTCCTCGAAGGCGCCGTAGAGCCGGACGAGGTCACGGCACTGGTCCTCGCCGATCTCGTTCCGCTTGTTCCCGAGCGACTTCCGCATCTT
>CAYWVY010000155.1:0-2556 GCA_964461885.1 uncultured Methanospirillum sp. | reverse complement strand
GCCCGGGGCCGTTGCGGTGGCGTTACCGGTATTCTCGTACGTCCCGGGGACGGCTATCCCGGTCTTGCTGAGCGTCTGGGACTCCCCGGCGGTGAGCGACGGGATCGTCCCGATCGGCTCGGCGAACCTGTTGTCCGTAACGACCACATTCGACAGGGTGACGTTGCCGGTGTTCGTGACGTTGTACGTCCAGGTGACCGGGGCGCCGGCAGGGATCGTCGCGCCGTCTTCACCGTTCGTCAACTTCACGATGCTGATACCGGGCCGGAGAATGGCAAGACTGTGATCGTCCTCGTCGTAAAACAGCACGTTGTACGCTTTCCCGGTCGCCCTGGCAGTGTTGAGCAGCGGATCGGCGTCCCCGGGCTGGACGATGTACGTGCTGTTGAAGATCCAGGTTTCGGTGAGGTCGAGCTGGTTATTCGAGTTCCCATCCCCGGACTGGTACGTGGCGACTCCGGTGATGGAGTCGACAACACCGACGTTGAAAAGGGGGACATTGCCCGTATTCGTCACGTTGAAGGTATAGGTGACCGTTTCCCCGACGGATGCACTCGTCTTGTCAGCGGACTTCTCAACGTGGATGCCCGCCTGGACACCGATGTAGTACGCCGAGTCGAGATCGGTGACGATGACGGTGCCGGACGATCCCCGCGCCGTCGCCGTGTTCACCTGCTGCCCTGCCACCCACGGCAGGGTGTATTCCCGGATGACCGAGGTGTTGACCGCGAGGTTGCCGATGGCGATCGGGCTCCCCGAATACTGGGGGTCGGAGACCGTTACACCGGTGAGATCCACGTTGCCGATGTTGGTCACGTTCACCCTGAAGGAGACGGGGCCGGATCTGAGAGCCGGGCCGGTGGCGATGTCCGCGTCGAGCCAGTCGCCGTTCGTGTCACGGACCTGCTTTTTGACCTGTATCGCCGGCCCGGCGGCAAGGACTTCGACAAAGGCGTCATCGTCCGCGGTGAGCGGCCCCACGATCGTCGTCCCCGTCGCCGTGGCCAGGTTCCTGTTGGGGTTGGTGGTATCGACGGACGACGTCGCGCGGGCTGTCAAGGTGACTATCTGCTCCTGCCCGGGATCGAGGTTCCAGTCGTACGAACTCCAGTTGAGCTTGAGCCCCTGGGCGATGGTGCCCGTGATGGAGCCGGGGGGCGGGGATGCACCGACGTATTCCCATCCCGGGGGCAGGGTGTCGATGAGATCGATCCCGGTGACAGGTTCTTCCGCGGTAGCGGGAACCGCGATCTTGATCGTGAAGGTGACTTCCTGGCCGACGATAACCCGGTCCGGTGTCCCCGACTTGTCGACGGCAAGCGCGACATCGATCCACGCAACGGGGAGCGGGAGAACCGAGTACCCCATGTCAAGATAGGGGTCTATCGCCGTCGCCATCTGGGGGTTCTCGCCCCAGACGATGACCACAGGGGCGGTGCTGACGATGTGCATGCCCGAATTATCTTTGTCCGGGTCGGTGACGTTCACCGTCTGGAGCTTGTTCACCGTGAAAACCCTGTCGAAGACGCCGTCGGTGGGGCTGTAATCGATATAGACGGTCGTGTTGTCGGCTGTTCCCGTGATGAATACCGGCGAGCCCATAAGCGAAAGGTCAAGGGATCCCGGTGCCCAGCTCAGGTAGTTGTCCGTCCCGAGAAATTCCTCGGGGACGAGGGAGTACGCCCAGTCCCAATACGCCGATTGGGTATCACAGGAACCGATCCCCCAGAAGATGTCCGTCGACCAGAGGTGCACGCCCGAACCGGCCGGGACGTACCGGCCCGTGGCGGCCTTATACGACCGGGTGGCGCCCGCCGCGAGGGTGAAGGAACCGGAGCCGGTCAGATCCTGATAGTTCACCGTTATCGTCTTATTGTTGGGGTTGTACAGGAAGAGATCTGTATTTGCTGCTCGGTTGGCAGTCGTCGTGGTGGGCCAGCTGGGAGCACCGGCCCAGTAACTCGTTCCCCAGTACTGCTGAGGCACGATGGTGATTCCCCGCATTGCGTACGCACCAGTTCCAGTATTGGGATCTCCCCCGATGATCTGGACCTGCACGGGCGCCGACGACGTGATGGTGGTCCCAGACTGCAACACCCTGAACGTAAGTGTCTTTCCCTGGTCTATCGGGGTCGAATTGAGGACCGTCCCCGTCGGGCCCTTGATCTGGACCGCGTTTCCGTCGGTCCCCGATGTCACCAGAATCCAGACCCTTGTGAAATCCTGATAGGCCAGATTCTCGCCCACGGGCACGGTATATGTTGTCTCCCACGCCTGGCAGGGATATACTTCCCAGGCATCGGTGAATAGGGTACCCGTGCTCTCCGGCCACGTTGAAACGACAAGCTGCAGCAGGCTCCCGGAGACGAAGATCCGATCGCCGCCATCGTAGAACGGCGCCGTTCCGCGAGGATTGGTCGGGATGCTGGTGAGGTTCTCGAATTTATAGGTCTGGCCCTTGTTGAGCGAGACAACCTGGTCACCAGCGGCCCCGGACAAGAACCCGTTCTCCCAGTGGTCGTAATAGACCTTGGTGTTGTCTGCGCTCGCCGTCAC
>CAYWVY010000154.1:0-2568 GCA_964461885.1 uncultured Methanospirillum sp. | reverse complement strand
GTGACGGCGAGCGCAGACAACACCAAGGTCTATTACGACCACTGGGAGAACGGGTACTTGTCCGGGGCCGTTGGCGACCAGGTTGTCTCGCTCAACAAGGGCCAGACCTATAAATTCGAGAGCAGCGCCATCCCGACCAATCCCCGGGGGACGGGCACGAAATACGATGGCGGCGATCGAATCTTCGTCTCCGGAAGCCTGCTGCAGCTGGTCGTTTCGACGTGGCCGGAGTCCATAGGCACGGTGTTCTCCGATGCCTGGGAAGTATATCCCTGCCGGGCGTGGGAGACAACGTATACTGTGCCCGTGGGCGAGAATCTCGCCAACAAACCGTCACCCGACTATGCGGATTTCACAAAGGTCTATATCCTGGTGATGTCGGGGACCGACAACAACGCGGTCCAGATCAAGGGCCCGACGGGAACAGTCCTCGCGTCGCCCACGATAAACCAGGGAAAGACGTATACGTTCGAGGTGGCACAGTCGGGGACCACCGTCACGTCGTCGGCGCCCGTGCAGGTTCAGATCATCGCGGGAACACCCGCGAGCTCATGGGAAATGCGGGGGATCACTATCGTGCCCCAGCAGTACTGGGGAACGAGTTACTGGGCCCCTGCTCCCAGCTGGCCCACCACGACTGTTTCAGGCCGAGCAGCAAATACAGATCTCTTCCTGTACAACCCTAACTCCTATGAGATCACGATAAACTACCAGGATCTGACCGGCTCCGGTTCCTTCACCCTCGCTGCGGGCGCCACTCGATCATATCGCGACGCCACGGGTCGGTACGTCCCGGCCGGTTCGGGCGTGCATCTCTGGTCGACGGACATCTTCTGGGGGGTCGGCTCCTGTGATACCGAATCGCTGAACTGGGACTGGGCATACTCCCTCATCCCCGAGCAGTTTCTCGGGACGGACAACTACCTGAGCTGGGCACCGGGGACCCGCGACTATTCGGCCCTGGGCTCGCCGGTATTCATCACGGGAACGGTCGACGACACGACCGTCTATATCGACTACGGCCCCCCCGACGGCGTCTTCGATAGGATTTTCAAGGTGAACAGGCTCCAGACGGTGACCGTCAACGACCCGGACAAGGACAACTCGGGCATGCACATCGTCAGCACCGCCCCTGTGGCCATCGTCTGGGGCCAGGACCCCCAGCTCGCGGCAATTACAGACCCCTATCTCGACATGGGGTACTCGGTTCTCCCGCTTCCCACAGAGTGGATCGATGTCGCGCTTGCCGTCGATAAGTCTGGGACACCGGACCGGATTATTGTCGGTCAGGAAACCACCTTCACGATCAAGATCGCGGTCCCCACTACCGCGACCGAAACTGTCACCAGGATCGATCTCGTCGACACCCTGCCCCCGGGATGGGAGTACGTCAGTGCATCCCCGGTCCCCACCTCTGTCACGGGCACCATCGCTCAAGGGCTCAGACTCAACTGGAGTTACCCTACATACGACTGGGATCTCGCTCCCGGGCAGGCACTGACCGTCACCGTGACGGCCCGTGCGACGTCGTCCGTCGATACCGCCAACCCCAACCGGAACGTGGCCGCGGCAACAGGGACAACGATCGTGGGCCCGCTCACCGCGGACGATGACGCCTTTGTCGAAGTCCTTGTCGCCGGGCCGGCGATACAGATCAAAAAGCAGGTCCGTGACACGAACGGCGACTGGCTCGACGCGGACATCGCCACCGGCCCGGCTCTCAGATCCGGCCCCGTCTCCTTCAGGGTGAACGTGACCAACTTCGGCAACGTGGATCTCACCGGTGTAACGGTCTCCGACCCCCAGTATCCGGGAAGCCCGATCGCCATCGGCAACCTCGCGGTCAACGCCTCGGTCACCCGGGAGTACACCCTGCCGTGGGTGGCAGGGCAGCAGGTGAACACGGCGACGGCGCAGGGATCGTCCGGCAACCTCACAGTCACCGATCCTGACTCGGCGTACTACATCGGCGTCCAGGCAGGCATCCACATCGAGAAGTCCGCCGACAGGACGAGTGCGTCCGCCGGGGAAACGGTCAGCTATACCTTCAACGTGACGAATACGGGCAACGTCCCCCTCTTCAATGTCGGTGTTGTCGACTCCATCACCGGAGTCGCCACGTACCGCTCCGGGGATGGTAACTCGAATAACCAGCTCGACCTCACCGAAACCTGGATCTTCAACAGCACGTACATCGTCCAGCCCGGGGACGCCGATCCGCTGGTGAACACCGCCCGGGCGACCGGGTATGCGTACGGCGCGCCGTTTTCAGACGAAGACGATCACAGTCTTGCCATTCTCCGGGCCGGCATCAGCATCGTGAAGTTGACGAACGGTGAAGACGGCGCGGTGATCCCTGCCGGCGCCCCGGTCACCTGGACGTATAACGTCACCAACACAGGCAATGTCGCCCTGTCGAATGTGGTCGTTACGGACAACAGGTTCACCGAGCCGATCGGGACGATCCCGTCGCTCGCCGCCGGGGAGTCCCAGACGCTCAGCAAGACCGGCACAGCCGTCCCCGGGACGTACGAGAATACCGGTAACGCCACCGCAACGGCCCCGGGC
>CAYWVY010000153.1:0-2639 GCA_964461885.1 uncultured Methanospirillum sp. | reverse complement strand
GACGGCCCCGCGCTCGTCAAGGGCGGCGTAGTAGGCGGAGGAGCCGTTCCAGGAGGGGTTGTACCGGCTGAACTCGGCGTCGGTCGCCGAGAAGTGGACGAAGAGGGCGACAACAGCGGCCAGGACGACGAAACCAACGACCCAGCCCGTCCAGGGGGCGGGGCCGGTCTGCTCACGGCCCGGCACGGGCCGTCTCCGAGAGGGCCGCGACGAACCCCTCGACCACGATCTCGACGTCGACCGGCGTGGGCGCCCGCCCCGCGTACACGACCTCCTCGTAACAGGCCGCGACCCGGGTCACGGCGAGCCCGGCGGGGGACCCCTCGAACGAGGCCGCGAGCTCGCGCGGGGTCATGGCCTGGACGTTCATGCCGGGCCGGGCCTTTGCGAGCCGGGCCGCGAGCTCGCGGTAGACGGCCTCGATCCCCGCGCGGCCGCCGTCCCCCGCGAGCCTCCGCGCGGTCGAGCGCAGGTCCTCAGAAACCTCCTCCACGACCGGCGGGGGAGCCGCGGCGGGCGGCGCCGGGCGGACCGGTTGCGCGGTCACGGGCCGGGCGGACCGGTCCGCCTGCCCCCGCCGCCAGTAGAGGAACGCGCCTACCCCGGCCAGGAGCAGGACGATGCCGCCCAGGACCGGCAGCACGGAAAAGCCGCCCGGCAGCTCGGCTGAAACGACCGCGCTCGAGGCGGCGTTGAGGGGCCGGCCGTCGTCGAACGCGACGCTCGCCACCACCCGGTGGCTCCCGCCGACGACGCCGGCGAGGAGCTCGAACTGTCCCTGGGGCCCGGTCGTGCAGTCGGCCGTGCCCGAGTTGTCAAAGACGATCTGGACGGGGGCGTCCGGGACGGGCCGGCCGTTCGCGGTCACGTTGCCCGTGCAGAGCAGGGCCGTCTGGTTCTCCCATTCGGCCGGGGCGACCTCGAGCAGGACCACGGGGTCGACCGCAACGACCTCGAGGACGGCCTCGGCCGTGCGGAGGGGGGCGGCCTCGGCCATGACCACGTGGACGCCGGCGGGCAGCCGGTCGACCGTGTAGTCGAAGACGTGCGCGCCATCTGCGCTCGAGACGGCCTGGCCGGCCTCGACACCGTCGACGAGGATTCGCACGGTTGCGCCTCCGGCGCCGCTGCCCGTGCACCGGACAAGGTCGCCGTAGACGGCCGTGTCAGGCTCGAGGATCAGGGTGAGGGGCGCCGGCGCGGCAGGCGCCGTCGTTCCAGTCGTGTTGACCGCCGTCTCCTGCGCCGAAGGCGTGTTCGGAACCTCGGGGGTGACGATGAGGGGCGTGGGCATGACGACTTCCGTCGGGGTCATGCTATCCGGGCCCGGCGCTGCCGAAGTCCCGTTCGAAGGCAGGGCGGCTCCCGCTCCCGCGACCAGGCAGGCGCAGAGGAGAAGGACGACCGCGCATACCGCTCTGCGGATATTAATGGCAACCACCGTCCGAGATCACGTGAATGAAAGCTTCGCGCACCATCCGGATATCATCTTCTGTCGGCTCGAGCCCCGCGTACCGCACCCGCTCGTGGATCCGGACGAGCGCGCCGAGGTCCTCTCCGGCCGGCCCGGAGGCGAACCGGGCCGAGAGTTCGCGCGGGGTGAGCGAGAGGAGGAGCTCCCCGGGGTGCCGGGCGTCGAGCTCGCGGACGAGCCGGCGGTACAGCCGGGTGACGGCCTCGCGCCCGTCCACGCCCTCCTCGAGCAGGGCCGCGGCCTGTGCAGCCTCTCCGGCGGTCGGGGCGGGGGGGAGCTCGACCACGGGCTCGGACGGGGGCCCGGCCACGCGGTCAGGGAGGGGGGCGGAGGTTGCGCGCCGCCGGCGCAGGTAGAGGACAGCCCCGAGAGCCGCGCCGCCGAGGCCGAGCAGGTAGAGGAGGGGGACGAGCCAGTCCATGAGGGACGGCACCACGATCTCGACCGTCTCGGACTCGGACCAGTTCAGGGGGAGGTCGTCGGGGTAGTAGCGCGCGGTCAGGTTGTGCCGGCCGGGCTCGAGGTAGGTTGCGTTGAACGCGTACGACCCGTTTTCGGCCGTGTCGCCCCCGTCCCACTCCCAGTCGTCGACGTAGATCTCCACGTAGGCGTCGCGGACGACGACCCCGTCTGCGGTGGTGAGGTTGCCTGCGCAGGGGGCGGCCGAGTACCCGCCCTCAACGAAGAGCTCGCCGACGGCGAGGTCGATGGTCGTGTTCCGCTCCTCGATTGTAAAGGGCGCCTCGTCCGAGATGGCGGGCCCGGCCGACGCGTGCGCTTCGTGGGCTCCCGCGTCGATCCGCTCGACCCGGTACGAAAACGCGAACCGGCCGTCGCCGTCCGTGATGACGCCCGCGAGGGGCCGGCCGTCCGTGAAGACCGTCACCTCGGTTCCACCCGGCGCACGCACGGTCCCCTGCATGGAGAGGATGTCGCCGTACACGCCATGGTCGGGCACGACGGTGAACGTGATCGAGGGCAGGCTTGCCGCGCCACGCTGGATCTCCCGGATCGTCTCGGGCACGGACGCGGCTCGCTCGTTCTGCCGCCCCTCGAGGGCCTTCAGAATCGCCTCGAAGTCGAGGACGGACTGCTCGTACGCGGTGGTGTCCAGCCCGTACTCCTGCGAGAGGTTGACGATCCCGTCTCTCCGCGCGGCGTACGA
>CAYWVY010000152.1:0-2693 GCA_964461885.1 uncultured Methanospirillum sp. | reverse complement strand
CGGCGGACGGGTCGCCCTCGAGGGCGTGGACGTCGCCCATGGCCGAGCAGCACTCGCCGCAGCGGAGACAGTAGAAGGACATGGCTGGAGTTCAGGGGAGACCCGAAACGGGCTCTATCCGATCTCCCCTGCCTCGCGAAGGAGCCGAACATACTCGTCGCATTCCAGTCTACATTCCACAAAGTCCAGAAACGTCTCCATTGTGGGAGACCGAAGTTGTCGTCGCATCCGCGAGAGGAGATCGGGACCGTATTCGTCGACACCGTGAGAGAGGATCGTGTGGATCTTCTCAGGCCTGCCGTCGACAAGGGGATAATAGAACGTGTGATGCGATGAGTGGGCTTCGAATCCCTTCCTCAGCAGGGCCGCCGCGATCGTACGGGTCTTGACGGTCCGTTTCATGGCGGCGTCACGCGATAAGAGAGAGGAGTTTCGTACGGTACCGCCGTGCGCTTTCGGAGAGCGTCCCGGGATCGACGTCGACGTAGACCTCGAAGACCTCCGCCAGTTCATGGTACCACCCTTCGATCGCCTCGGTGAGAGTGGGTGCGACGACGAGAAGATCGAGCTCCTCGTTGGAGAGGACACAACAGCCGTCCTCGACGGCCACCTCGACCGGGATGGGGCGGGCCAGGGAGACGACCTGGTCCGACCGGAGCATGCGGTCGAAGAGGAGGCCGGACGGCGCCGGGTACGGGGGGGAACTCGCGGTTTCCGTCATCTAAACACACATCCAGCAGGCACTATAGCACTCCGGCGGCGGGGAGTATCAGGGTTTCGCCGTAGGTTCAGGGTTGGGGAGCGCGATGCCGTAGGCCCCGGCGTTATCCAGGTAGAGGTCGAGCGCTTCCCGGAGCATGGCCAGTGCTTCCTCTGGCGTGTCGCCACAGCTCGCTACCTCCAGCTCGACACACCTCGAGACGTAGACCCCGTCCTCCTCCGAGACCGTGGTGGTGGGCTGATACCGGACCATATACATCTCTGGTGATCGTCGGGGATCCATTATCGTTGCATTCGGAGTCTGTCTCAGCTCCCGCGTATACCTTTTATCTGTGCCTGATACACCGTCTCGCGATCGGTGACGGATATCGCCGTGCCGGCGCTCGAAACCGCGAGGTTCCCATCGGCCTCGAGGATGCAGAGGGCCACGACGTTCTTCGGCGTCGATCCCGGAACCATGGTCACGCACTCCCGCGGGCGGGCATGGGCCGCATGGGGGAGTGGTGCCGACCCAGGGCGATAAGGGTCCCGCCCGGGTGGCGACTATAGTGCCAGTCCACTCGAGAGCGTCGTTATGGGCCTCGTACCAAATCAAGCCTAAGCGGGACCGCGGCGGGATTATAGTGGGGAAAAAAGGAGGAGTGTATGTCAGTTCATTTCCTGTGTATGACGATGGAACCGCCCTTGAGCGAGAGCATCGCATCTCCCGTGTCGTAAACGACCTTTTTCGTCGAGTCGGTGATTCGGAACCGCAAGGTGTCGGCCCGCCCGTTGTCGACAGCTGTCAGGGTCATACCGTACCCCCTCTTGCCGTTGAGCGTCCCCGTCCCCTGGAGTTCGGCCATTGAATGGCCCTCGGGAGTTTGTGTTACCAGGAGCCAGGTATAGGACCCGGAGTGGAAGGTCATCCCGCCTGTCTTGAACGTGAACTCAGCCTCGCCCTTTGGGACCGTCTTGCCCTTCTGGTATTTCGCCACGAATCCGAATGTCGCCTTGCCCGTGAGTGTCTGATAGGGATAGGCGGTATCCACCGGGGACTTGATCCAGCCGCCGCCGGTGACGAACCCGGCGCTCGGGTCGTAGACGACGATGATCAGGGGTTCCGAGATCGTAGCCACGTTGCCCTCAGCGTCGGCTGCGGATAGGGTCAGTCTGTGGACGCCGGCAGGTAAGCCGGTCAGCGTGGCGACCACCGTCTCGGTGGACTCGTCGAAGGCACCGTCCTCGGGGGTCATCGAAACAGGGATACCATCATCCAGAGAGTACATTGCCGACTCGATGGCCGAACTGCCCGTCTTGGAGTCGTCGATGGTGGCCCTGATAGTGACGGGCTTGTTGATAGGGGCCGGGTTCGAATCGACCGCGAAGACTGTGATCTCGGGAGAAGCCATGTCGGAGACCACATCGTTTACCGTGATCGTTACGGTTTCTTCATCGTATCCACCCGACCCATCGGTAACGGTGAACGTCACTGTGTACTCACCGGCATCGCCGTCCACGGTGGTCCAGCTGAAGGTCCCGCCCTCGAACGACGATCCGGTGGGCAGATCCGCGGCGGAGAACAAGAGTCCGTCGGGTGTCTCCATATCGCTCGCGGTGACCTGGAAGGAGAGGGTCTGCCCCTCGTCTATTCCCCGGTCCCCGATCGGATCGAGTGTTGGCGGAGTGTTCGACGGCGTCGCGATGACGGTCATCTCGTCCGTGCTCGTCAGTCCGAGCGGGTCGGCCACGATCAGTTTGACCGCGTAGGTGCCCGCCTGGCCGGCGAGGAATGTCGGAGCGTCCCCGCTCAACGATATCGATTCACCGTTCGGGGTGGTGACGGCCCACGCGTACTTCAGATAGTAGTCACGGTCCGGATCCGAGCTGCCACTCCCGTCGAGCTGGATGCTGGTACCGTCGGGGTGGAACGCGACATTCTGGTCCGGCCCGGCGTTGGCCGTGGGCGCCCGGTTGGGCCGCCAGACGGCAAA
>CAYWVY010000151.1:0-2695 GCA_964461885.1 uncultured Methanospirillum sp. | reverse complement strand
ACGGCTGTCCGGCGTCTGCATACCGATCGGCCTGCCATTGCTCATCGTCATCGGCCACCTCCTCGGGAAGGATGCCGCCGACACCCGGACGGAGGAGGACGGCGGCGATGATCTCACCGATAAGGACGACGCACCCCCGCTCCCCGCACCGGCCGGCGCCAACTCAAGCGCAGACGACTGAAGCGACCCCACCTGCAGGAAGCACAGACCATCGTCACTGCCCTCTACCTTATCCGTAGAAGGGATCCGGCAGTAGATCGATCCCTGCTATCGCGCCACCACAGGGGTTCTCACTTCTCTAACCCGTCCGCGCCCTGAGCGTACCCGAAGGTCGCCGTCCGAGGGAGCTGATCCAGCCGTTCGTACGAAAAAAAATGCCTGGTTGCGAACAGGGCAGACGGATGGATCGGGCGCACTCCACGTAACGGTGCGAGACGTGGAGCGAGACGATAAGTCGCAGAATTGCACTTTTCGGACGAAAATGTCTACAGAATGAAGATTTTCGATATTTTTGAAAAACGACATGCTTTTGAACCGGGCGGGGCGACAGCTGATAGGTGCTGACCGCTGGGGGAGGAGCAGGCCTTTTGGTACCGCTCAAGAAAAAATGTGATTGAAACGGCACACTCGGCTCCCTGGGGCAACTGGAAACTCCTCTCCATGGTCGAACCACTACTGAACCAACACAGGACCGATCCTCATGAATGTCGGAGTTGCAAGCATACTGATAGTGTTCGGCGCGGTTATCCTCGCCATCGTGTTCCTCTTTATCGTGCAGCTTGGCCAATGCACCGGATGTCCGCTGAGAAAAGCCGGATTCGAAACGTTCCTGGTGTCAGGGAGGACCATCCTGTATCTCGGAACGTTTCTGCTCGGAGCAGTGATCATCCTCGGAAGCACGTGGCCAGTCCTCTTCGTTCCCCTGTCCTCCGACCAGTTCTCGAACGTCCTCGGGATCTTCGGCCTGGGATTGACGATCCTGGTACTCTCGGCGAATGCGATTCAGCAGGTGTACGATGAAAAAGGGGCACAGAGGACGAACGAACTGCTCGAGTCGATCCGGGACCTCCTTGATAAGCGACTGGGCAAGAATGTGTGTTTCGACGACGTCGACTCGAGGGCGGACGACTGAGCGGCCCCCGCGGCACCCGGCGGGAACGATGCGGGGAGTCAGGGAGTCTGGGTGAGTCTGGATCACCCCCGTCTCATTTCCGATCCCGTTTCGATGAGCAAGAGATGGATCCAGACTCCCCTGACTCACCAGACTCACCCCCGGACGGGTTCACCCGTCGACGAGGCGACCGCGCGACATGGCGTTCGCCCGGTCAGGGCCCGTGTAACCCGGGGGCCGCCGAACGCCTGTCGGCCATCCAGGCACGGGCCGGCCCCGACTCATCCCGGAGTTCGTGCCGGGCGGTCTCCGGATCGAGAGCTGACGGTGTGATCGCTGCCGGCTCCCGCACCACCACATCGTCCCGCTCGATCGAGGATGTCGGGGGGGTGGGAGACGCACGGCCGGCGCAGCGGCGAAGCATGTAAGACCTGCAGCGCCCAATCAAGGGCAGGAGTGTCTGTCCCGGCCATGGATCCCCTTGCCCTTCTCCGGCAGCAGGCGAACGTCATCGCGGACCGGTACGGCGTGCGACGCATCGGCCTCTTCGGCTCCTTCGCTCGCGAGGCTGCGGGCCCGGCGAGCGATGTCGACGTGCTCGTCGAGTTCACGGACCCGTTCGTGACGTTCGACCGGTACATGGACCTGAAGATCTTTCTCGAGGACCTCTTCGCCCGGCGGGTCGACCTCGTGATCCGCCATACGCTCAAGCCCCGCATCCGCACCACCGTCGAGGAGGAGACGGTCTTTGTCGAGATCCCTGCTCCTCCACTGTGACGACATCCTCGACGCAATCGAGGCGATCCGGGGATAGGTGCAGGGAATCGACTTCGAGGAGTTCGTCGGCGACCCGATGCGGTGCGATGCCGTGCTCTACCAGCTCGTCATCATCGGAAAGGCCGTTCGACAGATCCCGGTGGCGGTGCGGGAACGGCACCCTGAGATAGAGTGGCGCAGGGTCGTGGGGATGCGGGATGTCGTCGTGCACGGGTACCACCGGGTCGAGCTCTCGATCGTCTGGAGCATCGCGATGACCCAGCTCGAGCATCTGCGAGCGGTCGTCCTGCGGCTGGTCCGCGAGGCCGAAGACCGGACGGACGACGACCCCGGCAATTGAACGCCGGCGGTGCGGATCTGGTGACACGTACCGCTCCGACCCGCCCCACCGGGAGAGGCGCACGGGCGTCCAACGGCTCGCGGCCGGCCGCCTTCGACGTCGCCGTCTGAACCCCACCCTCTTTCGCGATCTCCTCCACCGGCCGGCCGCCCCTATCACCGGCCCACGTCGCTCCGGGATTCCCCCGGGGGCCGCCAACGCCCATCACCCAACCGATCACGTTCCGACGTGGGTTCGCACGCAGGTCAGCCGCACTTCCTGTCCAGCCGGGATCGCGATCCCGATCGGCCTGCCCCTCCTCGTCGTCATCGGCTACCTCCTCTGGAAGGACGCCATCAATTCCGAGTCGATGGAGGAGGACGACGATGGGCCGGACGTGGAAGACGCCCCCGCTTCACTCACCGCATCAGCCAACGCCGACGCAACCGCCGAAGAGTGAACGGTCATCCGGCCGGCCCGTCTCTTTT
>CAYWVY010000150.1:0-2713 GCA_964461885.1 uncultured Methanospirillum sp. | reverse complement strand
ACCCGGCCCCCCCGCGTTTCGCTCGCTCCCGAGCCCCCGCGCCCGGGGGCTGCATACTCCTCTTTTCGGATTCCCTCTTCCTGATCGGCCTCGGTACAGGCGCGTCACCGCGGAGCGCAGCGGGGGAGGCGATACGCCGACACGGGCCCAGTCGTCCACGGGCGCTGCCCCGAACGGCACGGCAGGGACCGGCCCCGGGTTTCGGCACAGGCAAATATACCGGCCGTCAAACGCAATAGTGCCCGGAGGAGGCAGGTCCCTATGGCGGAGCGACCCCTGTTCAGCAACTGCCCGTTCCTGCGGTTTGTCCGGGAGTTCATCCACTTCGAGGACGACACGCCGACCGCGAAGACTTCGTACGCCGCCCTCTTCCCGTACTTCCGGTACGTGCGCCCGCTCTGGTTCCAGTACGTGGCCGGGCTGCTCTGCGGGCTCGCCACGAGCATGCTGGCCATGGCCCTGCCCCTGGCCACCCGGTTCTTCGTGGACAACATCATTCTCGGCAAGGAGACGGACCCCACCCTCCCCTCGAGCATTCCCGGGGCCGGTCTTCTCGAAGGGCTGCTGACCGCGGGGGCCGAGCCCGTGCTCCACTCCCTGTACCTCCTCGTCCTCGCCCTCGGCGTGGTCGGGATACTGATCATCGTCTTCAACGTCCTCCAGAGTTACTACAACATCACCTTCGCCGAGGAGTACACGTTCCTGCTCCAGGCCGACCTGTACCGGCACGTGCTCCGGTTCCCGCTCGGGTACTTCCGCGACCGCTCCACGGGGTACCTGCTCAGCCGCCTGACCGACGACGTGGTCTACCTCCACTACATCTTTTCCGGATACCTCTCCCAGATCGTGGTCCAGGTCGTCTCCCTCGCCCTGCTCTTCGGGCTCCTGACGGCCCTCTCGCTCCACCTGACGATCACGCTCCTGCTCTTCACTCCGCTCTTTTTGCTCGCGAACCTGTTCTTCATCCCCCGGGTCCGGGCCCTCGGGTTCCGGGGGCGGGACCAGACGGCCAACGTGACGCGCGACCTCGGCGAGATCATCGCGGGGATCGAGCAGGTCAAGGCCGACTCGGCCGAGGAGCGCGAGTACGGCAACCTCCTGACCACGATCCGGGAGGCGGTCCAGAACCAGATAACGACCACGGTCTACATGTCCCTCTCGGGCCAGGTCTCGTACGGGGTCAAGTCCCTGGCGCTCCTGGTCCTCTTCTGGGTCGGCGGGCAGGAGGTGCTGGCGGGGAGCATGACCCTCGGGGACTTCGTGGCCTTCGCGGCGTACGTGGTCACCTTCAGCTCGCTCCTCTCCCAGGTCATCTCGTCGCCGATCACGCTCCAGCCGGCCGTGGTCTCGGCTGCGCGGATCACGGAGATCCTCTCGCTCGCGCCCGAGGAGCAGGAGAAGGGGTTCTGCCCGGACGACTGCGGCGGGCACCTCCGGTGCGAGAACCTGGCCTTCGCCTACACCCCGGGCACGCCCGTCCTTGACGGCCTGAACCTCGACGTCCTGCCCGGCCGGGTGATCGGGATCATCGGGCGGACCGGGGCCGGGAAGACGACCCTGATCAACCTGTTGCTGAAGTTCTACGAGCCCCAGGCCGGCCAGATCACGCTCGACGGCGTGGGGTACGGCGGGATCGACTCTCAGTGGCTCAGGAGCCAGGTCTCGTTCGTCTCGCAGAACCCGTACCTGTTCCACGCGACGATCGAGGAGAACATCCGGTACAGCCGGCCGTTCGCGACGTTCGAGGACGTGGTCCTGGCCGCGAAGCGGGCCGAGATCCACGACGACATTATGCGCCTGCCCGGCGGATACCGGACGGTCGTGGGCGAGCACGGGTCCAAGCTCTCGGGCGGCCAGCGCCAGCGGATCGGCCTGGCCCGGGCGTTCCTGAAGGACACGCCGATCCTGATCCTGGACGAGCCCATGTCCCACCTGGACGCCGACATCCAGGTCGAGCTGCTGATCACCCTCTCCGAGCTGATCCGCGGCCGGACCACGATCTTCATCACGCACCACGAGCGGATGCTCGCGATCGCGGACGAGGTCTACCGGCTGGTCGACGGCCGGCTTGAGCGCGTGCCCGGGCCGCTCGCGCCCCTCCCCCGGTGGGGCGAGTACCCCGTGCTCCGCGGACCTCTCGACGGCGCTGCGCCGTGAGACGTGGGGAGAGCAGGCTCGGCGAGGACGCTGCGGGCGGCGACGACACGGCCCCCGGGCGCGGGGGTCGCTCCGCTACTGTCGCTATCGGACTCGAGAAGAGGACGGAGAGGTTTACGCCGGGCCGTCGGCTCCACGCGGCCCGGCCGGTTCGTCGGACAGGACGGCCGGCGTGTCGGGGCCGTTCGCGCTATCCGCGACGCCGGGTCCCTTATAGCCCAGCGCGGCCGCGCGGGCGTGCGCGACCCGGCAGAAGTAGTCGACCCGGCGGTCCATGGCGCCGCACTCGAGGTGGGCGTGGGCCGGGCACCAGAGGCAGAGGTTGATGATCGGGCACGTCCGGCAGGTCGCGAGGAACGCGCTGTCCTGCGACCGCATGTCGCGGACGCGCGGGACCAGTTCTTCCCAGGCCTCCTTCAGCGACCCTGTCCGTAAATCGTACGTCGTCCCCGGCGCCCAGAGCGAGGAGCAGAGCCGGAAGGTGCCGTCGTAGCCGACCGAGAAGCTCCCGTTGCCGGCGCCGCAGTGGAAGAGGTGGTCGCAGCCGGTTTCGCAG
>CAYWVY010000149.1:0-2752 GCA_964461885.1 uncultured Methanospirillum sp. | reverse complement strand
GTTGAGAAAGAGACCGGGGTCCCGGTGATCCGCGGCCCGCGGCACGCGGCCGACCTCCCCCTGATGGTCTCCCATCTCGGCCGGATCGAGTTCTCGCGGGACGTGCCGGCCGACGAACTGCTCCGGCACCTCCGGCTCGAGGACGCATACCGGAAGGTCCGTTCGATCGAGAAGAACGCAGAGTGGGACCTTCTGGTCCGGGGCGTGAAGGTGGGCGGCACCTCCCGGATCAAGGTGCTGGCCGAACTGATGGACGCCCACCGCCGGCCCGACCTCGCCGGGGACGTGGAGCGGGCATTCCAGGCGGGTGCCGACATCGTGGACCTCGGGTTCGGGTTCGACGCCGAGGCATGCGACGTCGCTCGCTGCTTTGCCGAACTCGAGGGGATCAACGGACCGCTCGCTGTCGACACCCAGGACCCGGCCCTGATCGCGGCCGCCCTCTTCCGGGCCGACTTCGTCCTCTCGCTCCAGGAGGAGAACATCCCCGTGATCGGCCGCGCGGTCGCCGAGTCGGGTGCAGTGGCCGTGGTCGTGCCCCGGTATCGCTCGCTCGAGGCGAACCTCGCCGCCGCCCGGGAGGCGGGGTGCGAGGCCCTGATCGCCGACCCCCTGGTCCAGCCGGTCGGCTCCGGACTGGTCCGCTCGCTCGCCGAGTTTCACGACCATGGCCTCCCCCTCTTCTTCGGTGCCGGCAACGTGGTCGAACTCCTTGACGCCGACTCGCCGGGCGCCCAGGCCCTCCTTGCCGGCATGGCCCAGGAGGTCGGCGCCGCCGTTATCTTTACGGCCGAACACTCGGACAAGACCCGGGGCGCGATCGCCGAGATGCGCCGGGCCACCGAGATGATGGTCCTGACCCGGTGCCGGCCGTACCCGAAGGATCTGGGGATCGACCTTCTGGTCCTGAAAGAGAAGCGGCGGCGGCGCGAGCCCCCGCTCGTCTACGATGCCACCGTCGATGTCGGCCCGGCGCCGGACGAGGTCGAGTACGATTCGCGCGGCAACCTCCGGATCGGGCTCGAGGGCGACTGTATCGTCGCGGTGCATAACGGGGTCGCGGTCCGGGGGCGGCGGTGGCAGGACGTCTTCGCGGCCCTCCTCGCCGAAGACCGGGTCTCACGCCTGGACCACGCGGCATACCTCGGGGCCGAACTCTGCAGGGCCGAGCTCGCCCTCCGATTCGGCCGCTCGTTCGAACAGGACGGGCCGTTTTAGCGGCCCGGCCGTCGCCCGGCGACCCCCCCTGTTTTTCCGCGGCGGACGGATGCTCGGCGTTCCGGCCGGATAGTATAAATCCCCCGGCGGCAAGAGGCGCGGGCAGGTGAGGTGATCGATGAACAGAGCACTGGCTGCAGACCGGGCGGTGGCGATCCTCCGGGGCTACGCCCGCCGGACCGGGCTCGCGCCGGCGAGCGCCGCCCCGGTGCGGTACCTCTGGACTGACGCGTTCGCGGTCTGCACGTTCATCGGGCTCGCCGGGACAGCCGGCGAGCCGTCCTGCCGCGCCCGCGCGCTCGCGCTGGTCGAGCAGGTCCACGGCGTCCTCGGCCGGCACCGGGGCGACGACGGCCGGAAGGGGTGGATCTCCGGCCTCTCCGAAGACGAGGGCGCGCGCCACCCGACTACCGGCGGCCTCCGGATCGGCAAGCCCCTCCCCGAGCACCGGGCCGGCGAGCTGGCCGACGACCGGCTCGAGTGGGATCGCGACGGCCAGTACTATCACTACCTGACCAAGTGGGCGCATGCGCTCTGCCGGGTCTCGGGCGTGACCGGCGACCCGATCTTCGCGGGATGGGCCGCCGAGCTCGTGAAGGCCGTCCACCCGGCCTTCGTCCGCGACCGGCGGATGTACTGGAAGGTCTCCATCGACCTCTCGCGCCCGCTCGTACCCTCGATGGGCCAGCACGACCCGCTCGACGGGCTCGTCACCTGCGCCGAGGTCCAGGCGGCCTCAGGCGCGGACTTCACGCGGGAGATGAGCGACCTCGCCGCGCTTCTCCGCGGCACGGCGCTCGCGACAGACGACCCGCTCGGGACCGGCGGGCTGCTCTTCGACGCGGTCCGGATCGCAGAGCTCGCCACGCGGGAGGCGTTCCCGGCCCCGGGGCTCCTCGGGCCCGTGCTCGCCGCGGGGCAGGCGGGCGTCGCGGCCTTCACTCGCTCGGGCGCACTCCAGTACCCGGCCGAACACCGGCTCGCCTTCCGCGAGCTCGGTCTCGCCCTCGGGCTCCGCGGTGCGGGCCGGATTCGCGAGGTGATCGAGGCATCACCGGGCGCCTTCGACGCTTCCGGCGCCCTGCTCGAACGGGTCCGCGCTCTCGGGGACTCGGCCCCGCTCGCGGACGCGATCGAGGCTTTCTGGCTCGACGAGCGGCACCGCGCGGTCCCGGCGTGGACCGATCATCGCGAGATCAACGAGGTGACGCTCGCGGCCGTCCTCGCGCCGGAGAGGTTTTTGACCGTCTAGGCCTGGCCCCGTCACTCATACTTAACCCGCCGCGGGCAGACCTCATTGTCATGTCCACCGACCCCGCCGTGCGGTCCGGGCGCCGCGAGATCCTCATCCTTGGCGCCGCCGCCGTTGCCGCGTTCGTCTCGACCGAGTACATCACCGGCATTGTCCTCCGGATCGATGGGCTCTGGCGGCACCCGGCCTGGTTCACGATCGGCCTGGTGCTGATCGTCGTCTACGTGCTGCTCTTCACGCTTGTCGCGGAGCGGATCTTCGGGCCCGCGGAAAAAGAGGAGT
>CAYWVY010000148.1:0-2770 GCA_964461885.1 uncultured Methanospirillum sp. | reverse complement strand
CGGTCGATCCGGATCCCGCCGACCGTGGTCGCGGACCAGAGCGGGACCATCGAGGGACCGTGTTCGCCGATGATCCGGGTGTGGACCTCGGAGACGTGGACCTTGAAGGCCTGGGCGATGAGCGACTTGAGGCGCATGGAGTCGAGGTGCGTGCCGAGGCCGAAGACCTGGCCCGGCCGGAACCCCGAGTGCCGGAGGGCGACTGAGGTCATCACGTCGACCGGGTTCGTGACCATGAAGAGCTTCGCGTTCCGCGCCTGGTGGCCGATCTCCTCGGCCGCGCCGGCCACGATCCGGGCGTTCGTGAGCGCGAGGTCCATCCGGTCCTGGCTCGCCGTCCGGGCCACACCAGCCGTATAGACGATCACCTCCGAACCCGCGACGTCCGCGAGGTCGGTCGACCAGGAGAGGCGGCAGTTCGTGCCCCGCGCCGCGTAACTGTCGTTGAAGTCCCGGCGGATGCCTTCGAGAAGCGACTCTTTCCCGGGCCGGCCGACGAGCAGGATCTCGTCGACATACGGGATCTCGGAGATTGGATGCGCTGCAAAAGAGCCGACGTTGCCGGTCGCACCGATGATTGCAACACGTGCCATGGAATCAGAACCGGTGGGAACGGGTTCTCGGTCGACGCTACGCACCCAGTCGGCCCGGCGGACCCTTCCTCCACCCCGCACTCCCGCGGGCGCCGAACGTCTACGGTGGGTCTGCTCCCTTCCGGGCCTGAACCGGTGCCCGCAGCAACAGGCCGCCGCTCCCTCCGGAGCATTGGTTCCTGGCCGTCGACCTCGCAGGACAAGGCTTCAACGTCAGGATCCGACGGGCGCAGCTGGGCCGTGAGCGCCTTCCTCGAACTTCGCCCTCCGCATGCCGACGATTTCGGATCACAGGTGACGCCGGGCCACCCGGGCTAGTTCCCGATACTTATTCCCCCCTTCAAGGGATAAATACCTCTCCACCGGCACAATCCTGCCATCGCCGGGCGATCCGGGCGAGCCGTCCCGGCTCCTTGCCGAACGGGTCGATGGCGGCGAGGGGAGCGCCAGCTTCCGGCAGGATCGGGGGGAGTTGCCAGAGGCTTCCGTGGTAGACGCGGACCTCCTGGGATCCGTGGGCGGCGGCGACCGGGACGGGCTCTTCGCGGACCCCGACCTCGAGCAGGTCGGCGTAGGTGGCGAGGAATTCGACCCCGTCAACGAGCAGGGCCTCGCGGTTGACGGCGAGGTTCAGGCCGGCGAACCAGGCGGCCGGGCCCCAGGCGTCGTTCAAGACGACCGCCGGAACGAGCCGGAGGGCGGCGACGAGACCAAGCGTGCCGACACCGGCGCAGGCGTCGACGAAGAGGCCGGGCAGGGTCCGGCGGATGGCGCGGTCGGTCGCGTTCACCTTCGGGTCGACCGGGTGGGGAGCCTCGATGTGGCAGGTCGAGGCCTGCTTGTAGAGCACGAGCGGTCCGGGCGGCGTGAACCGGACCTCGGCGTAGACGTCGCACCCGGCGAGGAGGGTATGGGTCTCGCCGCGGACGCCGGGGACGATGCCGCGGTCGAGGACGACGCCGCGGACCTCGGGGACCTCCTCGAAGATCCGCCGCGCCGAGGGCGGCGTCGCCCGGCGCGTGAGCAGCACGAGCGACTTCGGCGGCAGGAACGGGGGGCGCCGCATGGGAAAGAGCGGGTGGAGTAGAGGCGTGCCGATCGCAGCGAGCGGGGCTGTCGGGTCGAGGCCCCCCTCCGCGACGAGCACGGTGTGGACGGCGGCCATCACGTGGTCGAGAGGTCGCTTTCCGCAGGCGCACGGCCCGCACGCCTCGCCCGGGGGAACGTGGGGGTCGAGCCGGCCCGGCGGGCAGTCGGGGCACGGGGCGAAGCGGGCGCCGAGGCCGTCGAGGATCTCCCCGGCGTCGGGTATCTGCTCGCCGCAGACCGGGCACTGCATCGAAAGAGGTGTTCGTGCCGGGAGGGGAAAAGGCGTGTGTCCCGGGAGATGGGCCCGATGCGATTCGAACGCATGACCGCCCGGTTATGAGCCGGGCGCTCTGACCAGCTAAGCTACGGGCCCGATGAAGACGGCGGAAGAGTTCGGTCGTCCAGATATTTAATCGTCGTGGAACCGGAGAAGAAGAAAGACGCCGCCAACAGGACTCGAACCTGTGGCATGCTGGTTAACAGCCAGCCACTCTACCAACTGAGTTATGGCGGCTCCGGTGTCTGATAATGTTGCCCCGAACGACTATTAAAGATAGCGGACGCGCCCCCCTGCTGGGGGTTCAGTCCCGGCGGATCGACTGGAGGAGCGCGATCAGCCCGTTGATCTCGGCGTTGAGCCCCTTGAGGAGCCGGGCTGTCCGCTCGGTGGCCACCGCGCCCGCGGGCGACGCCTCGATGTAGCCCTGCGCCTCGAGGACGTGGAGCGAGTACCGGACCCGGTGCACGGGCTCGCCGAGGAGATCGGAGAGCTTCAGGATCCCGATCGGCTGGTGCTGCCCGACGGCGCGGGCGACCTCGAGGTGGCGGGCGAGGAGCTCGATCTCGTTCCGCATCTTGCCGAGCAGGTCGGCGTCGGGGCTCAGGGCTGGGCCATCAACCATGCCTTCTCCTTCCTGTACATCCGAATGAAGACGAACGCGAGCACGGACGCGGCGACCACGAGCAGGCCGAAGAGCGGGAGCGCGTACGAACGCCCCATGAAGAGGGCGATCACCGCGAGGGCGTAGAAGAGGATGACCACGTTCAGGAGCAGGGTCAGCTTGTAGAACTTCCACTTGAAGCGCTCC
>CAYWVY010000147.1:0-2804 GCA_964461885.1 uncultured Methanospirillum sp. | reverse complement strand
TCAGTAGATCGCGAGGTAGCGCTCGTGCTCCCAGGGGTGGACGCACATCCGGAACGAGTCCCACTCCGCCGTGGTGAGGGCGTCGAGGCCCGAGACGACGTGGTCGCCGAGCGCGTTCCGGATCACGTCGTCGCCCAGCATCGCCTGGTGCGCGTCGTAGAGGCTGCTCGGCAGCATCTCGATCCCGCGCTCCCGCCGCTCGGCGTCGGAGAGGTGGTAGATGTTGACATCGGTCGGGTCGCCCGGGTCGATCCGGTTCCGGATCCCGTCCAGGCCGGCCGCGAGCATGGCCGCGAAGGTCAGGTACGGGTTGCACATCGGGTCGGGCGACCGGAACTCGGCCCGCGTCGACATGCCGCGGGCCGATGGCACGCGGATCAGGGCCGAGCGGTTTGCGTTCGACCAGGAGATGTAGACCGGCGCCTCGTAGCCCGGCACGAGCCGCTTGTACGAGTTGATGGTCGGGTTCGCCACGCGCGTGATCGCCGGCGCGTGCTTGAGGAGCCCGCCGATCCAGTGCCGGCAGGTCTCGGAGAGCTGCCAGGTGCCGTCGGGGTCATAGAACGCGTTCTTCCCTTCCTTCATGAGCGAGCCGTGGATGTGCATCCCGGTCCCGGCAATCCCCGCGATCGGCTTGGCCATGAAGGTCGCGTGGAGGTTCTCGCGGAGCGCGATCGCCTTGGTCGCGAACTTGAAGGTGATTACGCGGTCGGCCGTGACCAGTGCCTCGGCGTACTTGAAGTCGATCTCGTGCTGGGACGAGGCGACTTCGTGGTGGGAGGCCTCGATATCGAAGCCCATATCCGTCAGCGCGACCACGATCTGGCGACGCACGTCCTCGGCCGCGTCGTTCGGCGCGAGATCGAAGTACCCGCCGAAGTCCGCGAACTCGGTCGAGGGCAGGCCGTTCCTCATCGCGAAGAGGAAGAACTCGAGCTCGGGGCCCGTGCTGAAGGTGAAACCCATCTCGGCCGCCTCGGCGATCGTCTTGCGGAGGACGTACCGCGGGTCGCCCTCGAACGGTTTCCCGCCGTAGGTCTCGAGATCGCAGATGAACCGTGCCACGCGCCCGTTCTCGGGCCGCCAGGGGAGGATCGCGTACGTGCTGGGGTCCGGCTTGAGGAGCATGTCCGACTCCTCGATCCGGCAGAAGCCCTCGATCGAGGACCCGTCGAACCAGATCCCCTCGGTCAGGGCCTTCTCGGCCTGGGCCGCGGGGATGGCGACGTTCTTGGGCAGCCCCTGGATATCCGAGAACTGGAGCCTGATGAACTTCACCAGGTCCGCATCGATCCGCTCCAGCAGCTCTGACACGATGTCGATCGACATAACGGAAGAAAGCTTCTACCCAATCCTATATATTCTCTCCCCATCATACCTGATAGACACGGAGCGCGGATCGCTGCGCTCCCCCCACGAGGCTCTATGTGCGGGATTATCGGTGTGATCGATCGGAAACGCGAGCCGATGGACGGCTCGTCCATCCGGCGCGCGCTCGCCATGATGAACGAGCGCGGCAGCGGCGAGGGCGCGGGCTACGTCGCGTACGGCGTCTACCCCGAGTTCCGGGACTACTTCGCCCTCCACGTCTTCTTCGACAACATCCACGAGACCAAGCCGAAGGTCGACGCGCTCCTCCACCAGTGGGGCCGCGTCGTCCACGACGAGGAGATCCCGACCTGGAACACGCCGCACCTGCGCAAAGTTCACACCCCCTGGCGCTACTTCTTCAAGCCGGACGTGCGCCTGATGCCCCGGTCGACCACGCCCGCGGAGGAGATCGTGACCGAGCTCGTGATGCGGATCAACACCGCGATCGAGGGCGCGCTCGTCTTCAGCTCGGGCCGGAACCTGGGGGTCTTCAAGGCGGCCGGCTGGCCCGAGGAGGTGGCGGACTTCTACCGGATCGAGGAGTACGAGGGCCACTGCTGGCTCGCGCACAACCGCTACCCCACGAACACCCCGGGCTGGTGGGGCGGCGCGCATCCGTTCAACCTCCTCGACTGGTCTGTGGTCCATAACGGCGAGATCACGAGCTACGGCACGAACCGGCGGTACATCGAGTCCTTCGGCTACAAGTGTACTATGTTCACGGACACCGAGGTGGTCGCGTACCTCGTCGACCTGCTCGTGCGGCGGCATGATCTGCCCGCGGAGCTCGCCGTCACGGCCCTTGCGCCGCCGTTCTGGGACGAGATCGACGCGATGGACGGTGACCGCCGCCGGCTCTACCACGCGCTCCGGCTCACCTACGCCTCCGCGATGATGAACGGGCCGTTTGCGATCGCGGTCGCGGACCAAAATTCGATGGTCGCGTTCACGGACCGCTCCAAGCTCCGGCCGCTCGTCGGGGCCGAGGCTGGCAACCGGCTCTACGTCTCATCCGAGGAGGCCGCGATCCGGGCCATGGAGCCGAAACTCGACCGCGTCTTCATGCCGAGGGCCGGCGAGCCGATCGTGGGGAGGTGCCGATGAGCCCGTCGATCGGGAGCCTGCCCCCGAAGTATCGAGTCACGGTCGACCCGGACCAGTGCATGCTCTGCGGCCGCTGCGTCGAGAACTGCGCGTACGGCGCCTTCCGGCTCGACGGCGACCGGATCCGGGTCAACTCACGGGTCTGCACGGCCTGCCACCGCTGCGCCGCGTTCTGCCCCCGCGACGCGATCTCGATCGAGGAGCGGCCGCTCGACTACCGCACCCACCCCGTCTGGACGCGGGGCGTGCGTGAGGCGATCTACAACCAGGCGAAGACCGGGAAGATCGTCCTCTCGGGGATGGGCAACGCGCTCGACTACCCGATGATC
>CAYWVY010000146.1:1456-2822 GCA_964461885.1 uncultured Methanospirillum sp. | reverse complement strand
TCGAAGATGGTCTTGAGGGCGGCGCCGTAGCCCTGGTTCTCCTCGTGACTGATCACGGTTGCCCCCATCCGCTCCGCGATACGGGCCGTCTCATCGGAGGATCCGTCGTCGACAACGACGACACGGTCGACGAGTTCCTGTGCCCCGAGGATGGTCTTCGCGATATAGAGCTCCTCGTTGAATGCCGGCATCGCGGCAATGACGTATGGACCGCTGCCGCGATCCGGCGTTTCGGATAACGAAGGGAAGCTGGGGGTTTCGACGTCGTAGTTGAAGGTGCCGCTCTCCTGGGAAAATGTGACCGCGTCCGACATGGATACGCCTCTAGTGGGACCTGAGGCCTCTCTGTTCCCTGGAGTTCGGGCTGCCACGGCTCATTCCATCACGTCGAACTGGCGGGGAACTCGGCGTGCTTCTCGATGCGGTCCCAGTTCTCGACGAACCATTCATGCGTCGTTTCGAGGCCCGTTGCGAACGGCGTCTGCGGCTCGTACCCGAGGCGGGTGCGGGACTTGTCGATGCAGGAGAGCAGGCGCGTCTTCACGTCCCAGTCCCGGCGCTGGGTGAACTGTATCCCGGCCTCGTTCCCGGTCAGCTCGAGCACCCGGTTCGCCATGTCGATCACGCGCTGCTCCTGGCCGGCGCCGAGGTTGAAGGCCTCGCCGACGGCTTCGTCCTTGCAGGCCATCAGCAACAGGCCGTTGACGATGTCGCCGACGTACGTCCAGTCGCGCGTCTCCGTGCCGTCGCCGGTGATCGGCAGGGGCAACCCCTTCATCGCCCAGTAAAAGAAGTTCGGGATCACGTTCCGGTACCGGCCCGGCACCTCGCCCGGGCCGTACGAGTTGAAGAACCGGGCGTTGACGATCGGGAGGTCGTACATCGAGTGAAAGTAATTCGTGTACAGCTCCCCGAGCAGCTTCGTCACCTGGTACGGCGTGTGGAGGTGGATCGAGACGTCGTGCTCCTCGAACGGCATCTTCGACTCGAGGCCGTAGACCCCGCAGCCCGACGAGGAGTAGACGAACCGCTCGACGCCGACCATCTGGGCGTACTGGAGGACCTTGAGGATGCCGATGCCGTTGACCATCAGGTCCGTCTCGGGGTTATCGACCGAGTTCTGGTTCGCGAAGTGGGCCGCGAGGTGGTAGACGATGTCGGGCTTGTTCTTGAACGTCCACCGCAGCTTCTCCTCGTCGAGGATGTCGCCCTGGATGAGCTGGACCTGGTTGCCGGGAGCGAGGTTCCACTCGTACGACGACGAGAGGTTGTCGAGGATGACGATCTTTTTCGCGCCGAGGTCAGTCAGGCGCCGCGCGAGGCGGCCGCCGATCGCGCCGGCCCCGCCCGTGATGAGTATCGTCTT
>CAYWVY010000146.1:0-1356 GCA_964461885.1 uncultured Methanospirillum sp. | reverse complement strand
AAGTGGTCCACGATGTTAGCCCAGGTGCGGCACGAGTCCTCGACAAAGTCGATGATCCGCTTGTGCCCCCGGTAGACGGTGTAGGGCTTGTTAAAGAGCGCGTGGTAGATGAACTTCGGGATGAAGCCGCGGAACGGCGTGTAGTGCTCGCCCGGGCCGTAGCAGTTGACCGGCCGGACGCGGACCGTCTCCGTGCCGAACATCTTCGCCGAGTTCATGCACATCAGCTCGCCCGCCCACTTCGTGATGGCGTAGTCGTTCATCTGGTAGGTGTCGGCGATGGGGTTGTTCACCATCACGTCCTCGGACATGACCCCCGTGTAGTCGCCGTACACCTCCGCGCTCGAGAAGAAGATCGTCCGGAACTTCAGCCGCTCCTGCAGCCGGAGCATGTGCTTCGTCCCGATGCAGTTCGTCTCCCAGAGGTTCTCGTAGTAGTCCTCGCCGTTCCACCGGCCGTACTCCGCGGCC
Source organism: uncultured Methanospirillum sp. (assembly GCA_964461885.1). Taxonomy (GTDB): domain Archaea; phylum Halobacteriota; class Methanomicrobia; order Methanomicrobiales; family Methanospirillaceae; genus UBA288. The sequence continues at coordinate 885 of CAYWVY010000146.1, read as the reverse complement.
AGGTGGTAGACGTAGTCGAAGTCGTGCCGGTCGAAGACCCGCTCGAGCTGCCGGAAGTTCCGGACGTCGCACCGCTCGTAATTGTCGCGTTCGTTGTTCGCGAGGTCGACGGCCAGCACCTCGTGGCCGCGACTGCGCAGTTCGTTGCAGAGGTTTGTTCCGATGAAACCGGCGCCGCCCGTAACCAGGATCTTCTGTGCGCTCATTATTGGTGTACCTTAGAGTAGTTGCTCGCCCGCGAACTCGTCGGCGGCCGTCGGCGCGGCCGGCACGGGGTACCGGTGCCCGACCACGCCGCCGCCCATCAGGGCGTCGAGGATCGCCGCACCGCTCCGGCCGGTGCCGTAGGGGTTCGGCCACTCCCGCTTCCGCGCCATCATCACCCGCGCCGCCGCCACGATGCGCCGCGTGTCCGTGCCGGCCAGGACGTTGCCGCCGACCCTGATGGTCGAGGGGCGTTCCGTGTTCTCGCGGAGCGTGACGCAGGGGACACGGAGGATGCAGGCTTCCTCCTGCAGGCCTCCCGAGTCGGTCAGGATCAGGGAGGCGTGCTTCTCGAGCTGGATGAACTCGAGGTAGTCGAGCGGAGGGACCATGGTGATCCCGTCGGTCGAGAGATCGAAGGCCTCGATCATCTTCTCTGTCCGCGGGTGGACGGGGAAGATCACCTCCTGGCCGAACTCTGCCCGGATCTCCGCGAGCGCCGCGAAGATGGAGGAGAGCCGGTCCTCGCAGTCGACGTTCTCGGCCCGGTGGGCCGTGACGAGCATGTAGTTCTTCTTGCCGACGCCCAGGCGGGCGAAGACGTTCTCTTTCCGCTCTGCGATTCTGAGGTTCTGGTAGACCGCGTCCACGACCGTGTTGCCGGTGACGAAGACCTTCTCC
>CAYWVY010000145.1:2614-2837 GCA_964461885.1 uncultured Methanospirillum sp. | reverse complement strand
ACTCGATCCTCGCGGTCATCGAGACCTGGGCGGACGCGCTGCCGTCGCTCAACTGAGCAGCCCATCCCCTCATCAGCATCTCATCGGGTCGATCTCCTGCCGGCCGGGTCCGGGAGAACCCCGCCGGCGGGTCCGGAGCGGTTGCCTGGGGGCCTGCCGGCCCCCCCTATTTTATTCGCGCTCGCGCAGCCGTTCGAGCAGGAGCGGGTGCTCGGTCACCGCC
>CAYWVY010000145.1:0-2604 GCA_964461885.1 uncultured Methanospirillum sp. | reverse complement strand
TCCTTCACCCGGCCCTTGAGCTGCACATTATCCAGTACCACGCTCTCCAGGATCTCCGAGTGGGCCGCGAGTCGGTCGGAGACCTGGTCTTTCAAAGCCTTGTACTCGGCCGGGACCAGGACGGTCACGTGGTGTTCGGCGGCGAGGTAGGCCTCGGCGAGCTGCTGCCGCGAGTACCGGCGGTAGGCGTCGGTCAGGTATCCCTCGTGCCCGAGCAGTTCTTCCACGACCTGCTGCGGGCAGGAAAGGCCGAGCTGCGACGCGAAGAACGCACGGAGCGAGTGGAGCGGCCGGATGACCCGGCGGGTGCGCTCGTCGCGCTCGTCGAGACCGGCCTTCGCGAGCGCCCGTGCCCACGCCTCCTCGGCCGTCGTACGGGAGAACGGAAAGAGGCGGGGGTCTTCCGGGTTCTTCGGCGCGACACAGCCCGAGGCGCGCCTGACCGCCGCGCGGTTGTACCGGTCGCGGACGGCGAGCCAGGCCCGCACCTCGGCCGAGGCCTCGGCGGAGATGAACGTCACGCGCCGTGTGCGGTTCTTGGAGTAATCGACGTTGATCTCGACGGTCGGCGGCGATGCGTCGAGGTCGAGATCAGCGAGACGGATACTCACGGCCTCGCCGATCCGCATCCCGCTCGACGCCAGGACCAGGACGAGGGCGCGCATATGCTCGTTCGTATGGCCGACGATGCTCCGCAGCATCTCGTGGGTGAGCTCGCCCCGGCGGGTCACGGCCCCGCCGCGGGGGAGCTTTCCGCGGATGCGCTTGCGGTCCCGGTCGGAGAGGTCGATGCCGTGGTGGGTGAGGAATTCGAGCACGGCGGCGACCCGTGTCTGGGTCGTCGTCGGCGCGTCGGTCGAGGTCCCGGCGAACCGGATCAGGTCGGCGGCCCGGTCGCGGTGGTCGGCGATGTACTGGGCAGCGAGGACCTCGTAGACGTCGCCCGCGGCCTGCACCCGGTCCCTGCGCCGCCGGCCGTAGACGAAATCGAGGAACGCGCGGAGGGCCGAACGGTAGACGTGGCGTGTGCCGGCCTTGGGATAGATAGAGAGAAAGTCATCTATGGGGCCCTCCATGATGAGAGCTCGAGTCCCGCGCCATATGAGCAAATCGGTTGCAGGGCGAAAGTGAAAGGCGGACTTCCCCGATACGTCGATAGGATATATATTATTACCCTGTAGAGGCAAATCATATACCCACGCGGGAACCGGGCGTACGAATAGATATATTCGCTCCCGTCGCAGTACTGATCTCACGATCGGTGGCAGCCGTTCTCGATATTCGTCACACTGAGGCTATCCCATGGGACAGGGCAAATTCGCAGCCAGGAAACTGAAGCGGGACTCTAACAAGTTCCGCTGGAGCGACGTGAACTACGCACGCCGCCTCCTCGGACTCGACATCAAGAGCGATCCGCTCGAGGGCGCGCCCCAGGCGCGTGGTATTGTACTGGAGAAAGTCGGCGTCGAAGCCAAGCAGCCGAACTCGGCCATTCGCAAGTGCGTCCGGGTGCAGCTGATCAAGAACGGCCGACAGATCACGGCGTTCGCGGCCGGCGACGGCGCGATCAACTTCATCGACGAACACGACGAGGTCGAGGTCGAAGGCATCGGCGGTCGGCTCGGCCGGTCGATGGGCGACATCCCCGGTGTCCGGTTCGTGGTCACGCAGGTCAACGACGTCTCGCTCCATGAAATGGTCATCGGGCGCAAAGAGAAACCGAGGCGGTAATCATGGAACTTATTGAGCCCGTCGAGAACGTGGAGGCGGAGACCCCCGAGGAGACCACGCCCGGCACTCCGAAGCTCCTCTTCAACCTCTACGACGTGGGCGAAGTCGAGATCGCGGACCCGGCCATGCGGCGGTACGTGAACATCCACTCGATGATCGTGCCGCACTCGTGCGGCAAGCTGAACGGCGGCGAGTTCGGAAAGAGCCACATGCTCGTCGTCGAGCGGCTGATCAACCGGCTGATGCAGTCCGAGCAGAACACGGGCAAGAAGCAGCTGGCCATCCGGATCGTCAAGGACGCCTTCGCGATCATCGCGCAGCGGACCAAGCAGAACCCGGTCCAGGTGCTGGTCGAGGCAGTCACGAACGCAGGCCCCCGCGAGGAGACGGTCCGGCTCAAGTACGGCGGGATCAACGTCCCGAAGTCGGTTGACACGGCCCCCCAGCGGCGCGTCGACTCCGCGCTCAAGTTCATCACCGAGGGCGTTCAGAAGAACTCGCGCGGCAAGAAATCGGTCGCTGCGGCGCTCGCGGACGAGCTGATCGCGGCCTCGAAGGGCGACGTCAAGGCCTACTCGGTCGCAAAGAAGGAAGAGCGCGAGCGGATTGCGAAGTCCGCCCGCTAGATACACACACCCTTTTTCTGATACATTATGGCACGCGGCACGAAGATGGTGGACCGAGTCACGGAGCTCATGGACAAGCCGGAGCAGATCCGTAACATCGGGATCGTTGCGCATATCGACCACGGCAAGACCACGCTCTCGGACAACCTGCTCGCGGGCGCGGGCATGATCTCCAAGGAGCTCTCGGGCACGCAGCTCTTCATGGACTCCGACGAGGAGGAGCAGGCCCGCGGGATCACGATCGACG
>CAYWVY010000144.1:0-2850 GCA_964461885.1 uncultured Methanospirillum sp. | reverse complement strand
CGGCCGCAGAAGGGGCGGTACCGGCAGTTCTGGCAGTTCGGGGCCGAGCTGATCGGCGTGGACTCGGCCGGCGCGGACGCCGAGGTGATCCTGCTCGCGGACGCGGCCCTCAGGGCGGCCGGCGTGGAGTACGAGCTGAAGGTCGGCCACCTCGCCCTCCTCCGCTCGCTCCTCGCGGACCTCGACGAGGCGGCACGCCGGACGGTCATGGGCCTGCTTGACAAGCGCGAGATGGACGGGCTCGCGGACGCGCTCGCCGCCCTCGACCGGGCGGACCTGCTGCCGCGGCTCGAGGCGCTCGTGAACGCAGATACCCTCGGCGAGGCCTTCGCCGTCACCGGCCCGCTCCCCGAGGAAGCGCGCCTCCGCGAGCTCGTCGTGCTCCTGGACGCGGCGGGGCTGGACTACTCGCTCAACTTCGGGATCGTGCGCGGCCTCGACTACTACACGGGCATGGTCTTCGAGGGCTTCGCCGCAAACCTCGGGGCCGAGAACCAGATCGTCGGCGGCGGCGCGTACCGGCTCGCGCACCTCTTCGGCGGCGAGGACACGCCGTCCTGCGGCTTCGCCATCGGCTTCGACCGGGTGATGGTCGCCCTCGGCGAGGTCACGGTGCCGCACCGGACCGTGGTCGCGGTCCTCTCGACTGTCGAGGGCGCGGCGAGCGCGTGCCGGGCGGCGGCCGCGTTCCGGGCGGCGGGCCTCCGGGCCGAGCTCGACCTCTCGGGCAAGGGCCTGGGCGCGCAGATGGCGAAGGCGGCGAAGACGGCCGACTGCGCGGTCCTGATCGGAGCGCGCGAGGCCGAGGCGGGCGTGGTCGCGTTCAAGGACCTCGCCACGGGCCTCCAGGAGACGTTCGCGCTCGATGAGGCCGTGGCGCGGGCGGCAGGGCGGGAGGTGGGCTCCCCTGGCCCTCGCTGAGGAGCTCGCGCGGCAGCAGCGCGCGATCTCGATCGCGGAGTTCTTCGAGAAGAACAAGCACCTGCTCGGCTTCGACTCGCCTGTCCGCGGCGTTATCACAACGGTCAAGGAGGCCGTCGACAACGCCCTCGACGCCTGCGAGGAGGCCGAGGTCCTCCCAGACATCGAGATCGAAGTCCGGCGGACCGGGCCCGAGACCTTTAGGATCGCGGTCGAGGACAACGGCCCGGGGATCGTCCCCGAGAACGTTCCGTTCGTCTTCGGCAAGCTCCTGTACGGCTCGCGCTTCCACCAGATACGGCAGAGCCGCGGCCAGCAGGGGATCGGGATCTCGGCGGCTGTGCTCTACGCGCAGCTGACGACGGGCCTGCCGACCGTGGTCACGACGCGCACGGGCGCGCACGAGCCGGCGCACCGGTTCGAGCTCCGGATCAAGGTCGAGACGAACGAGCCCGAGATCCTCAGCCACGAGGAGGTCGAGTGGGACCGGACCCACGGCACCCGGGTCGAGATCGAGTTCCGCGCGAGCCTCGCGGCCAAGAAACGGCTCGTCGAGTACCTCCGGTACACGGGCGTGGTGAACCCCCACGCCCGGATCCGGGCCGAGATCGACGGCGAGGCCTTCCTCTCGGAACGGGTCGTGGACGAGCCGCTCGTGCCGCCGAAGGCGATCAAGCCCCACCCGCTCGGGATCGAGCTCGGGCAGCTCGCCCGGATGGTCTCGGGCACGAAGGGCCAGCTCGCGCCGTTCCTCGTGGACCAGTTCGTCCGCGTGGGAGCGAAGACCGCGGACGAGATCTGCGCCGCGGCCGATCTCGCGCCGACGGCGAAGGTCGAGACCCTCTCGGGCGCCGACGTCTCGCGCCTTCTCGCGGCCCTCCAGTCCGTCCGGGTGCCGCCGCCCCCGACCACGCAGTGCCTCTCGCCGATCGGCGAGGAACTCCTGATCCGGGGGCTCTCGGCCGAGTACCGCATGGACTTCGTCTCGGCCCGGACGAGGCCGAGCGCGGTCTACGGCGGCCACCCGTTCATGGTCGAGGCCGCGATCGGGTACGGCGGCAAGCTCCCCGCGGAGGGGAGCGCGCAGCTGATGCGCTTTGCGAACCGCGTCCCCCTGATCTACGCCCAGGGGGGCTGCGCGACCACGCGGGCCGTGGCCGAGGTAAACTGGAAGGCCTACGGCCTCTCCCAGGCCGGCCTGCCCCAGGGGCCGATCCTGATCCTGGTCCATGTCGCCTCCACGAACGTGCCCTTTACCTCGGAGTCGAAGGACGCGATCGCCGCGATCCCCGAGATCGAGCGCGAGATCGCGCTCGCGCTCCAGGACCTCGGGCGCGACCTCAGGATCTTCGTCTCGCGCCGGGACCGCACGCGCCTTGCCGAGGAGCGGGCGCGGGCCGTCTGCGCGATCCTGCCCGAGCTCGCGGCAAAGGTCGCGGAGGTGACCGAGCGGCCGCTCCCCGACATCTCCCCGATCGAGGGACAGATCATGCGCAAGGTCGTCGCGAAGAAGCGGACGGTCGCCGGCCGCGTCGAGATCGAGGTCCAGAACCACACGGGGCGCGAGCTCGCGCTCCAGGTCTTCGAGCAGTCGGGCGATCCCGCCGAGGACGCTGTGCCGGCGCCGGACTTCTCGACCGCGCTCGACGACCTCGTGACCCGCGTCTGGCAGGTCCCGCTCGCGCCGGGCGGCTCCTGGCGGGCCGCGTACACGGGGAGCGGGAGCGGGACGATCGACGTCCGCGGCGTGGACGAGCATCAGAAAGTGGTGGTGGACCTCGATGTCTAGAAACGATCTCGACGGGCGGGCGCGGACGGAACTGCTGCGGATCGCCGAGGCATGGTACGACCAGATGCACGGCGGCGAGGTGCCGTCGATCGCGCTCCCGACCCGGACCAAGCAGAACATCGAGTTCGACGACGAGTCCG
>CAYWVY010000143.1:0-2854 GCA_964461885.1 uncultured Methanospirillum sp. | reverse complement strand
GTCGTCCTCGATACCTTCGCCTGACCCCGCTTCCCCTTTCCCAGCATGGGCCACGCGGCGCGGTGAGCACCCCCCCGCCAGCGAAAGCGGGAGCGCCGGCCATCGCGACTCCCACCCGTGCCGGCGACGGACGCCGCGATCGCCGTCTCCCGCCGCGTCGCCCCGTCCGTGCATCCCGTGCGCTCGGACGCGATACGTAATGGGGAGAGTATCCCGTCTCCGCACCCGTCCGCTTCCATCACCTCGTCGCCGGAGGCCCGCACCACGGAACCTTCATCTGCCAATCGTTCTCACTGTAGAACATATGTTCGGCAGCGCGAACGTTATCGCCGCACCGGCCGGCCGGCCAATCATCGATCCACGCCGCCCGGCAATCACCGGCGGCGATCGAAAGCCGGCCAACCCTCGTAATCGATCTCCTGCACGAGTTCTTCGCTCCCATCGCCGATCCGCGCCGCTCGATAAGCATCGGCAGCTATCGAAAGCCCGCCGGCCCTCGGAATCGATCTCCCGCACCGGCCGGCCGGCCCCATCGTCGATCCGCGCCGCTTGGTGATCACCCGGGGCCACGGAACGCCCATCAACCGTCGCGGCCCGGCCCTCCATGTATAAGATTATCGTGGACGACGGGATCAGTGCGTCCGGCCCGGCCAGACCCCGCGCCGGCCCGCACCCGGGGACCATCGTGTGGTACATCATGCCACCCCTTTTCCCAGCAATAGCGCGAGAATGATCGATGCGGCCAGGCCGGCCCGGCCACGCGAGTGGTTTCGGCACGGTCCTGCTCGCCAGGAACACCGGGCCGGCGGCGCGCCTCCGCGCCGGAGAGCGGAAACCGCCGTGGCACCTCTGCCGGGCAGGGACCGCGTGGGCGTCGCCCGGCTGCTGGCCGGCTCGCGGCCGGCCGGACGCTGACGGTCCCACCGATTTTCGGACGAACAAACAGACATTTTTATCCACGGACAGCGGATATGGGGGTACTCGAAAGGTGAGACCGATGGTCTGCAGAGAACCAGTACGAACGGGAGTGGCCCCGAACGGCACTGCCTGGGAGCCGGAGACGCCTCAGACGGAGCAGGGGCTCTCGCCCACCCAGCGAAAGCGCGTGAAGGCGTCGATCCGCCGGCACATGGCCACCCTGAAGAAGCTGAGCTAATCGGGCTCCGCCCGCCTCATTTTCAGACGAACCCAGGCCTCGGCATCGTCCAGGCAGGTCTCGTACCGTGCGATCCGGAGGATGAATTCGTCGTCGGACTGCGCACCTTCCAGGTACCAGCCGTCCTCCCCGAGGATGGTCTCTGCAACGATGAGGGCCGTCCGCTTGTTGCCGTCGAAGTACGGGTGCTGTGAGGCGATCCGGTGGAGCGCCACGGCCGCCTGTTCGACCGGCGTCGGTGCGAGGTTGATCGCCATGACGATGAAATCGAGCGTCCCCGGATCACGGACATCATAGACGATCCCGGTTTCATCATCGCCGTTCTGGTGCGCAAGCTCTCTGAATGTGTCGATGATCTCGGCGTGGATTTCGTGGATCATCTCGACCGAGAACGTGATGCGCATTGCGTGACCGTGCGTGCTGAATGATGAAAAATGATAAGGATCCTGTCCGGACCCGTGCATCCCCGATGCCGAAATCCTCTTCTGCTCCCGCCTGGACAGGTCCGGTCTTGTGGATGCTGACACGGCCTTCGGCGTTCCTTCGAGAACACGCCAAGCTCTAAGACGGCTCGCGGCAGGTTGTCCTCGGCATGTGAGTCCGAACTCTCCTCTTCTCGATCTCCCACACCGGCCGGCCGGCTCCATCGCCGATCCGGGCCGCCCTATAATTCTCCGGGTCCGCCAAGCGCCTGTCGGCCATCCGGGCCGGCGGCACGCGTCCGCGCCGGCCCGTGTCGCGGCCCGGCCGCTCTGGGGAGAGAGGCAGCACCGCGATCGCCGCCAGGACCCACGCGAGCAGGAGGGCCTGCCCGGTTCCAGCGACACATCCATAAGCGGACGGCGCCGGGTGAACGTCTTTATATCCGGAAACCGATGATGCATCAGTGCAGCAGAGGCGACCGGGCATGTCGGAGTACCTCATCACCATCACCATCGAACCGCTCGAGGAAGGCGGGTATCTCGCAACGAGCAGCACCGTGCAGGGACTGATCGCCGAGGGAAGGACCGTCGCCGAGACCATCGAGATCGCGCAGGACGTGGCGCGGCGGCTGATCGAGTCCTGCCTCGAACACGGCGATCCCATGCCCCCGGCGCTGCGGCCCGTTGCCGAGCAGGGCGACCAGTTCCAGATCGCCGTTACCGTCTCTCCATGACACACGCGCCCTCCCTGACTGCCAGGGAGGTCGTCCACATCCTTCGGGCTACCGGCTTCGTCTTCGACCGCCAGGCGAAGGGGAGTCATGAGATCTGGTACAACCCGGAGACCCGCCGACGGGTGACCGTCCCCAACCACCCGGGACGGCCCATTGCCCGGGGAACCCTGATGGCGATCATCCGCGAGAGCGGCCTGACCGTCGAGGAGTTCCTGGCCAATCGGTGAGCGGCCGTCGGCGACACGCTGACGCTACCCGGCGCCGGGAGCGCCGGCAAAGACCACGTGGTCATCGTCGCAGCTGGTGGACGGCTCAAGGCCATCCGTCTCGAGGCCGATCTCCGAGCCCGCCGTCTTTATCGATCTCCTGCACCGGCCGGCCGGCCCCATCACCGATCCGGGCCGCCCGGCGATCACCGGCAGCGATCGAAACCCCGCCGACCCTCTTCATCGATCTCCCGCACCGGCCGGCCCCATCGCCGATCCGGGCCGCTCGATATTCACCGACTGCGATCGAAAGCCGGCCGACCCTCGTAATCGATC
>CAYWVY010000142.1:0-2946 GCA_964461885.1 uncultured Methanospirillum sp. | reverse complement strand
TCGACGGGGCGGGCGCCCGTCACGGGGTCGCGGGCCAGGCCCGGTCCACCACCGCACGGCGGTCATCCGTCGCCGCTCGCTGCCGAAACGGCCGGCGCGATCATCTCGACCCGGATCAGCCCGGCATCCGCAGGCAGTCGTCGGAGAAGAACCGTTCGTCTCCGTCGCAGAACGCGGGGAGGCCCGGGCCGGCGATCGATCGTCCCTCGCCTTCGGCGGCGGTCGGCAGGTGTACCGCACGTTCGCCCGGGGATACGCTCCTGGACGCGCTCACGGCGTCAGAGTGCCCGAGCCCGCGAAAAGGGGATACTTCATACTGCCACACTAGATGACTTTGACGTGAGCAGATATCCAATCACTGTAAAAGAATCCGTACCAATCTGCGGCCACTTTCGTTCTCACGACGAAGTTGCATCGCCAATCATCAGTTGCCCATGGAAACGCCTTCGAGAACCGCAGGGAACCCGATCCGGTCCCTGTCGCGACAACGTTCCCGCCCGCGTCGAGGACCTGGAGCGGGACACCGGACGGTATGTTCTCGACCGTGACGGTGAAATCGACAGACTCACCGACATCCACCTCCGCAAACTCGGGTGAGATCGAGATCTCCGGCCGGTTCAGCAGGATCGCGTCTGAATAGGCTGGTTCCCCGGATGAAAGCCCGCGGACGATCGTGTAGACGATGATATCGCCGTCACGCGTATCGAAGCTAGTATTTGTTGGAATAGGACCACCCCACGAAATGAGCTTTCCGGTCGACCCATCCGCCACATAATGCTTCAAATGGGTGTCGTCCGGAAGCGATGCTCTGCCGCTCAGATATGCCTCGAACAGCTGCACCCTGTCCTCCGAGGTGCTCACCCTGAAGGCAGGTGAGACGGTGCCCATTCCATTGCTCGGGAGGTACCAATCGAACATGTTCTCATCGGCCAGCTGCTGTGCCCCGTCAATGACCGGCTGGCGGATGGCAAGGAAATTGCTATCGCCTGGAAAGCCGGTCGATCTCCACTCCACGAGCTTCGAATCAACCATCAGATCCTCGTACACGGTCCCGATCGTCTGACCTTTCTTCTTCAAGAAGTCCTGGATGGCAGTGTCGGGATCCCACCCGGTGGTCGTCGCCTCCCACAGCGATCGAAATGGACCGCTGTTTGTGAGGGCACCAACAAAGATGGCGGCCTGGTACTCGTGTTTTCCGTTGACCGTGTCGAGCGGCTTGGAATAGAAGGAGTCGTCAAGCGGATACGCAGGGTCCACGGAAGAACCCAGGTTCCCGGCGTATTCGGCCGTGGCCTCAGTCCACCAGCGGTTCTTGTGCATCCAGCCCGTCGAGACGTACGCGTTCTGCACCGCGTGGAAGAATTCGTGCCGCATCTCCGCCGCGAGCCTGTACTTGGCCCCAGGGCCGTAGGTAAACGGCGTCCTGCTGACCGTGATCGTCTTGGTGAACTGGTTCCAGCTGGTCTCGTAGTAGTCACCGACATAGACATGGATCTTATTGTCGAAGCTGAACCGCGAGCGGACCGGCTTCTTGAACCCCTGTTGTTTCACGAAGGTGGTGTTGGCCTCCTCGAGGAAAATTCCCACATAGGACGCTAATCTATACGCCGTGTTGATGTCCGGATATTCGCCGGCGACGTCCGGCGAACCCTTCCAGGCCTCCTGGATCGCCATATTGTCGGAGGGGTCGTAGTGGATGACGAAATCATCCACCCAGATCTCGGTCACCGGAGCCGGCGCGAGTTTCGCGGTGTACCCGAGGACGCAGAGGTGATCCGTCTCGAGCACGACGACGCCCCGGGCCGTGTCCACGGCGGTCGGGATCAGGCGCCACGCCCCGGTCCCCTCGTCCCACCGGATCCCCTGGATCACCCTGGCGGGGCTCGTGCCGGGGGGGATCATGGCGGGCGTGTACGGGATCTCGATCGCGAGCCCGGGCATGAACCGGACCTGGGTGCCGACCGTGACGTCGAAGACCGTCAGGTTGGACGTCCCCTCTGGCGGCGCCGGGGGACTGGCGACGGTCGCGACGCGGACGGAGGAGGTCTGGTTCAGGGTGCCGCCGGGGATCGTCAGGTTGACGCCGTCGCCCCGGAGAGACCGGTCCTCGTCCGAGGGTGCGACCGTGGCGGAGATGATGACCCGGGGCGTCGGCGGGCTGCTCCCCAGCTCGTTGAAGAGGGACACGACATCGGCGAAGTCGATGCGGCCGTTGCCGTTGAAGTCGAACGCCACGATCGGTTCGTTCGCCGCGATCCAGGTCATCTGGTTGAAGAAGAGGACGACGTCTGCGAAGTCCTTCCGGAGGTTGCCGTTGAGGTCTTCGTACTTCCCGTCGCCGTCCGGGTCGGTGGGCGCCTGTATGTTCGGCGGGATGGGGATTGGCCCGTCGAGCCCGGCAACCGGCTGGCAGGCGATCAATAGAAACAGAATGAGCAGGACGGACAGTAATTTCACGAACGTAAAATGATTGTAACGGGAATTAAGGATGCCGATGGTAACTGTGGGGCACGGCGATGGAGAACCCCTCGAGCGCATCAGCGGTCACGACCCCCTGACCGAACGTTTCGGGCCATCGGGCTGCCGCGCGGGGTCGCCGCCGCGCCGTCGCTGGCGCCGTTCTTGACGGCCGTGCTCCGTCGGCACTGGTATGACCGGCAGCAGTGCCTGTTCCCTGGTCGGCATACTGCGCCGTACACCACCGGCGATTGAGTCCTCGGTTTCGATCCCCTCTTCACCTCTCGCCGGTGGTACGCGTCATAGAGCGAGCCGCCGTCAGTCCAGATCGCCGCCTCGAATTCGCGACAGCCGCACCTGGAGTCGATAGGGGATTGTCGCCCTATCACTGCCCCAGCATCCGCAGGCAGTCGTCGGAGAAGAACCGTTCGTCGCCGTCGCAGAACGCGGGGAGGCCCGGGCCGGCGATCGATCGTCCCTCGCCTTCGG
>CAYWVY010000141.1:0-2947 GCA_964461885.1 uncultured Methanospirillum sp. | reverse complement strand
CTGCCCGCACCCGGCGGTACGATCGTCGGGGCTCTGGAACGTCGACCATGTCGGCGAGGCGTACGACCCGGCGTTTCTCGACCGGCTCGAGAAGCTCGTCGAGGCCGGCGCCGGGGCCGATCAGGCGTGACGGGCCCCGGCTGTATATCACGCATTCGTGACACCGGACGGATGCCGCACGTTTATGTCAGGAGAATTGGACATAGTGATCGGGGTGTGCTGGCCTGTCACGAACTGGGATCCCTCAGGATCGAGCGATAACGACGGTGCTGTTCGACATGGACAACACCTTCTGGGACCTGATCGAGGCGAAGCAGGCGGGGTGCCGGGCGGTGACGGACTGGCTCGGGCGCGGCGACGGTGACGAGCTCTTCGGCTACTTCTGCCGGCCGGTCCTGGACTTCGAGCACCCGGGCCACCTCCGGGACTTCTTTCTCACACACGGGGTCCGGGACCCGGCGGTCCACGAGAAGGGCTACGGCCTGTACCGCTCGGCCCTGCTCGACGCGCTCGAGGTCTACCCTGGTGTGGCCGAGACGCTACAGCGGGTCCGTGAGCTGGGGTTGCAGACCGGGATCGTGACCGACGCGTACGACCGCGACGCCCGGGACCGGCTCGAGGTGGCCGGCCTCCACGGCCTCTTCGACTGCGTGGTCGCGTTCGAGACGACGCGGCAGCGGAAGCCCGCGCCGGCCCCGTTCCGGGTCGCGCTCGCGGCGCTCGGGGTCCGGCCGGGCGAGGCAGTCTACGTCGGCGACAGCCTCGAGCGCGACATCGAGCCGGCACAGCGTCTCGGGTTCTTCACGGTCCACGCCGCTTACGGCGACCGGGACATCGGGATCCAGCCGGAAGTTCGGCCGGACGCGCGGCTCGGCCGGATGGCGGAGCTCGTAGGAGTGCTCGAGGGGTTGCGGGAGGAGGCCGGCCAGACTACGGCCTCCACACGTCGAACCCCCTGACGTCGATCAGGTACTCGCACTTCTCTCGCAGGTGGGCGATGCCGGCCTCCTCCCACCGGGTCGAGAAGGTCGGCTTCCCGATCAGCGAGACCGCTATCTCGTTCATGAACCGCACCGGGTAGGCCTCGTGAAGCAGGTGCCAGTGGCCCACGATCGCTTCGCTCCGCTCGTCGATGAGGGCCGGGGCCGGGATCATGGCCCGCTTGCTGGCGTTCACGCGGTCCGTCGCCGGCAGGAGGTTCCAGAGCTCGTTGTTCCGCCAGAGCGAGAACGGGATGGCGTGGTCGACGTTCAGGGCCTCCGCGACGCGGATCGGCCGGCCGCTCCAGGCGCACTCGAGCGGCCCGCTCGAGGCGAGATGCGTGAAGTACACGGACCGCGCGTCCTGCACGGCCCGCTCCGTCTCCGGCCGTGTCTTCAGTCTCTCCAGGACCTTCTCCCTCGATATCGTCCCTGTCTTGTCGGCCTTTGCCGAGAACTCCGCCCACTTGTACAGGAGCGAGTCCTCCCCCGCGATGAAACTGCCGAGGTGCTGGAAGACCTCGAAGGGTTCCCGACGGAACGTGAAGGTGCCGCCCTGCGCGATCAGGAACTTCTGGTCGACCCGCCGGCCGGACCGCAACGGGCCGTGGTTTGCGTACCTGAAGACCGAGTACTCCTCGGTCGAGAGCGAGCGGCCGAGGTATCGCATCGGCATGCTGGTGATCGTGGATCGGACGCGCTTCATCAGCCCGAGCACGTCGGCCTCGACCCCGGGCGGAAACATGCCCGAGACGTAGTCCCGGTAAAACGCGCTCAGTCCCCCGAGCGGGCGGTAGTGGTCCGTGACCCTCTTCAGGTCGTTCCCGAACGCGATCCGGCGGCCGCCGGCGCGGCACTCACCGGAGCGCTGCTGCGGGATGATCTCGTCGGGCTCGATGAGCGGATAGTAATAGAGGATCCACTTCTCGACCAGGAGCCCGAGCGGGAACTCCACGTCGGCCCCGGTCTCCCGGACGAGGCCGGAGTGCTCCTGCGAGATCTCGATCACGCCGCGCAGGAGCGCGAACTTGTACGTGGTGTCCTTAGAATCGCGCTCGATGATGGTGTTGATCTCGCGGAACCCCGAGAGCTGATGCCTGTCCATTCTGTCAGAGTTCTCGTCCTGGTCTGCCATAAGATCGTCGATCGCCCGGCGATGGCGGGGTGTCACGCCTGGTCACGCTGAAGGCGATCATCGGGCCGGGTGACGAGGCCGAGCCCGTCCTTACCGTCATGTGACCGGACGAGGACTGACCCGATTTTTTCCCGAGCCGGCGGCTACAGGTTCCGTTTCGCCGTCTCCCGCGGCGCGACCCGGACGACGTAGATGGTCAGGTGTGTGGCGGTGATCTGCATCACGACCCGGTACTGGCCGACCCGGAGACGGTGGTACGGGGTGCCCTCGACCTTCCGGACGTGCGCGAAGGGCTCGCCGGCGATGCCCGCCACGCTGTCCACGACCCGCGCCTGCGCCTCGCGCGGGAGGCGCTCGAGCATGCGCGCCGCCTTCCTGGTCCAGGCGACGGTGTAGCCGGGCTGCATCAGAGCCCGAGCTCGCGCCTGAGCTGCGCAGTGGAGAGGACCCGACCCGCCCTGATGTCCTCGACGGCCTCGGCGATGTCGGCCGCCTCGTCCTCCGTGAGCGGCTCGTCGTCGATCGCCTGGCGGGCGAGGCGGTCGATTACGTCGGCGTAGGTCTCGCGGGGATGGACCTTCAGGTCGTCGAGCAGGGACCTGGTGGCGGGGTCGATCCGGACGTTGACGCATGCGGCCATGCACACCTGTGTGCAGCCGTATGCGTTGGGTGGTCCGGTCTGATCAGACTGGTGCCGGGCATCCTTTCGAGCACCTCGCGCCGACTGCCCGCCCCCGGCCCGCGGGACGGGGCCGCGACGGCGTGGCTTCGCGCGGTGCGGACCGCTTGCCGCGGCGAGCATCGTACCCCGGATCCGGGGTCTGACGACTTC
>CAYWVY010000140.1:0-2954 GCA_964461885.1 uncultured Methanospirillum sp. | reverse complement strand
AAACCGGAGGTTGATTTAGAGAAAAAAATTCATACGAAAATGCAAGGCGTTTTAAGTGAAAAATTACAAGATAAAGAATTTGTTATTTCTGCTTTTGAAAATCTTATTAGTGATTTAAAAGAGTTTGTGAGGATGGGTTGGCCTATGGATTTTAAAGGGTCTGTTACAAAAGAAGAACGAGAATTTATTACAGCCATGTTTACAGAGGGTGTTATAAAGGAAAAGTATTACGGTGATAAAGATGTATAAAGCAAAAGAATTATTTAGAGACGCAGGTTTTAATATCCTTCAAGATAAACCTGATTTTTTAGTAGTACTAAAAGATGATATAGGAATATATGTTAGTAAGTCTACACCTTTATGCACAGACAACGCCGACTGTTTTTATAGAGTTACATTAACATTTTTAGGTATAACAGATAATAGTATAAAATATAATAGCGAAAAAGAGCTGCTAAACAGGGTAAAAGAGATTATTGATTCTTTAAAGGATTAATATGGAAAAAAGTGTATATATTAATTTAAAATTAGAACACGATATGGTTAAACAACGACACTTTGATATTCCTAAAGCCGAAATATTTAACGATAAAGTTAAAGATAATTTAACAAAGTTTAACTATTTTAGTACATATGCTTTCGGCGAACCTACATATAAGGCTAAAAGTAAAGCGGGTCATATTTTTGCCTTGACCATTCCTAAAGATGATAATGTTGGTATTTTATCAAGATATAAAACTGATATGGAATGGAATGATGAACAATCTATTTATGACTTAAGTAAAGAAAAAGCCGAGAAAAAACGTAAAAACGAAATTGCCAAACAAAAGAGAGAACAACGAGCATTAGAAAGAGAATTAAATACGGAACCTTAAGGGAGTAATAAAATGAAATATTCAGACGACCCAGAATTATTTGAAAGACATGTTGAAATGTGGAAATCGACAGAACTTGACCCGTGGATTTTAGAACGGGTTGCTAATTGGGATATTTCTACAGAAAATTCTGTTATAGAATTGTTAGATTATGTTCAATCTCTATGGTCTATGCCGGAGCTTACAGAGGAACGAGACGGCTGGTATATTTTTAATACTCTCGGAGATGCTCAAAATGAGCGTTTAATTAAAGCCTTATATTCAAACAATAAATTCTGGTTGTTCTACTGGTATAGTTCTGTTACAAGCGGTACTTATATTTTTAAAACCGTTAAAGGATTTTTTACTGATAGCCCGTTTTACAAATATATTAACAAAGAGGAATAAATTATGTACATTTTAAATTGGGAAGTGGGACTTGTGCCATCGTTTGACGGCAAGGTGTGGCGGTTGCATAGTGGGAAGAATTCCGATATCGTGTTCGAGTGGATGCCGGAGGTGCAGGAATGAGCGTTGAACTCCATTTAGGCGACTGTCTATCCGTTATGGCTGAACTGCCAGAGAATAGCGTCGACACTATCATTACCGACCCGCCTTACGGCTTGACCTTTATGGGCAAAGATTGGGACAGGGGTGTTCCCGGTGTTGCATTCTGGGAACAAGCTCTGCGCGTTGCTAAACCCGGCGCGATGCTACTCGCTATGGGTGGCACTCGCACATTTCACCGCTTAGTCGTGGCGATTGAGGACGCTGGCTGGGAAGTCCGCGACTCGATGGCGTGGTTATATGGTTGCTTGTCAGAAGATACAGAAATTCTTACTATTAATGGGTGGGAACATTACCATAAAGACATCGAATTATATCCTGTATTATGTTATAATATAGATAAAGAATCATTCGAGTTTTGTAAACCAGAAAGGAGCTTTATCTATGAAAACAAACATACCGCTTACAGAATACAATCGGATTATACAGACCAAATCGTCTCCCGAAACCATCGTTGTATTGTTGAACGAGGCGGAAGAAAAGTATTTGCCTACGCCGAAACACTGGAACAGCAAGAGAGTGTACCCATTCTGGAAAGTTTGCACAACTTGCCAGAAACCATTCCCAACATATACGAAGGAACAAGCGTTAAGAAACAAGACTTGCTCGAAAGAGTGCGCCAACAAGAATGTAAGCATAGCGAATACTGGCAAAGTCCCGCCGGAGCAGTGCGAAGGCAAAACGCTTGTAGCGTGTGCCGTGTGTGGGAAACAGGTATGGAAACCAAAAGCATGGTTAAAAAGGGTGGAAACGCCTACTTGCAGTCGTCAATGCAACGGAGTATTAAGAGGGCAGGAATGGAAGCAGCATGCGCACAAAGGCAGACAAAATTGGACGGAAGAATCCGAGAAGTCAGCCAAAGAAAAAATGACAGGGCAGAACAATCCTGCATGGAAGGGCGGCGTAACTTACTTCAAAACACATGGGAATTATGTTGGAGTAAAATATGTTCGTTGCCCGGAAGAATATATGGAAATGTCAAGAAAAGACGGTTATGTAATGGAACACCGTTTAATAGTTGCGCGAATACTAGGAAGATGCTTAAAGAGGACGGAAGTCGTTCATCACATCGACCACAATCCAGCCAACAACGACCCGAGCAATTTAATGTTATTTGCGAGCAACCAACAGCACAAGAAATACGAAGCGACGGGGCAACCCGAACCACTTTGGCAACTGTAAATCCAATAGAATATAAGGGCAATGTATGGTGTGTCCAAGTTCCAACAGGTGCGTTTGTAGCTAGAAGGAATGGACACATCTTTATTACTGGCAATTCTGGCTTTCCAAAAAGTTATAATATTTCAAAGGGAATTGATAAACAGGCTGGGGTCGAGTTTAGTGCGCGACCTGCAAGCGGTGTTGGTTTTATGAAACCTGACAGCGAAGATTGGCACGTCACTAAAAACCAACTGACACGAGAGGGCGAGTCCACCCCCGAAGCCCAACTCTGGCACGGCTGGGGCACGGCGCTCAAGCCAGCGATGGAGCTTATCTGCGTGGCTATGAAGCCGATTGACGGCACGTTCGTCA
>CAYWVY010000139.1:0-2979 GCA_964461885.1 uncultured Methanospirillum sp. | reverse complement strand
AGATTACTCACCTGAACAAGGTCCAGGACCGGTTCGTCAGCTACAAGACGAGCGTGGACGGACTGTGGGTTCGATCCCTCGGAGGGGCGATGACCCAGGGGGTCTCGCTCTCCACCTCGTTCGACCTCGGCACGGGCGGGGGGAACACGCAGTCGAGCGGGCTCTTCCTCTCGTTCATGAAGCCGATCGGGACCGCGGCGAAGATGCGCGTGACCGGTTCCCAGCAGGTCGACACGCTGACGCTCACTGTCGACGGCGCGCCGCTCGCAGGATTCACAAATGTCGGTCTTGGTCAACTGAGCTACGAGACCTCCAACCACTACTGGATCCAGCAGCGGTACGAGTACTCGGCCGGCGGCGTCTTCCTCGAGCAACGGGGCGAGGGAGTCTCGGTCAAGGTTGCCCCGTTGCTCTCGACCTACATGGTCCGGAACACCACCACCGTCGGTGTGGACCGTCCCGCGGTGAAGATGAACCTCTGCCTGGTCAACCCGACCGGCCCGGAGGCACTGATCGGCGGCACGGGACCGCTCCGGGTCGAGACCCGGCTCCGCGAGAACTTCGACTCCAGGACCCCGGACGAGCAGCACGACAGCATCACGGTGATGGTTGTTGCACGCGACGAACATTGGGCGGCTGCATGGGAGCAGATCTTTAACGACGTTGCCCGTCGGGGCGGGCTCGACGATGATTTGTACGATGTCACCCGTGAGAGTAATAAGGTCTACTTCGACGTCTACGACCCTGATACCGACCTCGACGACACGACGCACGACCTGTACTTCACCCTGAACCGCGCGAACCTCCAGGTGACCTTTGAGTATGCCGAACCGTGAGGACGCCGTCTCGGAGGCCATCGGGGGCGTGCTGCTCATCGCCCTGGTGGTCATCGGCGCGGCGATCGTTGGCACATACGTTGCCTCGCAGCCCCTGCCCGAGAAGATCCCGAAGGTGCAGTTCAACGTGAAGGGGAACGAATATCGAACTATCCTCTACCTCGAGCACGAGGGCGGGGAGAGCCTGAACGAGGGCACTTTTAACGTCACCCTTAACGGCGGCAAACCCGTTTCCATCGAGGACTTTCCGGAAGATGGCAGCTGGTCACTGGGAGAACGGCTCCGGATCCCGGTACCTGCTTCTGAATTTCCGGCCACTTCCGTCGGCCTCGTCTACACGGGTGGCTCGGGTGACACGCTTCTCCGGTCCGTCGGCTCCGATATGTCGTTCTACCAGTTTTTCTCGGCCCCGGATCCGTCGGAAGTTGTCGACGTGCCGGACTACTCGGCGGACTGGCCATTGGGGGTCGGGGACTTTACCTGCTGGACCTACAAATGGCCTGCTGGATACGATCCTCAGCCGACTTTTACCCCTGCCCCTGGGAATTTGAAGCACGTCTACGTGGCGGCGGTTGACTCGCATATCACGCCCCCGGAACCGCCCCTCTTCGTCTGCGACGGGACCAACGACGAGCGCGAGATCAACGACGCTATCGCGATCGCCCAGGGCGGCGTCGTCGAGCTGCTTGACGGCAAATTCAGTTGCTCCGGCCGGATCACGCTCCGTGATCACACGACCCTGACCGGCCAGGGTTCACGCGGCGGCGCGATAGGGCAGGGAGGAACAGTTATCGAGACGATAAAATCGGGCGGAAGCGGCTACCTCCCGATCGCCGTCGGGGCCGAGTATGTAAACCTCAACGGGTTCACGATCCGTGGGAACGCCTTCGTCCTGATCACGGAGAGCCACGTCCGGCTCCGGGACATCTGGGCTTCGAGCGTCACTGAGGACGGTGTCTGGCACAAGGCCTCGGGGAACGGGATGTTCTTCGTCTGGGTCGCCCGCACATCGAATGATAAAGACAAGACAACAATTGACGATGTTGAGTTCTACCGATGCACGGCCTTCCAGTGCCACACGCACGGGTTCAATATGAACCAGGACTACAGCGATCACGTCGCCCGGGCCACCACGAACATCCGGTTCGTCCAGTGCGGTGCCGCGCAATGCGGCTACGGCGTGGCCGGTGACCCGGGGATCCCGGCATCGGTCACCAGCACGAACGAGTCCCGTTCGGAGTGGATCACCGGCTTCGACCTCCACGAATGGCAGAACCTCGTCAACTGCGAGGTCGTGAACTGCGTCGCCGAGAACAACTGGGAGTCCGGGTTCCACCTCGAGCCCGGCGCCCGGTACACAGAGCCTCCGGGCCCGCGGACCGTGTCCAAGAACATCGTCTTCCGAGACTGCATCAGCTCGAACAACGGACGGAGCACCTATGCTAGCCACTTCTTCATGTCAGGCTACTACCTCTCGCGAGACACGCGCCTCGAGAACTGTCTCTCGCAGAACAACAGGAACGCCGGCTACTATGTCCACGGCGGGCAGAACAGCTCTTTCATCGGATGTAAGGATGTCGGGAGCACCTACGGATGGAAGGTCTGCAAGGCGAGCGAGGACATCACACTCACCGGTTGTTCCTCTGAGAACAACCTGCGGTGGGCCCTCTGGCTCTCGTTCTCGCGGAGGATCATCGTCGAAGACTTCCACCAGGTGGACGTGACCGGAGACCGGGGGTACCAGAACATGCTCGGGTGGTACAAGGACGAGCCGAAGTACCAGCAGCCCGTGACGGATTCTCTCCTCGACATTACGGCCTCCGGCAATACGATGCCGATCATCAATCGTGCAGGGAGCGGAAACCGATATTATCTCTACTACGGATGATCCAGCCCATCCCGCACGCGTCAAAGGGGATGGCGTCTCCCGGTGCGCCGGGAAAAATGGAGAGGACTCCATAGTACCCGATCCCTGTTCCGCAAGGGTAAAGTAGGAGGACCATGAAATGAAACCACGGGACATCACGAGGCGGCCGCTCGGGACGGACGGGATCTCCGAGGTCGTGGGCTTCGTGATCATCCTCGCGATCGTGATGGCCGGGCTCTCGCTGTACCTTACCTACGCGGTCCCGATCCAGGGCAG
>CAYWVY010000138.1:0-3004 GCA_964461885.1 uncultured Methanospirillum sp. | reverse complement strand
TTTCTTTTCCGCCATCGCTCTATCCCATCCTGATCAGTTGAAACGCGATGATCCCCGCGATGAAGAGCCCGATCGCGATGCCGTACCAGAACGCGGTGACGCCACCCGCAACAACGAGGGCATTCTCTCGCCCGGGGTAAGACGCGGCCAGCGCGCCCTCGCCCGAGAGCATGTTCACGATGTCGTCCGCCACCGTCTCGAGCAGTGCGACCTGCTCGAGGATCGGTGCGTACGACTCACCCATCGAGGTGAGGATGCCCACCAGGGGGTCGACAACGAGCCCGTATTCGGGAAGGACCTGGATATACATGGTCAGTGTCCCTCCGCTTCGACGATGGGCTTCGTGTCGAGCCAGGCGGACGCGTCACGCTTCGAGAGCGCGATGTACTGCGCGTAGGTGTAATACCAGCCGGCCACGGAGACGACGATCGAGATGATCAGGGCATAGATGCCGAGGTACGCGAAGCTGAAGATCGCGACCATGATCATCGAGAGGAAGCTGACTTCGGCCGTCAGCATGAGCGTCCGGTCCTGCCGCTCGGACGGGCCGAGGCAGGCGTTGAAGCCGTGCTGGAGCGCGATCGAGCCGAGCATGAAGATGGCCGCGAGCAGTCCGCTGCCGATCAGCGACGCGCTGAACGAACCCACGGTCCCGCCGAGCGTGGTCACCTGGACCACCGAGAGGGGCGAGAAGGTGAAGGAGCCCGTTGCCATGGCCGAGAAGCCGATCATGACCAGGGCGCCGACTGCTGCGAGTTCGGCGATCGACTGGATCATGACGGGGATCTTCATCGCCAGGATGTTGTTCGCGATGTAGCCGAGGATGGCGCCGATCACGAGCCCGAGAACGAGCGCGACGATCGGGGATGCGATCCCGAACTTGGTTGCGAGCAGCATCGCGATGACGCCCGCGCCGAACGCGAGCATGCCCGCCGACGGGACGCCCGTGCCGATACCGTAGCTGC
The DNA here is from genome assembly GCA_964461885.1 of uncultured Methanospirillum sp. Classification (GTDB taxonomy): domain Archaea; phylum Halobacteriota; class Methanomicrobia; order Methanomicrobiales; family Methanospirillaceae; genus UBA288. Next base: position 2,039 of record CAYWVY010000138.1, on the reverse strand, counting down.
AGAGCCGCTTTATCGTGGATGAGCCCCAGATCAGGGCTGCAACCGCACCGAGCCCCCCGAAGAACGAGAAGAGCTGGGTGCCGGTGACCGTATTCAGGTAGGTCAGGTAGATCCCGATGAGCGAACCGATGAGTCCGTAGATCATCAGCGTGTTGTGCGGGATCCCGCCTTCTGTTACCGTAATCTGTGCAGTCATTTCGTCACCTCAGATGTTCAGGTTCACCACCACGATCAGGATCGCGACGAAACCGCAGAGCGCCGAGGCAACGAGCGACGCGACGATCGCGCGGGGGAACCGCTTGAACTTCGGGTCGTGCGGGCCCTCGATCGTGCCCGTGATGTTGTAGGCAGCGAGCACGGCGTTCACGAGGAACATGCCGATCGCGAAGATCCCGGCGAGCGAGACCGCGACGGGCATGATCTGCTCGACGCTCGCATTGAAGAGCGTGGGCAGGTACTGCTCGTAGACGCTCAGCAGCTCGACGTAGATCAGCGTGCCGCCGCCGCCACCGAAGAGACCGCCGATGACACCGCCCACGAACGAGATGAACGGCAGGCCGTGGCCTTCCGTGCCCTGGCTCTTGTACTCGGCCTGGGTGTCGCCGGTGATCGGGTCCTTTGTGACCTTGCCCGATGCGGCGGGAATGCCCATGCCGAAGACGTAGATCACGTTGACCATCAGACAGGTGATCGCCATCAGCAGACCGCCGCCCACGGCGCCGGTCACGGTCGCGACCACGATGCCGAACTCAGCCGCCCAGGCACCGCCGAAGAGACCGGCGAGGCCTGCACCTGCGGCGAGCATCGCGACACCGGTCGCGATACCGGGCGCCTGCCCCATCGCGGCCGGCGCGCCGCCGACCGGGACGAAGTGGACGCCGAACCCGATCAGGACACCGCCAAGGATGATCCCGAGGAGCGGGATCAGGGCGATCGGTGCGAGGACGAAGGTGATGCCAATGAAGACGACCGCGAGCACGAGGCCGACCACCATGGAAATGGGGTCCATCGCGCCGCCCGGTGCGGGGCCTGATCCACCGAGGGCGCTCATGAGGACGCCTCCTCGGCAGTCGTGTACGGGCCGTAGTTCTTGCGTGCGTAGACTTCGACCCAGCGGTCGATCACGACGAAGACCAGGATGATCGCGAGCCCGACAATGATCGCACCCCAGCCGGCAGCGATGTGCTCGAAGAGGATGGTACGCCAGAGTTCGAGGAAGACGATCAGGCCGAAGCAGAGACCCGAGGCCGGGCCGCCGAGCTTGGCCGAGAACCAGCCGTTGTCAAGCGAGTTGCGCTGACCGGCCTCGGCGTACCGGACGATGTTGCCCGAGGCCGAGATCGGCACGCCTGCGCCGAACTTCTGGTTCTGGTACTGCCGCTCCTTGCCGTAGAACGGGTTGCCCGTCGCCGAGCCGGCCGCTCCGAGTGCGATGCCCCAGACAAGTCCGAGGATCGGGAGCGGGAACGGGTGACCGAGGACCGCGTTCATCAGGTAGCAAATTGCGACCGTTGTGAAGATCGCCACGAAGGCGTGGGCCATCGTGACCGAGAGCATCGACTTGAGAATGTCGATGTAGACAGGCTGGCCGAACTTGGCCAGACTTGCAGTGCGTCCGAGATAGCCCGACGTTGCATAGACTCCCTGGACGAACGTCGCGATCGTCGCGCCGAGGATCAGCGCGAGGATCGGATTGACGTCCTTTATCAGGAAGACCCACGCAAGGCCGGCGCCGAGCGCACACCAGAGACCGTAGGCCGGGGGCTCCCCAGCCACCGCTTTGTTGAAGATGCGGTGGATGAAGCCCATCTGCGGAGCGAGCTGGACCTGCGAGTTCGGGTCGCCCTGCGACCCGATATCGGACTCCGTGTCCTCCGCAGCACCGGCGACGGCGGCGAGCGCACCTGCCAATGCAGTGATTCCGATTCCAAATACGATGTTTTCTACCATTGAGCCTCCTCCCGTGCCAACGAATAGGCGCATGAGAGTTTGGGAAATTGCATCGCCACGTATATGAGTACAAACCCTTTGTGGTTCAT
>CAYWVY010000137.1:0-3021 GCA_964461885.1 uncultured Methanospirillum sp. | reverse complement strand
TCTCGTTCCCGATGGGCGTCGTCTCGGACCACCTCGGCCGGAAGCGGCTGCTCGTCGCGGCCGGCGCGGTCTTTCTCGTCGCGCCGCTCCTCTACCTCTTCGTCAGCGACCCGGCCTGGCTGATCCCGGTCCGGTTCTTCCACGGGACGGCCACGGCCATTCTCGGTCCGGTCGTCTCCGCGGTCATCGCCGAGCGGTTCCCCAGCCGGAAGGGCGAGATGCTCGGGCAGTACTCGTCCGCGACGCTCGTCGGCCGGACGCTCGCCCCGCTCGCCGGCGGCGCTATCCTCTCCGCGTTCGTCGCGTACCCGGGGCTCCTTGAGTACAGGGCCGTCTACGTGGTCGCGGCCCTCGCCGCCGTCCCGGTCTTCGTCATGACCCTGCTCTACCGCGAGGAGCGGTCGGCCGCACTCAACCTGCTGCCGTTCTCCGTCTTCCGCGAGAGCTTCGCCGCGTTCTTCTCCAACCGGAGGCTGCGGGGGACGGCCCTCGTGGACATGGCGACCTACTTCGCCTACGGCGCGTTCGAGACGTTCCTCCCGCTCCTGCTCGCCTCCCGGGGGATCGGTGCGTACGAGACGGGCGTCGTCTTCGCCGTCCAGGTCCTGGTCATCGCCGCGACCAAGCCCCTCTTTGGCTGGCTCGCGGACCGGGCGGACAAGCGCGTGCAGATCGTGGCCGGCCTTGTCGTCATCGGGGGCTCGGTCGGGGTCATCCCGCTTGCGTCGTCGTTTTTCGTGCTCCTCGCCGCGAGCTCCCTCTTCGGCCTGGGCATGGCGATCTCGACCGTGGCCACGAGTGCGTACGTGGCCGACGTGGCGCGCAGCGAGCAGATCGGGGCGTCGATGGGCGCGCTCTCCGCGATCATGGACATCGGCCAGTCGGCTGGCCCCCTCGTCACGGGCCTCGTCATCGTGGCCGCCGGGTACGCGTGGGGCTTCCTTTTGAGCCTCGTTCTCGCTGTCGCCGTCACCGTCATCTTCATCGTCTCGGTGGCCGGGCCCGGCCGGAAGGCCGGGGCGTAACGAGCACACTCTTGGGGGGGTCCTCTTGAAAAGTGCTCGCGACGGGTACGGGCGGCACGGACGTTCACCCGACCGGACAGCGCCCACCCTCACTGCGACGGTCCGCTGCCACGACGCGGTCTGCACGGTCACGATCGGCCGTGAATCGGTCCCGGTCTCGTCGTACTCCGAGGCCGCGGCCGTCAAGGAAAAGGGCTGACGCCGTCCCGGCGCTCGCCTGGTAGCGAGAGAAGAGTCGAACGGGGCCGACGGCCGACGGGCGGAGGTGGACCCCACCCGGATTCCTTTCTTCAAAAACGGCCTCGCTTCTCCATGCCCTCCCCGTCGGCGCGACGGGTTGATATGGCCGGCATCACGGTCGAGGTGATGCCCCGGCTCACCGGCCGGTCATCGCCCATCCGATGGGCCCGGGCCGTCAGATATCGCGGTACGATGTCTTTCGCGGGCTCACTTCGCTGACGACGATCCGCCGGTGCTCGAAGTCGAACTCCAGGAGGACGCGAAAGGAGCCGACTTTGAACGAGTAGATCGGCTCATCGGTGGGCGACGTCCTGAGCTTCTTGACATGGAGCCACGGCATCTCCTGCGCTTCAAGGATCTTTAGCCGGGCAGTGATGCGGCGGCTCTCCTGGCGTTCGAGCCTCTTCAGATCCTTCAGAGAACGGGCTGCATACTCGAGCGTGAACGTCATTCCAGGCCGAGTTCGGCGAGGACCTGCTCGTGGGTGTAGGTACGGCCGGCTCGCACGTCCTCACGCGCCTCCCGGAGCCCCTCGATCTCCTCGCTGGTCAGGGGATCGGGGTCGATCGCCATCCGGGTGAGCCGTTCGATGACGTCGTTGTACGTCTCGCGGGGGTGGACCTTCAGGGTGTCGAGCAGCCCCTTGACATCCGAGGAGACCTTGATGGTCGCTTCCACTGCCATACACCCCGGTAGAACGCGGGGGAGGATAAAGGGATCGATGGGAGTTGTCTCGCCCTATCAGCGGAGATAGGGGAGAGGGCCGGCCGATGTGATGGACTGGCAGATGTCACGGCCGAGCACAATCCGCCCCGGTTGCTACCGGATGCCTGGCCGTTAGACATCGGGCCGGGGAAGGTCCCCGGACCGGAAGACCTGGAGTAACCTCGGGGCGGGCGCGGCGACCGTGTCAGCGCCCCCCTCCCCCGCTTTCCACCGTTGCCCGGATACGGGCATCCGCCCACGCCGTCACGGAGGTTACGACCTCTTCGGCCGCTTCCGGTTCGAGCAGTTCGGCCGACGGCACCCCGTACCGGAACGCGACTGCGTAAGGGTTCAGCCGGAGGAGCTGATCGACGCTGTACGGCGGATCGGAACCGACTCCCTCCGCCCGGTAACCGAGCTCAACGAGGTCATGGGTGCGGCAAAATTGGATTTAATTGAGAACGAGCACTGCCTTGAGGGCCTTCGCCTTTTCGTCCGCAAAAAAGATGGCCGCCTTCATCGATGGACCCGCCCCGTCAGCGGATACGGAGGTCTGGCCGGTCGTCGTACCGCGCGAAGAGCGCGGGGTTGTAGACGTAACAGACCATCCCTGCCGCGTCGATGCCGATCCGCGCCGTCTCGAGGAGGACCGATAGCGACTCGGAGAACTGCGCATGCGGGACCTGTCGAGGGAGCGCCCGCCAGAGAGCGTCCCGGTCGCACTCGCCCGTGTGCTCGCGGATGAACGCCTCGACCATCTGCAGGGTCTCGGCTTCGGCGCTGGCCGCCGCCCGGGACGTGGTCGTCATGGTACTGCATGAAGCGCTTCTGGATATATCGTTGTCCCACCGGCCCCGGCCGAAAAATCCTGAAGGCACGCGTCCAGCAGGGGGGAGAGGGCTACGCCAATTTCACCCTATCCACCGGCCGGCCACTGCCACGACGCGAACGGCGAGGCCTGCACGGTCACGATCGGTCACGAGTCGGTCTCGGGGTCGTCGTGCTCCGACGATCGGATCCTCGCGGCCGTCGAGGCCCGGGCCGACGCCGT
>CAYWVY010000136.1:0-3037 GCA_964461885.1 uncultured Methanospirillum sp. | reverse complement strand
ATCCAGCTCGTCCTTCACTTGTCCAAGTATTCTCCGAGTTTTAATGGATGAACGCGAATTGATTTGGCGCAGGGGATGATATCCTGTACCTTGGCAAAGATCTTATTGCTTTGTAGCGATAACAGCAGGAGAATTAGATACAGAATGAACATTATAAGGGTTGAGGCATCTCATCATTATTTTACATAACCGTAGTATCTGTCCACGTTAGGAATATTGTATTTGGAATGGCGACACAATCTTGCAACCGGTTGAAACGATAAGTGGATAAAATATATATTATATTTAAATGGCAGGGAGAACGCGGCATCTAGTGATCTATGACGGCTGAACCCTCGTTCCGACAGAAGACGGTGACCGGGATCTTCTGGTACTTTCTCCAGCAGTTTTCCTACTTTGGGATTCAAGGTGCCACGACACTCATCTTGGCCTGGTTCCTGGTTCCAGAAGACTTCGGCCTCATGGCGATGGTTACTATCTTTTTTTCCCTTGGCGTCACGTTGATGGATTCCGGTATCAGCCAAGCAATAATACGAAAGAAAGAGGTCGAGCAAATAGATTACTCCACGGCTTTTTTTACTAACCTGGGGCTTGGCATTCTGGCGTACGCACTTCTCTTCGCTGCTGCCCCATCGATTGCGAATTTCTATAATGAACCCGCTCTGTCATCGATAGTCCGCGTGGCCGGTCTGGTGGTGGTGATAAATTCGTTTCAACTGATTCAGATCGCTGACCTTACCAGAAAGATGGAGTTCAGGGTTCAGTTCAGAGTCACACTACCAACCTCGCTTCTCTCCGGAATTGTTGCAGTTGCCTTAGCGGGGCTTGGTTTCGGGGTATGGAGCCTCGTGGCCCAGATGGTAATAGCGTCTCTGGCTGTGACAGCATTATACTGGATAACAAACAGTTGGCGTCCGACTCTGGAGTTTAGCAAGGAATCATTTCATGAGATGTTTGGCTTTGGCTCCAAGCTCTTTTTATCCGGCTTGATAAGTACGGCATATAGTAACATCTACATCGTGGCGATTGGAAAAATTTTCACAGCCTTAGAGGCAGGATACTTCTTCTTTGTTCAACAAATCGCCGCGCTGGTCGTCACGCTGCTCTCTGGCGTCGTGCAGCACGTGACCTACCCGGCATTGGCGACTCATCAGGATGATGATGCAACGCTCAAGGAATCCTTTCGTAATATCATCCAGACGGTGGTGTACGTGCTCTTCCCTGGATTGATATCACTTATAGTTCTTGCCGAACCCCTCTTTCGAATTGTACTCAAGAGCGAATGGTTACCTGCAATACCGTACTTACAGCTGGTGTGCATTTCGAGCTTGATGTACCCCCTGCACGCAATTAATCTGAATGTTCTCAAAGTCAAGGGTCGTTCGGACCTGTTCTTGTATCTGGAGGTCTTTAAAACGGTCCTGGGACTTGGCATTTTGTTCATCAGTCTTCCATATGGCGTCATCGGCATTCTGATTGGGTTGATCGTATCGTCCGTCCTGAGTTTTGTTCCGAATGCCTTCTTTACGAAATCATTGATCGGCTATACTATACCTGAGCAGGTTCGCGATGTCGTCCCCATATTCCTTGTTGCATCTGCGATGGGTCTTCTCATGTATGTAATAAGTTGGTTATTTACCTTCAGTGATATTATTGAAGTAATTATCATCAGTCTCGCAGGGCTCGCTTTTTACCTGATCGTCAATCTAACTATCAGATCGCAGGCACAGGCACTACTCCTCCATATTCTTGAGGAACAACTGTCGCTGAGGATTACGAACCATGAATGAATTGCCGGCCCCTCTTGTCAGCATATGCTGTATAGCATATAACCATGAAGAATATCTTCGACAATCCATCGAGAGCTTCCTGGTGCAGGAAACTTCCTTTCCGTACGAGATTGTAATCCACGATGACGCGTCAACCGACAGCTCTGCGAATATCATCAGGGAATATGAAGATAAGTACCCGGAGATCATCAGGCCTATCTACCAGACTGAGAACCAGTACTCGAAAGAGAATATGCTCCCATTTTTAACGACGTTGCGAGCGGCAAAGGGGAAATATATCGCCATCTGTGAGGGGGATGATTACTGGACCGATCCATTAAAGTTGCAAAAACAGATCGCGGAGATGATGCGGAACCCGGACTGTGCCATCAGTTTTCATCCCGCAGTGATAAAGTGGGATGATGGAATGCATGATGACGAGCTCATCTGCTATCACTCGAAGAAGGGCCGGATATTCCCCATCGAGGAGGTGATCCGGGGGGGAGGATCAAGCTTCATTCCCACGGGCTCCATCATCTTTTCATCAACAGTAATACCACGGATAATTTCTTTCTTTACCTACTCCGAGAATTACCCGTACGGAGATTACTTCATCCAGATTCTCGGGGCAGAGAGTGGCGGCGCTCTGTACTTGAGCGATATTATGAGCGTTTACCGGAAGAACGTCACCGGGTCGTACTCCGAGACGCTCGAGAAGAGAGATCCCGACTTTTTATCATCCCAGGTAGTCTCCACTTTGGAATCATACCGCGAGATCGATGAATTTACAGGATTAAAATATTCCGATCTTTTAGCGTTTATGCAACGATCTTTCATATTGCATGTATTGCTTTATCCGACCTATGATGATAAGAAAGTCCATGAGCGGGTTCTCGCCTATTACTGGAATAATAGTGCTATTGGCAATAGTCGTATCTGGAACGTGGTATTTAGATATCCATCCATAGTAAAGACTCTGCGAGGCATAAAAAAGATCAAAGATCGAATGCGCTAACGCGTCAGAGTGAAAATATTCTGGTAACCTCCCTTCGCATCCGACAATGTACGGGAAACTGGCATGGATGTTGCGAGCGTCGTCCACGATTGACGCGTCTCGTCCCAGCGCGGTTATTGAATTAGGTGATTCTTTAATTAGTGCCACCTTCGTACGATGCCTGAGACGGTGGCAGTGTGGTTTCCCTCATTGACCTGAGTCGATATACTCATGACGACGAGGCTGCCGAGACCTATCTTCGGGATCGCGGCCT
>CAYWVY010000135.1:0-3041 GCA_964461885.1 uncultured Methanospirillum sp. | reverse complement strand
TCCGCGACCTCCTGGTCCCGCACGGCGTCTTCCCGCTCCTCGCGTACCGCCTCCGTGCCTGGCCGGACGACTGCCGGCCGCCGGCGGAGGTGAGGGCCTGGCTCAACCGGGTCTTCCTCTACGCGGCCGCGAGGGCGATGCGGGCCGGGCCCTGGAACCGGCATGTTTGAAGCGGACCGACCCTGGCTTCGCCCGAGGATAAAGGTGCAGCCATGTATCGGAGACCGGCCCGGCGGTCGCGGCCGCAGACCTCCTTCTCCTGCGATCTTTGAGAGCCAGTGACAGCCGTCATCAATTTAAGGGCTTACAGCGTTTACAACATGATCATGTCGGCAGTCAAGCGGATACCAGTCTCGGAGCCTGTCTGGCGGGAGCTCGGTGCCATGAAGGAAGCCGGGCAGACCTACGACGACCTCCTCGGAGATCTGATCGAGCGTGCGAAAAAGGCCCGCCTCGAGGAGGATCTGGCGGCCTGGGAACGCTGCCCCGATTCCGAGTTCGTCCCGCTCCCGGGGACGGAGTGACCTTCGAGGTCAGGGTGCGGCGGCCGGTGGCCGCATTCATCAACGCCCTCCCCGAGAAGTCCAGGCGCATCGTCAAGTCCGCCCTGAAGGGTCTCGGGGAGAACCCGTTCCCCGGAAGCGGTGGGGACAAAGAGCTCCTGACCCTCCAGAGCGACCGGTCAGTCTACCGGCTGCACATCGCCCGCACGTACACCGCGTTCTACAGCATGGACACGGACGCGGGGATAGTCAGCGTCTACGAGGTCCTCACCATCGAACAGGCGCACAAGCGCTATGGACGACTCTGATCACGCGGCGGACCAGGGTTGCAGAGTTCACCCGAGCGGGCCCCTGCACCGGGCGGTCCCCCCCGGCCCCCATGGCGCCGGGCGACACCTGCCGGAGGGCTCCTGCCAGTGGCGCAACGTACGGGCCCGCCGGCACAAACACAAAGGGAAAAGTTTGAGGAGCAGGGCGCCAACCAATACCGGCGATGACCCCGGCCCCGCCCGACCCATCCCTGCCCTCCAGACTCCGCGCGTTCCACGAGCGGCTGCCGCTTGCCGGCGACCCGCCGAACGCCCTGCTCGCGCTCCCGGACGACCGGCTCCTCTACCTCGCGGCCGTCCTCCGCGACACACCGATGCCGGCGCCGGCCCTCACGCTCGAGGAGTGGCGGGCGTACCTTGACCGGCTCCGGCCGCATGGGGCCCATCCAACGCTCACGTACCGGCTCCGCGATCGTATCCTGCACAGGGATTCCGCGCGGAGGGATACCCCTTCTCAAGACCCACTCCTGGAGCCCTGCATCGGGTTCATCCCGGGTTGCAGGTTCGTCGAGAAACTATAATTCCCTATAGAGACTTATAGTTGATCGTGGCCACGACGACGGTCCAGCTCCGTTTGGAGACCAAAGCGAAACTCGATGACCTGAAGCTCCATCCCCGCGAGACGTACGACGAGCTCGTCGGCCGACTGGCCGACGCGGCGTACGACGACGAACCGCTGTCCGATGAAGAGATCGAAGGGATCCGGTCGAGCGAGAAGGATATCGAGGCCGGCCGCGTCCGCAGCCTGCGGGAGATCATGCGGGACCTCGGGGATGACCTGGTGATCCGGTCCCTGGTGGAATGATGGTCTATGAGGTGATCTTCACACATGGAGCCGAGAAAGCGTTAGCAGCACTCTCCCAGGCGGCCCGCATCAGGATCGAGATCGCGCTCGAGAAGTATGCGGCCGATCCGTTTGCTCGCCGAGATGTTAGGAAGGTGAAGGGGTGTCCCACCGACAGGCCACGGTACCGGATACGGATCGGTGAGTACCGTGCGACGTTCCGTATTATCCACGACCGGCTCATCGTCTGTGTCGTGGCCGTCGGAAAGAAGGAGAACTTCGAATATTGACAGCATGCCTGACAACGTGCCAGCCGGGGACCATCGCCGGAGGGAAATGGTAGAGCTTCGGGGAGGTCACGCATGGCACCGATGAGCCCCGCCCCGCCTGACGCCTCGCTGCCGGCCCGCCTCCGCGCGTTCCACGAGCGGCTCCCGCTCGCGGGCGACCCGGCGAACGCCGTGCTTTCGTTCCCGGACGACCTGCTTGCGGCCTTGAGATGATCGCTGCCGAGCGAAGAGATCTGCGCCACCGCAGGCAGCTCGGGCGGCACAGCCGGCAGCAGGAGGGGCAATACATTTTTACGGCGTATACCGTACGTACACGGAGAGGAGGGAAAAGATGCAGAGCCCGGTCAACGTCGCTGCGGTACCCGAGCAAGCCCTCGCAGCCCTGGCCGCGCTCTGCCGCAGGTACCGGGTGAGGAACCTCGCGCTCTTCGGTTCGGCCGCGGGCGGGGAGTTCGACCCCGGAACGAGCGATATCGACTTCCTCGTCGAGTTCGAGCCGATGCCGCCGACGGAGCATATGCAGAACTACTTCCGTCTTCTCGAGGCCCTCGGGGCACTCTTCCAGCGGAGGGTCGACCTGGTCGAACTGGCGTCAATCCGGAATCCGTACGTCCTCGACTCGATTCTGAAGAGCAGGGTGCCCCTCTATGCCGCAGCATGACCCGAAGGCATTTCTCTACGACACCTCCGTAGCCTGCGCCCGGATCGGTGAGTTCACGTCCGGTATTGACTTCGAGGAGTACCGCGGCAGCGTGATGATCCGCTCCGCGGTCGAACGACAGTTCGAGATCATCGGAGAAGCTCTTAACCGCCTTCGCCAATTCAACCCCGAACTGGCGGGACGAATCACGGACGTCCCAAGGATCATCGCGTTCAGGAACCGGCTTATTCACGGGTACGCGACCGTATCCGACGAGGTCGTTTGGGGCGCGATCGAAGGAAGCCTTCCGCTGCTGAGAGACGAGGTCGACAGGCTGCTGCAGGAGCTGGAGACCTCAGGATGACCCCCGCCCCGCCCGACCCCCCGCCTTCGCTCGTTCCACGAGCGCCTGCCGCTCGCCGGCGACCCGCCGAACGCCCTGCTCTCGCTGCCGGACGACCGGCTCCTCTACCTCGCGGCGATCCTGCGCGACAC
>CAYWVY010000134.1:0-3173 GCA_964461885.1 uncultured Methanospirillum sp. | reverse complement strand
ACCGTCGGGACCGTCGTGGCGGCGCCCGCGCCAACCGTGAAGGTGCCGGGGTTCGTAACAGCCGAGGCCGTCAGTTCGCCGAATGGAACCAGCGAGGGGTCGAGGGCTCCGGAGGCGTCGTGCGACCGGACATGACCGACCACGGGCGTCATCGTCGAGGAGCCCGGAGTGAGCGCCTTGAAGTTGATGTCCGCGATGGCGACCTTGCCGTTCGGGTAGTTGTTCGTGAAGTCAGCCATCTGCAGGAAGAGCTCGTTCGTCCCGGCCAGCGTTGCCGAAACGGAGTTTCCGACCTTCCAGTCAGTGCTGATATAGCCAAGAACTGCGCCGTCCCACGTAACATTGAGCCACACGTCGTCAGCCAGCGGCTGCCACGTGTTGTCCATGTACAGGGTTACAACGCCGATCTGGCCCACATCGGCAGACTTCGTCTGCTCGATGGAGAAAGTGCCGACTCCGGCTGCGCTCGCCAGTCCAACGACTGAGAGAGAGGCCAGGAGAAGCACCGTGAGCACTCGTGTTGCGTTCATGTCTTACACCACATCGGATTCATTTCGCGATTCTGTAATTATTAGATTACAAGTGTACTATCAACAACTGAAGGTAGATAAACATTATTAATTGTATTCCGAATCGGACGCTGATTTACCGTCGATTTTTCCTCTGCAGGGCTGTGTCAGACGATTAGAGATCGGTATGATGAAGGCAAAAGGCTAAATTCGTGCCGGAGATTTCGGACCCACGAGCCCGGACCGGAAGGAACGAGGATCGATCGTCGACGATAGTCGAAGTGACCGCGTTGATGATCTGATCGGACGCGCGCACCGGCTTTTCGACCGCCGGCAGCGGGCGCGCGGAAAACGGTTCGATCGGCCCACGGGATGTACCGCGGGCGCGCGTAGCGGCAAAACCGCTCGACAAAAAAATTGGCCCGATCAGACCTCGCAGGTGTCTTCCTCGTGGGAACGCGCGGCGCCCGGTTTCTCCTTCCACGGATCGAGACCGTGCTTGACCCGGTAGTCATTGATCGCCTTGTGGATCCCTTCTTCGGCGAGCACGGAGCAGTGCATCTTGACCGGCGGCAGGCCGCCGAGTGCCTCGGCAACGGCCTTGTTCGAGAGATCCCAGGCCTCTTCGAGGGTCTTCCCCCTGATCAGCTCCGTCGCCATGCTGCTCGAGGCAACGGCCGCACCGCAGCCGAACGTCTGGAACTTGACATCCTCAATCCGGTCGTCTTTGACCCTGAGGAAGATCTTCATGATGTCCCCGCACTTCGGGTTGCCGACCTCGCCCATCCCGTCAGGATTCTCGATCTCACCCTGGTTTCGTGGGTTCATAAAGTGGTCCATCACCTTTTCACTGTACATTGTTGCATGACCTCCGGTAGTTCGCATAGAGGGGCGACATGGTGCGGAGGCGCTCCACGATCGGCGGGAGAGCTTCGAGCACGTAGTCGATCTCTTCTTCAGTGTTCGACTCGCCGAGCGAGAGCCTGAGCGAGCCGTGCGCAGTCTCGTGGGCGAGACCGATCGCGAGCAGCACGTGCGACGGGTCGAGCGAGCCCGAGGTACAGGCCGACCCGCTCGACGCGCAGATGCCTGCGTGGTCGAGAAGCAGGAGCATGGACTCGCCCTCGATGAACTCGAACGAGCAGTTCAGGTTCCCGGGCAGACGCTCGGTCGGGTGACCGTTCAACCGGACGTGCTCAACCCGCTCGACAATCCCCCGGTACAGCCGCTCGCGAAGGCTCGTGAGCCGCGCTGCGTACTCCTCGCGGCGTGCCTCCGCCCGTTCGATCGCGGCACCCATCCCGACGATCCCGGCCAGGTTCTCGGTCCCGGCGCGCCGTCGCCGCTCCTGGCCGCCGCCGTGGAGCAGGTTGTCGAGGCGGACCCCCTTGCGGACGTACAGCGCGCCCACTCCCTTCGGCCCGTAGAACTTGTGGGCCGAGAGGCTGAGCAGGTCCACGCCCAGGGCCTCGACGTCGACCGGGACGGACCCAATCGCCTGGACCGCGTCCGTGTGAAAGCGGACGTTGCGATCGCGACAGATCTTCGCGCACTCTGCGATCGGCTCGAGGGTTCCGATCTCGTTGTTCGCAGCCATGATCGAGACGATCGTCGTGCTGTTCGTGATGGCGTCCGCGAGATCTCCGGGGCTGACCCGCCCGAACTCATCAACGGGCAGGTAGGTTACGCGGAACCCCTGCGTCTCGAGGTACTGGCAGGTGTGGAGGACCGCGTGGTGCTCGATCGCGGAAGTGATGATGTGGTCGCCCCGCTTCCGGTTCGCGTACGCGACCCCCTTGATCGCCCAGTTGTCAGCCTCGGTCCCGCCGGCCGTCACAAAGACCTCCTCGGGAGAGGCGTTGATCGCCCGCGCCACCTGCTCGCGGGCCGCGTCGACTGCCGCCTTAGAGTCCCGGGCGATCCCGTAGATCGAAGAGGGGTTGCCGAATCGCTCAGTAAAGTACGGGAGCATGGCCTCGACCACCTCGGGAGCCGTGGGAGTCGTGGCCGCATGGTCCAGGTAGACCAGTCGTCTCCCGGTCATGGATGTGCCGTCACCGCACATCATGCTTCATCAATCTATTTGAACCGCACGGACTGCGGGAAAAAAAGGGGACCGATACCTGCTTCGGCTCACGCCGGAGGCAGGCTGGTCTCGAACCAGTCGACGTTCATGCTGTCGCCCTGGAAGGTCAGCCGGATCACGTGCGTGCCGGCCGACAGCGACAGCGGGGCCGTGACCTCCTGGTAGGCGGTGTCGCTGCCCGTGTTCGGCACGGCGATCGTGCAGCCCGGCGCGCCGTCGACGGTCAGCACGACCTTGCGGCCGTTGGCCCACGAGCCGACGCGGAAGGTCGCGGTGTAGCTCCCCGTCGCGCTGACATCGACCGTGTACTCGGTCCACTCGCCGTTGGTGACCCAGGCAAGGTTCGAGATGCCGTTGCCGGTCTCGGCGTCAACATACTCGTTCCCGCGGTCGGCGTAGGCGATGTTGTTCGTCTTCGCCTTGTTCTCGACCGTGCTGTCCCAGTAGGCGACGTTCTGCCCGCCGTTGTCGAAGTCCTCGGCCTGCACCCGGCCCGGCGCCATGTGCGGGCCGTTGTACGGAGTCTGGCCGTCCGCGTTGGGCGTCGCAGTCGTTGTCACGGTTGCGGTAGCCGTCGC
>CAYWVY010000133.1:0-3261 GCA_964461885.1 uncultured Methanospirillum sp. | reverse complement strand
CGACGGCCCCGAAGGGCAGCGCCGTGAAGTTCACAGTGACGCCGGCGAGCGGCAAGTCGATCCGGTCGGCCTGGTGGTCGTTCGACGCGGCGGCGCACCTGAACACCTGGAACTCGAGGAACGTCAACCCGACCTTCTTCTACCCGGCGAAGGGCACCTTCTCGCCGCTCGTGAAGCTCACCTACACGGACGGCTCGACCGAGACCGTGCAGCGCGCGAATTACGTCAGGGCGACGTGATGATGATGGCGGAGTACTCCATCACCCGGGGCGGGCGGGCCACCCTCGCCCTCTCCGCCTCGGCGGACGCCCCGACGCTCGAGATCTCCGATGCACGTCCTCCCGCGGGGGGCTTCGTCCTCCCATTCGACGAACCCCCGGCGCAGGAGCCCTGAGCGGGCCCGGCCCGCCGCCGTCGACGGACGAGACGGCGGAACCCCCCTTTTCTCCCGGCCCGGTCTCTCTCGCTACCGTCCCATCCGCTCGTGGAGCTCCTCGAGGTTGAGCGGGTTCAGCGGCTTGCAGACCAGCTCGTTCACCCGGAGGCGATTCAGATGCTGCGACGAAGCGGCCTGCATCACCAGGGCCGTGTCCGAGCCCCGGCCCGTGCCGGCGATCGCGATCACGGCCTCGCCGCTCTCGACGAGGCCCCCGTCGGTCGCCATCAGCACGCACTCGAAGCAGACCTTCACCCCCTGGGAGAAGCACCGGAGCACACTGGCGATCAGGGTGGGCGCGCTCGAGGCGTAGAGCCCGTCGGTGTGGAAGAGCATGGTCGCGAAGTGGACCTCGTGCCCGGCCTCGCGGAGCGCCAGGACGAGGTCCTGCGGAAAGCGGTTCCCCTCGCGGTGGAAGTCGTACTGGTGGGGGATCACGACCAGGCGGACGTCGTCCTCACGGAAGAACTCCATCGCCGCCCGGGCCGTCGCCCCCGTGGTGGAGGCGAGGACGATCGTCCGGATCCCGCTGGCCTGGGCCCGCTCCCGCGCGAGCCCGAACGTGACTGGGGTGTTCTCGGGCCCGAGCGTCTCGAAGTAGATCGTCGTCTGTTCCATGCAGACCCATGGCCCGGAGCCCGGATGAACTGATCGGGTCGTGGACGTGTGTCCGCCGTCAGCGGACCGCGAGTATCCGCGCCGCGAGCCACGCGGCGTTCGCGCCGTTGTCGATCCCGACGCAGGCCACCGGCACGCCCTTCGGCATCTGGGCGATCGAGAGGAGGGCGTCGAGCCCCCCGAGTGTCCCCGAGACCGGGACCCCGATCACGGGCCGGTCCGTCCGGGACGCCACCACGCCCGGCAGGGCCGCCGCGAGGCCGGCGATGCAGATGAAGACCCGTGCGTCCGAGGCCCGGACGTAGGCCTCGAGCGCGTCCGGGTCGCGGTGGGCCGAGAGGACCCGGTAGTCGTGGGAGAGCCCCTGCGCCTCGAGGACTGCGATCGCCTGGCGTGCGACCGCGTCGTCCGAGGCCGATCCGGCGAGGACGGCGACGTCGACCATCGGGGAGAGTATATGCTCCGAACGACATATAGTTGAGACGGATCGTCATGGAGAAGGAACTGCTGCTGATGCTGCCCGGGCCGGTGCCGGTCCCGGAGCGCGTGCGACTCGCGATGGCGCGCCAGGCGATCAACCACCGATCGCCCGAGTTCGGGGCCGTGTACGCGGACTGCGTCCGCTGCCTGAAGCCCGCGTTCGGGACCGAGAACGACCTGGTGATCGTCTCGGGCTCGGGGACGGCCGGGATGGAGGCCGCCGTCGCGAACGTCGGGCGCGGCAGGAAGATCGCCTGCCTGTCGAACGGGAAGTTCGGCGAGCGGCTGTACGACATCTCGACGCGCTACGGCGACGCGACCAAGCTCGCATCGGACTGGGGCACGCCCCTGCCGCTCGACGCCCTCGCCGCGAGCCTCGAGGCCGGCGCCGAGGTCGTGACCCTGGTCCACAACGAGACCTCGGCCGGGATTCGGAACCCGGCCCACGAGGTCGGCAAGCTCTGCCGGAAGCACGACGCGCTCTTCATCATGGACGGCGTCACCTCGATCGGGGGCGACGTGGTCGAGGCCGATCGCTGGGGCGTGGACATCGCCATCGTCGGCTCGCAAAAGTGCCTCGCGGCCCCCGCGGGCCTCGCGGCCGTCTCGGTCTCGCAGCGGGCCCAGGAGCGGTTCTGTACCGACCGCCCCTACTACCTGGACCTTGCCGCATACATCAAGAACGCGAAGAAAGACCCGATGGAGACGCCGTATACCCCGGCCGTCCCACTCTTTCTCGCCCTTCAACAGGCCGGCCTCCTCATCGAGGAGGAGGGGATCGAGCACCGGATCATGCGCCACCAGCGGCTCGCCCAGGCCGTCCGCGCGGCGGCCGCGGCATGGGACCTCCCGCTCTTCCCGACGGTCGACGCGCTCCACGGGTACTCGAACACCGTGACCGCCATCCGGATGCCGGAGGAGACGACCGACGCGGACTTCCGGGGGCTCGTGAAAAGGCTCGGCATCGTCATCGCCGGCGGCCAGGACCACCTCAAGGGGAAGATCTTCCGGATCGGCCACATGGGCGCGGTCGGCGCTCCCGAGGTGCTCGGGACTCTCGGCGCGATCCAGTCGGCCATGCACCGGCTCGGGTGCGACTGCGCGGACGACGGCGTCGCGGCCGCGGCCGCCCACCTGGCCTGAGGCAGAGGCCATGCGCGTCGGCATCGCGGACACGACCTTCGCCCGGGTGAACATGGGCGCGCACGCGATCGACGAGCTCAAGCGGCACGCCTCGGTCGCGATCGAGCGGTACACGGTCCCCGGGATCAAGGACCTGCCCGTCGCGTGCAAGAAGCTCCTCGAGGAGCGGCGCTGCGACATCGTGATTGCGCTTGGCATGCCGGGCGGCAAGGAGAAGGACCGCATGTGCGCGCACGAGGCCTCCCAGGGGCTGATGCTCGCGCAGCTCATGACCAACAAGCACATCATCGAGGTCTTCGTCCACGAGGACGAGGCCGAGAACGATGCGGAACTCGCCTGGCTTGCCGAGCGGCGCGCCCGGGAGCACGCAGCGAACGCGGTCCGCCTCATGCTCCGGCCACGCGATCTCGAACGCGAGGCTGGCACGGGCCAGCGGCAGGGCTTCACTGACGCCGGCCCGGCGCGGCAATAATGATAATCGAGAGCGACAGAGGTAGAGACAACATGACGATCAGGCTCGGATTCGTGGTCTCGGAGTTCAACCGGGACATCACCTACATGATGGAGATCGAGGCGCGCGAGCA
>CAYWVY010000132.1:0-3313 GCA_964461885.1 uncultured Methanospirillum sp. | reverse complement strand
TCGCGAACGACGACCGAGGCCTCCGGATCGAACGGGCTGGTCCGCACCGCGAGCGAGAAGAGGTACGGATAGTGTTTCCCGACGTACTGGAGGTAGTCCAGCCACTCGGCCACGAGCAGGGGATAAATCCTATCCAGGTCAACGGCGAGGTGGTTCCGGTCGGCCGCGGGGAGGTCCCCGAGCTCGGGCCGGCGGTCCAGCTCCTCGGCCGCGTGGAAGATCGCCCGCAGGAGCTCCGAGAAGGACTCGTGCTCGAGCAGGGCCGGGTTCTCGAGCAGGCGGAGCAGGAAGTCCTGCCGGCTTCGCAGGAACTCCCGGAGCCCCGACAGGTCGATACCCTGCGGGTCGATGCGGTAGGGGCGTCCCCCCAGGAGGCGGCGGAGCTCCGGGAGGTCGGCCGGCGCCCAGCCGCCCTCCCGCCCGATGCCCGCCCGGATCCCATCCAGGTCCGGGTCGGCACGGGAGAGCATCCCGAGCAGGTCGATCCCGGCCGTGCTGAAGAACGCGCCGATCAGCATGCCGAGCTTGTCGCGCCGCTGGGCCGCGGCGCGGGACTCGAGCAGCCGGTGGATGACGAGGGTCACGAGCAGGACCTCGATCGGGATGAACGCGATGTCCTCGACGAAGAAGATCAGGATGTGGTGGAGGTCTTCGAAGAGCCAGTAGTGGACGACGTACGTGGCCGACGAAACGGCGAGCAGGGCCGCGGCGAAGACGACCAGGAAGCGCCGGTCGACCATGGATGATCCTATCTCGGCCCGGTCACGGTAAAAGGTAGCGGCCGGCCGGGGTCGATCGCGTCCCCCGGCCGGGACTGCGGATGCGGGGGTCGTCCCCCGATGGGATCAAGCCGGCCCGGCCGCGTCGCGGTCCGCCGGCGGGTCGCCCGGTTCGGCCTGCTCGCGCGGCTCTGCCAGATCGGCCGGTACCGGCGCCTCCCGGGGCGCGGGCGGCCGGTAGTGCTCCATCAGGGCCGCGAGCACGTCGTGGACTCCCTCGCCCGTCGTGGTGGACATCACGAGCCCTTCCTCGGCCCGCGCGATGTCGGCCTTGTTCGAGACGACGATGATCGGCACCAAGACCAGGGTCCGGACCTCGTCGAGCAGGCGGTACTGCTCCTCAATCGGGTACCCGCAGTGCTCGCTCGGGTCGAGCACGAAAAGGCAGACGTCGGCCACGTCCATCAGGGCAGCGAGCGCCGACCGCTCGATCGGGTTCCGCTGCTCGGCCGGCCGGTCCAGGATCCCTGGCGTGTCCACGAGCTGGATGCGCCCCTGCGGCATCTCGCGGTGGCCGATGATCACGCCCTTGGTCGTGAACGGGTACCCGGCCACCTCGGGAGCTGCCGACGAGACCGCGCGGATGAACGAGGACTTGCCCACATTCGGGTACCCCGCAACGACGATCGTGAACTCCTCCGAGACGTGCGGGAGCTTCCGGAGCACGTTCCGGGCGTCGTTGAGGAACCGGAGTTCGGGGTCGATCTGGTGGACGATCGAGGAGATCCGGGCCACCGCCCGCCGCCGCTGGGCCGTGACGTCCTCGGCCCGCCGCATCTTCGAGGCGATCGAGAAGCCCTTCTCGCGCACGTGCCAGGCCGCCCAGCCCACGGCCCCGAGCGCCTTTTTCATCCGGTCGGTCCCGTACAGGATCTCGACCATGTGCTGGTAGAACGGTGGCAGGGTGTTGATGTCGGGGAACCGCTGCAGGATCGAGACCAGCCGGTCGTGGACCGCGGCCGTCACCGCCCGGACGAACTCCTCGTTCGCCCGGTCCTTGTTGTGCTTCTCCTTCCGCTTCGCCGCGGCCCGCCGGAACGAGACGTCGAGGATCTCGTCCGCGGTCGGGATCGTCGGCGTCTTCTCGAACTCCACGCCCTCCTGCGTCCACTCTGCAGGCAGGTTATCGTATTCCATCTCGTATTCCACGGTCGATCTACTCCGGTCGCTCACTATCTCGGGTGTCCTGGATTTAGCACTTCTGCTCCATCCCGGAGCGTGGGCAGGCCGCGCTGGCCGCCGGACCGCACCCGTCGTCGATTGGGACGGGTGTCTGCGGGCCGGGTATGCGCCGGCCCGGGTCTCCTGTGACCGCGGGGCCCCGGCGGAGTCCTCGGGAAAAACGGTGATGGATTGCCGGGCAGTGACACCGTCCGGCCGTTCCGGTTACTCGGCCGGCGCTTCAACGGGGGCGTCTTCCGCCGCCGGCTCGGGGGCCGGTTCGGGCCGTTTCACGATCTCGACCATGCGGATCTCCTTCACGGACGGCGCCGCCTCGAGGATGTCGCGGACAATAGTCGGCTTCCAGAGCATCCACCGGCGGTCGTACGAGATGCCCGGCGGGAGATCGAAGGCCAGAACGCCCTTCTTGAGCGTCGATCCGAGTTCGCGTCCGGAGTAGAGCCGGACCAGGCCCTTCGCCCGGTCGTGCTCGTTCTCCACGACCTCGACGATCCGGAAAGTGTACTGGAGGGTCTTGCCCGCGAGCTCGTTGTTGTAATCGACGATGGCACGGGACCCGATGATGTCCCGCACGACTCCCTCGCGGTTTTCGTTCTTGACCCGCGAGCCGACCTGGACCTTCTCGCCGAAGGACTTGAGGGGTACGCCCTCGACGAGATCGCGGTTGTATTCGCCGAAGCCCTTCTCGGGGGGGACCTCGATCTCGCCCTCATCGCCGGCCTCTCGGCCGATCAGCGCGTCATCGAGCCCTGGGATCACGTGACCGCTGCCGACACGGACCATGATCGGGCCGTACGCCGCGGACGGGTTCTCGATCCCGGCCTCTCTCGCCTTCTCGGCGCTGGTGGAGTCAAAAACAATCCCGTCCACGGAGCCCGTGTACTCGAGCTTGATATAGTCGCCTTCGGTTATCGCCAATGTGTCACCTTTCTATATTAAGTCGCAAGCATCAGAGATAAGCTTTGACGAGGGCGCACGGCCCTACCGGGGCCTAAAACCGCCCCGGGGGGAACGGCAAGACACATCCCTCTTCACTGACCATAGCAGAGGCATAGGATGATTGAGTTCGAACTGAAGGCGAAGGTTGACGACCTCGGCCCGGTCCGCGAGGCACTAGTGGCCGGTGGGGCCCGGTACGACGGGGTCCGCGACGAGCACGATGTCTACTACAACCACCCCGCCCGCGACTTCGCCGTGACCGACGAGGCCCTGCGCGTCCGGTATGCCGGGGAGAGCGCGGTCATGACCTATAAGGGGGCCAAGCTCGCGGGAACGCGACTCAAGGCCCGCGAGGAACTGAACCTCGCCGTCGAGGACGGGGCCGTCCTCGAGACCGTGCTCGAGCGGCTCGG
>CAYWVY010000131.1:1054-3323 GCA_964461885.1 uncultured Methanospirillum sp. | reverse complement strand
CGAAGAGCACGGGCTCGCCGTCGTCGCGGAAGAGGGCGAAACCCTCGTCGTCGGGACCTCGATGGCGGACCGCATCAGTCATGGCACGGATAGCAGCGGTATCGAACGGCTTTTGTTGGGCGACGAGAGCACTAATCCCGCACACGGGAATTTACCTCCTCTTCAATGTGGACCGGGACAAAGCGGCGATTGAAGATACGCCTCACACGATCGTCTCCTCGTAGGCAACCTTCGTGATCGACGCGACCTTCACAGGGTCGTGCCAACGCCCGACGTATGCAACTGCGTGGTCGTGAAGGTCCAGCAGGCGATCCGGGTCCTCGACGATGGACGCGATCCGGTCGAGAAGGGTCCCGGGCGTCGCCGAGAGGATCGCCCGGCGGCAGTCGCTGGCCATCGCCGGCGGCACCCGGGCAAGGTCTTCTTCACGGATGAAGGCGACAACCGGAACGCCCATTCGCATCGCCTCGACCGCCACGGCCCCGTACCACCCGATCAGGATCTGGTCGATCAGAAGATGTGCCGATGCAAGCATTTCGAGCGCTTCTTCATGGCTGACCTTCTCGATTAGGAGCACCTCGACCCGTCCCGGATAGAGCCGCTGTATTTTTTCGAGGACGGCGAGGATGATCTGAGTGCCCTTCGCCCCACGGTCAGTCGGTGCATGGGCGATCCGGAGCGTATCAGGCATCGAGTCTGGATAGTTAGGGTGCAATCGATCCCAGTTTGCTATCGTAACCGGGAGGAAAACTGCGCGATCGGGCAGGTAACGAAGCAGATCGGGGGTCAGGGCGAAGATCCCATCGGCAACAGCGTCGACCCGCTGAATTCGCCGACGGACACTGTCGTCATGCCGACCGTCGAGGCAGATGCCGCCGTAACAATCATCGTTATGGCAGGCCGAGAGCGTTGTCTGGCGCAGGGTCAGGTCCCGCTGTCGGGCATCGCAACCGTTGTAAGTCACAAAGACGTGTCCGCGCTTCGCGTAGAGGGGCAAATCGAGCAAATTCCGCCCATGCTCGGGGAAATCGATCAGGGATCGCCCGAAGTTCAGGTGGAAGATATCGTACCGTGCAAGTAGACGCACGACTTCGCGAGCAAGCACCATGTAATTGGCTGCCACCCCGAAATGGGTGGAGGGATCGTGGAACGTAACCCGCCGGTCGGCGCAGTACCCAAGGTGGTCTGCGCCAACAACCAGCACGTCCGATACTAGCCCCAGCGCCCGTTCGCCCCGCGACAGCCCCCACGAGTTACCGCTCGTGGCTGTAGGAAAGTGGACTGCCCGCAATGGTCGCCTCCCAACAGTTGCCACAGGACGAGCTGCCTCTATCTCCGTCAATTTATCCAGTCCTCCTCAACAGGCTCGATTTTCCATGGGATCGGCATGCAGAAGTAGCCGTCACGGTGAACTCCGAGCACGGACGACGCGAAGGAACTCTCATCCTCGACCGTGAATATGATGCCGCGTCGTGCATCGAACTGCATGGTCCCGGCCTGAAGCGAGAGATGGAGCTCGTAGCTCCCCTCGTTCAGGAGCGGGGCCGGTAGTTCGATCATTGCCCGATACCGACCCGGATCGACGAGAGCTCGATGGGGTGCGATACCTGTCTCATACGATTCCCGGTCCCTGTGACAGGTCTGAAACAGCAGAGAGCCGTCGAGCGAGAGTATGCCGAGCCAGAGGTCGAGGTGACCGATGGGCTCCTGCACCACGAACTCCACGTCGATAATGACGGGGCGAAGTATGCTGTGGATCAGCGTCGCCGTCCCAGAAGGATCGGCAACCTGAACCCTGACGATCGATGCTGGCTGTTCCGGTCGGGGCATGTAATCGAAGATTGGCTGGCACGAGACGACGTCCCCGCTGCACATCTCGGAGTACTTGGCGACCATCGCGGACGCCGTGCCCCGAGCGTAGACTGACCCGTCGTTGAGGAGGAGCCCGGTCTGGCAGAGCGATGAGACCGCCTTCATGTTGTGGCTGACAAAGAGCACAGTCCGCCCTTCCTTTGCCACGTCACTCATCTTGCCGAGACACTTCTTCTGAAATTTCGCGTCGCCGACTGCTAGGACTTCATCGACGATCAGGATCTCCGGTTCGAGGTGGGCGGCGACGGCAAAGGCGAGCCGAACATACATCCCGCTCGAGTAGCGCTTGACCGGCGTGTCGAGGAATTTCTCCATCTCGGCGAATCGCACGATCTCGTCGAACTTCGCGTCGATTTCAGAGCGCTTCATCCCGAGAATAGAGCCGGAGAGGTAGATG
>CAYWVY010000131.1:0-1044 GCA_964461885.1 uncultured Methanospirillum sp. | reverse complement strand
CCTGATAGCTCGGGGTGGAAGCCGGTGCCGACCTCGAGGAGTGATCCCACACGACCGTGGACCTCGATCGTGCCCTCGGTCGGCGTCGTGATCCTGGAGAGGATCTTCAACAGGGTCGATTTACCCGCGCCGTTCCGACCGATGATCCCGATGACCTCGCCCCGCCTCACCTCGAACGAGACATCCTTGAGTGCCCAGAAATCCTCCGTGGATCTCGAGGGCGCCTCTCCCCGGAGCCGCCGTATTGGCCCCTTGACCACATTGGTGATCGTCTCGCTGAGGGTCTTGTACGACGCGGTCTCGTGGGCGATCCGGTATCTCTTCCCGAGCCCGTTGACTCGTATCGCGATATCGCCAGTCATGGTAGTGGGAAAGACCTCATCGTATCATCCTACACGATGTCCGCGAAGTACTGCTCCATCTTCTTGAAGTAGAACGCGCCGCTAACCAGCAGCACGAGCACCACGACGACCGAGAGCCCTATAATCCCTGTGGGTGGCGCCGTCCCGAGCAAAGCCCAGCGGAATCCCTCGATGACGCCGGCCATCGGGTTCAGCCCGTAGAGCAGCTGGTACTGTGCCGGGATCAGGCTCGTCGAGTAGACGACGGGCGAGGCATAGAGCCAGATCTGGATCAGGAATGGGACCGTGTACTGGAAGTCCCGATACTGAACGTTCAGGGCCGAGAGCCAGAGTCCGACGCCGAGCGAGGTCACGAGCGCGAGCAGCACGAACGCCGGCAGAAAGACCACGTTGATCGTCGGCACGAACCCGTAGTAGGCCATCATCAGGACCAGGATCCCAATCGCGACGAGGAAGTCAACGAGTGGTGACAGGATCCCCGCGATCGGCAGGATCAGGCGGGGGAAGTAGACCTTCGTGATGATGTTCGCGTTCTGGACCATCGAGGTCGTCGATCTCGTCAGCCCCTCGCTGAAGAGCTGCCAGGGCAGCAGGGCCGCGAGGGTGAAGAGGGGGTAGGGGATGCCGTCCGACGGGATCTTCGCAAATCCTCCGAAGATGACCGAGAAGATCACCATCGTGA
>CAYWVY010000130.1:0-3372 GCA_964461885.1 uncultured Methanospirillum sp. | reverse complement strand
CCGGTCCCGAACTCCCTGGCCATCAACAGCTATCTCGCGCTGCACGGGAATGACGCCGAAGGCGGAGACGCATCGGAGTAACCCCCGCATCGCACGGACACGTTTCGCGGCCGGTTCCTCCCGCATTCAGTCCCGCCCGAACGTCTTCGTGATGTCCCGGAGCCGTTCGACGACCGCGGGGGCCCGCTGGCCCACCTCGAGGCGCCACGTCCAGTTGCCCTCGCTGGTCCCCGGCCGGTTCATGCGGGCCCCGGAGCCGAGGCCCAGGACGTCCTGCACCGGGACGATGACCGTGTTCGCGACCGTCGACATGGCCAGCCGGATGAAGGCCCAGGGCAGCTCGTCCGCGGGGATGTCGCGGCCGAAGTACTGGCGCAGCCTCTCGCGGTGCTCGTCCGTCGCCTCGTTCTCGGCCCATCCACGCACGGTTCTGGTGTCGTGGGTGCCGGTGTAGAGGACGCAGTCCCGGACCACGTTGTGGGGGATGGTGACGTTCCACTCGAACCCGTCCTCGAAGGCGAGGGTCCGCTCCATCCGCTGCGTCCACCAGACGAACCCCGACCCCTGCATGGCCTCCCAGCGGTACAGCGGGTGGCCCCCGAGGTCCGACCGGATGGTGGAGATGAGGGCGAAGTCGTCGAGTCACCAGGCCCGGTCCCGGCGGGGCCTCTCGAAGTCCCGCAGGTCCCCCTCCCGCACGAACCGGGCGTAGACGCGGGAGAAGAGCCTCTCCTTGAACGGGACCACCCGCGCGAAATCGACGTGCTGCCCGGGGAACCGCTCCGTCCCGTCGATCTCCCCGGGCTCGAGGAGGCCGTCCTCGAGCAGCAAGCTCGGGGCTGACCAGGTAGGGGTTCAGGGCGAACGCGGAAGTGCTGTGATAGGGGTTGCTGTCGAGCGTCGGGCCCGCGCCGTCGGGTTAAGGAGGAGGACCGGCCAGAACGCCTGGCCGGCCTCCGCGAGGCGGTCGGCGAAACGGTACGCCGCGGGCCCGAGGTCCCCGATGCCGAAACGAGACGGCAGGGATGTGACGTGCAGCAGTATCCCGCTACCCCGAAACTTCGTGGCCCGACCTCCCCGGCGGCAGGAGTGACGTTCTCCGACCGGGGACATTTAAAGGGAACTCTCCCAGCCGCCCAAGACCATGATGCAGGGTACACGCCGGATCGGATCGCGGCCGGGCCGGAGTCTCGGCAATCCCGGTTCATGGGAATCACGCTTATCAGAGCGGGCGCGAAACACGTTGACCGCATGCTGAAAGCGCTTGATGTCGACGCGTGGGTGAGGCAGCGGCGTTCGAACCTGGACGAGGCGAAGACGTCCGCGGCCGAGATCATCGACCTCGTCCGCCGCGAGGGCGACGCGGCCCTCCTCCGGATGGCGCGGAAGTACGAGCCGGGGATCGACTCGATCCGGGTCTCACCGGAAGAGGTCGAGGCCGCGTACGGCGAGGTCGACGAGCACCTCGTCGAGGCCGTCGTCGAGGCCGAGGCCCGGATCACCCGGTTCCACGAGCGCCAGAAAGAGCGCGACCTCTGGCTCGACGAGGTCGAGCCGGGCATCGTCCTCGGCGTCAAGACCACGCCCATCGACCGTGCCGGCCTCTACGTCCCGGGCCGGCGGGCGGCCTACCCCTCGACCGCGCTCATGAACGCCGTCCCCGCGAAGGTTGCGGGCGTGGCCTCGCTCTGCGCCTGCTCCCCGCCGCCGATCCTGCCCCTCACCCTCGTGGCCCTCGACATCGTGGGCGTGGAGGAGATCTACCGGATCGGCGGCGCGCAGGCCATCGCCGCCATGGCCCTCGGGACGGAGACCATCCTGTCGTGCCGGAAGATCGTCGGGCCCGGCAATGCGTACGTAACGGCCGCCAAGATGCTGCTGCGGGAGGACGCGGAGATCGACTTCCCGGCCGGCCCCTCCGAGATCGGGATCATCGCGGACGGCTCGGCGAACCCGGCCTTTGTCGCGAGCGACATCCTGGCCCAGGCCGAGCACGACCCCGACGCAGCCTGCATCCTGATCACGACCGACGCGGCACTCATCGAGAGGGTCGAGGAGGAGCTGGGCCGGCAGATCGCCGACGCCCCCCGGAAGGAGATCATGGTGCAGGCGCTCCTCAACTCCGGGTACATCGCGGCCCCCGACATCGACGCGGCCGTCGCCGCGATGGACCGGGTGGCCCCGGAGCACCTCTCGATCATGGTCGAGGACCCGCTCTCGGTCCTCTCGGCCGTTCGGAACGCGGGCTCTATCTTTGTCGGGCCGTACGCGCCCGTGGCCGCGGGAGACTACGCGTCGGGGACGAACCACGTCCTTCCCACGGCCGGGTACGCCGCGACGTACTCGGGGTTGAACGTGGGCCACTTCACGAAGACGTCCACCGTGCAGATCATATCCGCGGCGGGCCTCGAGGCGATCGGGGACGTGGTCGAGACCATCGCCGACGCGGAGGGCCTTCACGCCCACGCGAACTCGGTCCGGGTGCGGCGGGCGTTCCGGAAGGCGTAAGTCCCCCCAGGGTTTCGATAACCCATGTATGCCTCGCCGTTCGACGCTGCTGTCATCGCGCCCTGAGGGATGATCCGCGGCGTCTGCAGCGCCCGCCTGCGCCGATAGAAGCGCTGTCCCGGCTGCAACGCCGGCGGCGAGGATCTGCCGAAGTATTGCGTGGCGCCTGCCGGATGCGCCTCTGCGCAGAGCGCACGAGGGAGGAATACCTGGTCTTCGCCGACGGCGTCGCGCTCAACAGCGTGGCCAACGGCCGGCTGGTGCGGGAGAGCGGGTTCAGGGACGTGTACATCATGCTGGCGGCCGGGGACAACGGGACGGCCACCGGGGCCGCGTACTACGTCTGA
This sequence comes from uncultured Methanospirillum sp., assembly GCA_964461885.1. Taxonomy (GTDB): domain Archaea; phylum Halobacteriota; class Methanomicrobia; order Methanomicrobiales; family Methanospirillaceae; genus UBA288. Next base: position 517 of record CAYWVY010000130.1, on the reverse strand, counting down.
AACGGCGTACTCGGGCAGCCCCGCACGTACGTCCACGACAACCCGTTCGTCGGCACCGTATACGGCAACGCCGATATCGAGAAGGCGCTCGACGAGGGCAAGCTGAACTTCCGGTACGTCCCGGACAACATGCTCGAGGCGACAACCGCGGACCTGCTGCACCGCGGCAATATCATCGGCTGGTACCAGGGGCGCATGGAGATCGGGCCCCGCGCCCTGGGCAACCGCTCGATCCTTGCCGACCCGACCATACCGGAGATGAAGGACCGGATCAACGAGCAGGTCAAGCACCGGGAGGCCTTCCGGCCCTTCGCGCCCTCCTGCCCGATCGAGGACACCCCCCGGTACTTCGAGCAGGAGGTGGCGGACCCGTTCATTCTGAAGGTCTGCGACGTGCGCGAGGAGCAAAGGTCGGCGATCCCGGCCGTCACCCACGTGGGCGGCACGGCCCGCCTGCAGACCGTGCACCACGAGACCAATCCGCGCTATCACCGGTTGCTGAAGGAGTTCGAGAGAC
>CAYWVY010000129.1:0-3417 GCA_964461885.1 uncultured Methanospirillum sp. | reverse complement strand
AGCTCCGGACTATCCAGCGAAGGGAACAGGCAGAGCGATAGCTCTCGCGATCAGATGACCTGAGCGAGGGATACGGGCACAGAAGAAACAGAACGAAAAAGGTTCCACAGGAATCCCTCGGGATAACCAGATGCCCGATTGTTAAGAGCTATCCTCCTGATTATGGATTGTGCCAAGACGGGATTACTGGACCCGCAAAAACCGGGCAACTATTGGAAAAAGGTAGGTGACAATTATCTGCAGACTGTGGTTGGCAGCAATGGATATATCGTAACCAGTTATCCTAGAAAGGCTGCCGATGTCTCGAAGGATATCCAAGATATGTTCATGATGACAGGGTGAAGCGGATGCGTCTAGCACGAACAAAAGCGAAGATCCTGAAAAACAGACCTTCAACGGTGTATGAGGGGCAGGTGTATGATCAAACTGTCTATGTCGAACTGCAGGACGGGACGATAATTCACCTGTTCGACGACGTCCAAATGAGGAGCAAGGACGAGATGGTAGGCACGATCAGGACACTGGGTGTTTCTGTGTACTGTGCTCGTTTCGAAAGACTGGCATCACCGGCGAAAGGCGTTCACTCCAGGTACCGCTCGCCTGACGATTGGATAAGTGAAGAGAATGAGCCCATTGTTTTTTTTGGCGATATCGTTGCTATCGATACAGTTCACCCTGCCTTTACTGTTGATATAGGGATGGGTACCATTGATGCTGATATTTGCGGGGAAGAGCTTCCCTCGTTTCCCGATTACAGGATTGGGGACTATATAAGCTTCAGAGGCTGGATCAACCTAAGTGGCGTGTGGGATCTGGACATTACGGGAGGAAACGGGTGGGCGCATATCGTCGCGAATCATGTCAACACGCCGTCGGGCAACCAGTTTTATTCCGCGTTCGGCCCGGACTACGTGAAACGAGAAGGCATCAAGGACCTCATCATGACGGGTGCCCGGGATGGTGTCGAGGTCGGGAAGAACGTATACCGCTACGTGGAACCGACCTCCGGGAGAACATTGCGCCTCCTTGTCGCCGACAGCGGGTATATCGTAACGGCACATCCCGAGACGTGGGGCATCCCAACCGGCATACTGAAAGAAGACCTCGAGATCCCTGTCCGCATCGTGGGCGTGAGGCCGGACGCCGAGTACGACGGTCACGTGTATACGCAGGTCGTTCTTGTCGAGTTCGCAGACGATACCCATGCCTCGGTCTTCGACAATGATCTGCTCTGCACTCCCGCGATGGTCGGACGAGCCGAAAAAGTCGTGCTGCGGATGCTAGTTGACTTTCTGGAGAAGATCGAGATTGACGATCGGCAGATCTACGCCGATTCTGTGCTGCCCCTCATGGAGATCAACGGGCGAATCGATAGGATCAACATACCGGACGATCCCGAAGATGCCGAACGGTGGCACGATGCCGTCATCGATTTTGGGCTCGGAAAAGTCTTGATCGAGATCGATAAAAGGTATTTCTCTCGTAAGCTGAAGGAAGGAGATTATGTCCGGGTCGATGGTCGTGTCGACCTGAAGAGTGTCAAGTAGGTGGTTTATCTCGGTTTCTCTTTTTTGCTGGATTCATAGCGTAGGTACGAGCTGACTGGCACTTGCTTATCGAGGTCTCGCTGGCCATCCCAGCTCCGTCGGCAACCGTACCGTCACCGCCCGGAAGAACGGCTACGTGCCGTTCACTGCAACGGTGCTGGTTGCCGGAGACCAGACCACATCGGGGACCGGGGCCTTGAGTAACGCCGATCAGGATGGAAACGGTCTGCTGGACTCCTACGAGGGGGATGGGTATCGCGACGGATTTGGCAACGACCCTGCCTCGACTCGAACCACGACGGCCTGACCGACTCCTACGAACTGGACAACGGCACCGACCCCCTCAACTCCGATTCCGACGGTGACGGCTGGGTCGACGGCAAAGACGGGGAACCTGGCGATGCCGGCACCCACGAGTACAGCCCGGAGCATGCGGCGGCCGAACTGGTCCTCGGGTTCACCCTGGGTGCCTACGCCGAGGAGAACCACGACAACGTCTACTACCTGATCGGCTCGTCGCTGAGCGGCTTCGTCCTTGTCGGCGACATCCGGGATGCCGGGGTGTACATCTCCCAGGGAGACAAGGAGATGGCGGTCATCTGCCTCATCGGGCTGGTTCCGACAGGCGGCGACGGGGTGAAATTCGCTGCGAAGCTTGGGAAGCATCTGGCCGCACTCTCTGCGGAAGAGGCTGCAGAAACGTCTGGGAAGATCGTGTTCAGGCAGACGGCCGTCAAGGCGATCCTGGAGAGCGGTGAGAGCGAGGCGGGGAAGGTCGCCCTGCTCGACGAAGCGTTCCTGGGGCTGGGGACGAGAGTGGTCAGAGCAGCGGATGGTGTTACTGCCGATGACGTGCTCGATCTCGTTGGCGATGAGACAAAGAAACTCACGCCGACCAAGATGATGAGGGTGGCTAAACGCGCGGACGAGGGGGTCATCTGGCTGGAGGAAGGAAAACTTGGTACGGCTGCTGGTGAGGTCCTAGGAACTGTATATGACAAAGGTGGATCCGGGTGGATTCATATCCAGAATAACCACATCTACTATCAAGGTACCAACCAGTTTAGAGATGTCTTCGGCCCTGCGTATGAGGATCAGGATGCAATAAAGAACCTTATCCTAGATGGGGCGAGATATGGGCAAAAGATCAATGACATTGGAGTCTATCACTACGTGGAGTCAACTTCTGGTAAAACGCTACGCCTCATCATTGGAAGTAATGGATACATTGTGACTGCGCATCCTATAACGGTGTAATATGAAGGGTGATTTGAAAGAAAAACTCATTTTTTCAGTTCAGATAAAGGGTACTGAACCTAGTGCTGTGTATATGGAGAGAGTCTATACTCAGTTAGTGCTTATCGAGTTCGCCAATGGCATCCAAGAATATGTCCTGGATGCTTGTATGCTCTGCACGCCTGATATGATTGAGGAAACTAAAGATATCATCTTGGTCATGTTAGTATTATCTCTGGAAAAAAATGAGACCGCGGTGATGGACATAGATACATCGTTAGATCCTCAAAGTGGTTCTGATGGACCTAATTGGTATCTCAATGGTCGCATAGAAGAGATCATCATCCCGGACGATCCCGAGAAAGCCGAGCGATGGCACAATGCCATTGTCGATTTTGGAGTTGGAAGGATGCTAATTAATATTGATAGAAAATACTCCCACCTCCAACTCGATGTAGGAGACTACGTTCACGCTTACGGCCGTGTAGATCTCCAGGGGATTGAATAGACTTTACCCCGGTACTTCTTTTTGGTGATTCTTTAATTAGTGCCACCTTCATACGATGCATGAGATAGTGATAGTATGGTTTCCCTCATTGACCTGGGTCGATATACTCATGACGACGAGGCCGCC
>CAYWVY010000128.1:1535-3548 GCA_964461885.1 uncultured Methanospirillum sp. | reverse complement strand
CTCGCGTACCGCCTCCGCGCCTGGCCGGAGGACTGCCGGCCGCCGGCGGAGGTCATGGCCTGGCTGAACCGGGTCTATCTCTACGCGGCCGCGAGGACGATGCGGGCCGGCCGGCAGATACAAACGGTCGTCGACGCGCTCGAGGGCGCCGGTATCCCGTCGGTGCTGCTGAAGGGGCCGGCCCTGGCGCGGACGGTCTACCCCGACCCGGCGCTTCGGCAGTCGGTCGATATTGATTTACTGGTCCGGCCGGGGGACGTGCTCGCGGCGGAGGGCGCCTTTCAGGAATAATTGATCTTGCACAAGGGCTCGCCGCCGAAAATAGCGAGTGGGCGTGCATGGTTCCGTCTTTCGGAACGGAAAAAGAGTCCCCCGATGCACCGGCCATCGAGGATGATCAGCCCGCTGTGGACCCCATCGATAGATCTAACTCATGCATTCGCGACCTGCACTCCTGGAACCACTCCTCACGCTCGAACCACCCATCCCTGACGCTTTCGCGGATCAGGTCCTCCGTTGTGCATCCCAGGTCGAGCACAATTGCCCCGATCGCCCGGTGGGGATCCATCCTGCCGAGATCTTCCTGGCGCGCTGCGGTGAATCGGCCCCCGTATCGGCAAAGGGCGCCGTCTCGCACCTGTGCCTCCAGGCTGACCGGCACCCAGACAAACGAGAGCGAGACGCGATACGAGGAATCCCGTGATGAGACCACGCTGAACGTCCGCGCGGTCGTGTCTGCTGTGATCGTCGTCTCCGAGAGCCCGCGAGAGCGGAGAGATGAACCGATGGTCTCGGAATACGCGTCGAAGAGCTCGTCGTGAGAGGAGTTATCGTCATCCGTGACGATCGTGAGATCGGCGCTGCGGACCTTCCCGAAGAGGTCCCGTATCAGGTGCGGGACATACGAGGAGATGAGGACGTCCCGACCCCTGTCTCCGAGGATAACGGCGCGATACGCCATCGCGTAGTACGGCTTTATAAACGTGGTGAGAAACGCCTGGACATCGGAGTCTATCGACAATACCGTTCTGTCACCGGCCAGATCTGCGAGCGTACTCAGAAAGACCGTGTCGTTTCTCCCTTCGCAGAGGACGTGCTGCACCCTCAGATCCCCCGCAGGTCGAGGCAGATCTCTCGCATCGCCGTGAGCGCCTCGGCACCACCCATGGGTTCGAGATCGGGGTTGAGGGTGTCCAGCCTCTTGTGCAGCCTCAGCACGATGACCTCGTCCAGGCATCCCATGGCGTCGGCAGCCTCGAGGAGCGAGCGGACGAAGTCGTTGCTGTGCGTCGAGACGAAGTACTGCAATCCCGGGCCGCCCGAGAGCATGTGGTTCGATAGGAGGTCAACGAACCCGGGATGGAGTGCGTACTCCGGCTCCTCGATGATCACCTGGCCGTCGTCGATCAGGGAAGAGACGAAGACGGTCTTGAGGAGAGTGATGAATCCCTCGCCCATCGAGCTGAGCGGCAGCGGGCCCTCCTTCCCCTCGAGAAAGACCTGGATCCCTTCATCGGTCTTCCGGATATCGGTTAGATACCCGATCTGCCGTTTCAGGTAGCCGAGGGTCGCCTGGATCCGGCCCTGTTCGACGACAAGATCGTGAAGGCGGTTCATCTCCGAAGGGGACACCGATCGGTCGAACTCGAAGACGCATTTCGGATCGGTCCGGCCTTCCGTGAAGACGAGTTCCGGTCCCTCACCCTGCATCTCCCTGGCGATCCGGTACACTACGGAGCGGCGATCTGCTCCCTTAGCTACCCCACGATGATAGAGATACAGGTCCGTGACCGCATCCCCTTCGGAGCGGGAGATTACCATCTTTTCCGACTCGATCAGAGCAGAGAGAAGAGCTGTCCGCATCGTATCGAGAACTTCGTTGATCTCAGCCTCGTTCTCCTGGTCCGGGAGGGGGTCTGTCGCGTCGATCCGCGTCTGTCGAGTGTATGCGTCGATAAAAGAATGCATGGACCTGCCCGGGTCAGGGGACAGGTATCTGCCGGGGCCTCGTAA
>CAYWVY010000128.1:0-1435 GCA_964461885.1 uncultured Methanospirillum sp. | reverse complement strand
AAGAATGCATGGACCTGCCCGGGTCAGGGGACAGGTATCTGCCGGGGCCTCGTAACAGATATTGGCCGAGGTACTTCTCCACGCGCTCGCGATAATAATTCATGATCCGGGCGGCATCGGCCGCGTCGGAGATCCCAGTGCGATATTGCTCCAGCACCAGCGAGGCGATCATCGCTTCGTCCGATACTTCGATCGCCGCTCGATCCGCCGCTGTATTGATGAGAAAGCGCGGGTCGTAATACCGTTGCCGGGTCAGGCAGCGCCAGAGGTCGTTTCCGCCGCTGTCGAGGAACCCGTTTCTGGAACAGAGCAGGAGAGCCAGGGCCTCCAGGACCGAGGATTTGCCCGAGTTATTGCGGCCGACGAGGATGTTGATTCTCCGGGGCGAGATACCGACATCGACGAGTCCGCGGAAATTTTGAATCCTCAGTGTTCGAATCGGTCCCATCGTCGCGTCTCCATGGCTCCAGAAGCCTCGTGGATGATAGGAACGTAATCCTGATGAGGTTTTGGTTTCATTTCGAGCGGTCGAAGTCGAGGGAGGGCGGGGGCATCGATTGACGCTCGGTGACGATTGGTTACGCGTTGACGGAGTGGATCGATCGTCTTCCAGCAGGTCTGCCTACAATCGTGCTCGAGGGCAGTCTTCGGTGCCGGGCACGGTCATGCCAGGTACCAAGCGGAACGGAAAAGGATAGAGCGCCGGAGCGCCAATGCATTTTTGTGATGACGCCCGCCACGCCTGACCCCTCGCTCCCCGGCCGTCTCCGCGAGTTCCACGCACGCCTGCCGCTCGCCGGCGACCCGCCGAACGCCGTGCTCGCGCTCCCGGACGACCGGCTCCTCTACCTCGCGGCGGTCCTCCGCGACACGCCCGTGCCGGCGCCGGCCCTCAAACCCGAGGAGTGGCAGGCGTTCCTCGATTCCTTTTGCCGCACGGAGTCTACCCGCAGCTCGTTCCCGTGCATGTCTCCCTTCACCAGTCCCCGCCGCCTCGAACTGGGTACCCAGTGGTACCCTGGTATTGGGTAGTATTGGGTACCCACCTGATCGTACAATAGAGAAGAGAAGAGAAGAGAAGAGAAAGACCATCCATCCGGTTACCCACCAACGGGTACCCGGTTCGATGCATATCCCGCGTGCGGGAGAGCGGAAGCGAACCCGCTGCCGGCCGATCATCCCGCTGCTCGCCCCGATACGGCGCGAGGGAGATCTTCCGTGTCTGCCGAATAGTGGGCCGTGGAGGATTTCCGGCCGGCCTCGGATGAGCCGGCACGATCTCATACGTCGACCAGGACGGCCGGATCGCCTGGACCGGCGGCCGTGCGGGGACATCCCGCTGCTCGTGCCCGTCGCCGTGGATTCCCTCCCGCTTCCGGGAACTGTGTACCCAGGTGAGTACACAATAATTGTGTACTCCAGTGAGTACACAGTA
>CAYWVY010000127.1:0-3596 GCA_964461885.1 uncultured Methanospirillum sp. | reverse complement strand
CGGTTCGCGTACGTGGCGAGCCACGACCTGCAGGAGCCCCTGCGGTCGATCGTCAGCTTCTCCCAGCTCCTCAAGCGCCGGTACGGAGAAAAGCTCGACGCGGACGCGGACGAGTACATCGCGTTCATCGTCGAGGGCGGGAACCGGATGCAGACCCTGATCACGGACCTGCTCCAGCTCTCGCGGGTGGAGACGAAGGCCAGGCCGCTCGTTTCGACGGACGCTGGGAAGGTCGTGGCCGACGCGCTCCGCTTGATGGAGACGCCGATCCGCGAGGCCGACGCGACGATCGAGGTCGGCGAGATGCCGACGGTCCTGGCCGACGCGGCCCAGCTCGAGCAGGTCTTTGCGAACCTCGTCGGCAACGCCCTCAAGTACCGCCGGCCGGACATTCCGTGCCGGGTCAGGATCTCGGCCAAGCGGGCAAACGGCCTCTGGCGCTTTTCCGTGGCAGACAACGGGATCGGGATCGAGCCCGAGTACTTCGACCGGATCTTCGTGATCTTCCAGCGGCTCCACACCCGCGAGGAGTACGAGGGGACCGGGATCGGCCTCGCCGTCGTCCGGAAGATTGTGGAGCGGCACGGCGGCCGGATCGGCGTCGAGTCCACGCCCGGCGAGGGCTCGACCTTCTTCTTCACCCTGCCGGCCGGCTGAACGGGCCGTTCCGTCCCCGCGGCCCCCTCGTCCCGGGAAAGAAGGTTAATCAGCCTCTCCCCGCATACTCTTGACTGCATGGTCAGGTCCTCCGACGACGAGGCAACGGCCGCCCTCACCCCCGCCGAGCGCGAGCGGTACGCCCGGCAGCTCCTCAGCTTCGGCGAGGCGGGCCAGGCGCGGCTGAAGCGCGCGCACATCGTGGTCGCAGGCGCGGGCGGGCTCGGCTCGCCCGTCGCGATCTACCTCGCGGCGGCCGGCGTGGGAAGGCTGACCCTGGTCGACTGTGACACGGTCGACCGCTCGAACCTGAACCGGCAGGTGCTCCACGGCGAGGGCGACCTCGGCCGGCCCAAGGTCGAGTCAGGCGTCGAGACCCTCCGGGCGCTCAACCCCTCGATCCAGGTCGAGGGCGTCCGCGCCGCGATCACGGAGGAGAACGCGGCCGACCTGGTCGGGGACGCGGACGGGGTCGTGGACGCGATGGACAACTACCCCACTCGGTTCGTGCTGAACCGGGTCGCGCAGGTGCGGGGCATCCCCCTCTTCCACGGCGCCATCCGGGGATTCCACGGCCAGGCCACGACCTGCGTCCCGGGTCGGGGCCCCTGCCTCGCCTGCCTCTTTCGAGAAGTCCCACCCGGGGAGGTCGTCCCCGCCCTCGGGGCGACGGCGGGCGTCATCGGCTGCATCCAGGCAACGGAGGTCATCAAGTACCTGACGGGCGAGGGCGAGCTCCTCACAGGTCGACTCCTCCTCTGGGACGGCCTTGCCGGCCGGGCCGAGGAGATCGCGGTCGACGCGCGGCCCGGGTGCCCGGTCTGCGGTGGCCCGGACTGACGCCGCCTACTCTCCGAAGAGGCCGGTCGAGAGGTACCGCTCGCCCGTGTCCGGCAAAATCACGACGATCGTCGTTTGGGCCGATCCGGGGCGGGCCGCGACCTGGAGCGCGGCCCGGAGCGCCGCGCCCGAGGAGATGCCGGCCAGGATCCCCTCTTCCCGGGCCAGGCGCCGGGCCGTCGCGAACGCGTCCTCGTTCGTGACCTGTACGACCTCGTCCACGACCCCGCGGTTCAGCACCTCCGGCACGAAGCCCGCGCCGATCCCCTGGATCCGGTGCGGCCCGGCCTTCCCGCCCGAGAGGACCGGCGAGGCCGACGGCTCGACCGCGATCGCGCGGAACGAGGGCTTGCGGGCCTTCAGCACCTCCGCGATCCCGGTGATCGTCCCGCCCGTGCCCACACCGGCCACGAGCATGTCGATCCCGCCGTCCGTCTCCTCCCAGAGCTCCTCGGCCGTGGTCCGGCGGTGGGCCTCGGGGTTCGCGGGGTTCCGGAACTGCTGGGGGATGTAGACCGCGTCCGGTTCGGCTTCGGCCATCGCCAGCGCCCGCGCCACCGCGCCGTTCATCCCCTCGGCCCCCGGCGAGAGGACGAGCTCGGCTCCGAAGGCCGCCGCGAGCTGCCGCCGCTCGACGGACATGGTCTCGGGCATCACGAGCCGGAGGCGGTACCCCCGGGCCGCGGCGACCATGGCAAGGCCGATACCCGTGTTCCCGCTCGTCGGCTCGACGATCGTCGTCCCCTCCCGGATCAGCCCGGCCTCCTCGGCGGCCTCGATCATGGCGAGCGCGACCCGGTCCTTGACGCTCGAGGACGGGTTGAACGACTCGATCTTGGCCAGCACCGTGCCGGGCAGGCCGGCGGCCATGCGGTTGATCCGGACGAGGGGAGTCCGGCCGATCGTCTGCGTGATGTCGTCGTGGATACGGGCCATGGGGATCAGGGGTGCGCCGGAGAGTATCAGTCTTTGGGGGCCTCGTCCATCGCCCCCGTGCGGTAGCCCTCGAGGTCGAGGGCCGCGTACGCGAACCCGGCCGTCTTCACGGCGGAGACGAGGAGGGGGGCGGCCTCGAGCGCCCGGGCGAGATCGGCTCTTGGCACCTCGATTCGCGCGAGGGGGCCGTGGGCCCGGACGCGGCCCCGCGGGAACCCGAGGGTGCGGAGCGCCTCCTCCGCCGCCTCGATCCGCGCCAGCAGAGCCGGCGACAGGGGCTCGCCGTACGGGACGCGGGAGGCCAGGCAGGCCGCAGACGGCTTCTCTGCGAAGGAGAGGCCGAGAGACCGGGCGATCGCCCGGACCTCCTCCTTATCGATTCCCGCCGTGACGAGGGGGTGGCCGATCCCCTCCTCGGCGCAGGCAGCGAGCCCCGGCCGGTGCTCACCGAGGTCCGAGCAGTTCACGCCGTCCACGACAACCCCGAGCCCCCGTGCCGCGGCCGCGGGCCCGAGGAGCCCGGCGAGGGCCTTCTTGCAGTGGTAGCAGCGGTCGCGGGGATTCGCGGCGACGCCCGGGAGGCCGAGCGGGTCGAAGGGGATCACGGCGAGCGGGAGGTCGTGGCGGGCCGCGATCTCCCGAGCCTCCGCCGCGGCCGAGCGCGGGACCAGGGGGCCGTCCAGGAAGGCGCAGGCCATCTCATCGCCGAGGACCTCGCGGGCGACCACGGCCAGCAGGGCCGAGTCCACACCGCCCGAGTACGAGACCAGGACCGGGCCGAGCCGTTCGAGCTCCGCTCGCAGTGCGGCCAGCTTCCCGGCCGTTCCGTCGTCGGGTGGAGTTCGCGCTTCCATGGCTGTTTGTCCCGGTTATGGATGTACGGGCCCGGGAAGTATTTGAAGGGCGCTGCGCCGGCCCCCGCCCGGGCCGGGGAAGCGTTTATCATCTCCAGCCCGCATCGTGGGCAGCGGGGAGTGTACCATGAAGATCACACTCAGCAGCGTTCTCGTCGACGACCAGGAGAAGGCCCTCGCATTCTACACCGGCGTCCTGGGCTTCGTGAAGCGGACCGACGTCCCGGTTGGACAGCGCCGCTGGCTCACAGTCGTCTCGCCCGAGGGCCCGGACGATGTCGAACTCCTCCTCGAGCCGGACCACAACCC
>CAYWVY010000126.1:0-3611 GCA_964461885.1 uncultured Methanospirillum sp. | reverse complement strand
TTTATCACAGCGTCGCGCTGAAGGCCGACGGCTCAATCGTCGGCTGGGGGTATGACACTTACGGCCAGGTGTCGCAGACGCCGGCCGGCACAGGGTACACGGCCGTTGCCGGTGGGTATGGTCACAGCCTCGCGCTGAAGGCCGACGGCTCGATCGTCGGCTGGGGATGGAATGAGTACGGCTAGGTGTCGCAGACGCCGGAGGGCACGGGGTACACGGCCATAGCCGCCGGGACATGGCACAGCCTCGCGCTGAAGGCCGACGGTTCGATCGTCAGCTGGGGGAGTGATGTTGAGGGACAGGTGTCGCAGGCGCCGGCGGGCACCGGGTACACGGCCGTCGCCGCCGGGGCTATCACAGCCTCGCGCTGAAGGCCCTCGTCCCCGTCCCCGGTTTCTCGGCCACCCCGGTGACCGGCTTCAATCCCCTCACCGTGACGTTCACCGACACCTCGACGGGCGCCCCGACGTCCTGGAGCTGGGACTTCGGCGACCATCAGACCTCCTCGACCCGGAATGCGAGTCATACATACAGTGATCCGGGCACATACTCGGTCTCACTGACCGTCACCTATCCCGGATTCGAAAACATGTCGGTCACGAAGACGGACTACATCACCGTGCTGCCGTCCCTGGTTCCCGGGTTCACGGCGAGCCCGCGGGCCGGGGACCGCCCGCTCTCGGTCCAGTTCACCGATACAACGGACGGCGGGCCGACCGCGTGGAACTGGAGCTTCGGCGACGGCCAGTTCTCCACCGCGAAGAACCCGCTCCATACCTACACCGGCCCCGGGCTGTACACGGTCCGTCTGACCGTCACCTATCCCGGATTCGAAAGCACGTCGGTCACGAAGACGAACTACATCACCGTGCTGCCGTCCCTGGTTCCCGGGTTCACGGCGAGCCCGAGGGCCGGGGACCCCCCGCTCTCGGTCCAGTTCACCGATACAACGGCCGGCGGGCCGACCTCCTGGTTCTGGAGCTTCGGCGACGGCCAGCTCTCCACCGCGAAGAACCCGCTCCATACCTACACCGCCCCCGGGCTGTACACGGTCCGTCTGACCGTCAGCCGTCCGCTCCAGAGCGACAGGACGGTCATGAAGACGGACTACATCACCGTGCTGCCGCCCCTGGTTCCCGGGTTCACGGCGAGCCCGCAAGCCGGAAACGACCCGCTCTCCGTGCAGTTCACCGATATGACCGAGGGGGGCCCGACCGCGTGGAACTGGAGCTTCGGTGACGGCCAGTTCTCCACCGCGAAGAACCCGCTCCATACCTACACCAGCCCCGGGCTGTACACGGTCCGTCTGACCGTCAGCAGTCTGTTCCAGAGCGACAGGACGGCCACGATGACCGACTACATCCGGGTAATGCCGCTCTACGGCGGGCTGATCCGGGTCCAGGCCGAGGACTACGACGTCGGCGGCGAGGGCGTTGCGTACCACGACACGACCCCCGGCAACAGCGGCGGCGCCTACCGCCAGGACGACGTCGACATCGCCCCGTTCGAGACACGGGGATACGTTGTCACCTCCATCGCCGAGGGCGAATGGACCCGGTACCCGGTCTGGAGCGGGGCCGCGGAGGACTATAACTACCCGCTCAGCCTCCGCCTCGCGGGCTGGGCCGCCGGCCAGACGGTCACGGTGACCGTGGCCGGGATGACCGGCAGCATTGACGTCGCCGTTCCAGAGACGGGGTCGAAAGACTCGTATGCGTTCGCGAACGCCACGCTCCGGCTCAAGCCCGGTCTGAACATGATCCAGTTCACCTACCACGGAAACGCGATGAACTTCGATTATTTCACCCTCGATCCTTCCGGGGTTCCCTCATCGCCGACGCCGACCCCGACGCCGACCCCGACCCTCGGAACCGTCTTCACCATCCCCGGAGCGGTCGGTCTGCCCACCTGTATCACGGTCGCAGGGAAGTACGACGACGTGAACGGCAACAACCGCAAGGACTTCGCCGACGTCGTGCTCTACTTCAACCAGATGACCTGGATCGCGGCGAACGAGCCGCTCGAGGCGTTCGACTACAACGGCAACGGCCGGATCGACTTCGCCGACGTTGTCTGGCTGTTCAACAATCTCTAGTCCCATTTTTACCCGCAGGCGCCGGGATTCGTCTATCAGTTTAAGTATTCCTCTCTCGCAGGACTGGTGTATGGTACAGGGATTCGTTCGGGCGCCCCTCTTCCTCGTCGCCGTCGCGCTGCTGCTCGCCACGCTCGGCGCGGGGCCGGCATCGGGCCTGGCATGGCATACCGAGACGGTGACCACGGCAGGCGACGTCGGGTCGTCCACGTCGCTCGCGCTGGACGGCAACGGCCTCCCCACCATCGTCTACATCGCCAAAACGAGCCGCGACCTGAAGCACGCATGGCGCGACGGCACAGGATGGCACGCGGCGAGGGTCGACACGGTCGGCAGTGCCGGCACCCAGCCGTCGCTGGCGCTCGACGGCGCAGGGAAACCCCGGATCAGCTACTCCGACGACAGGAACGGGTACGTGAACCTCAAGTACGCGTGGAAGGACAAAACCGGGTGGCATACGACGACGGTGGACGCGACCGGACTCGTCGGGTACGAATCGTCGCTCGCGCTGGATGCCGCCGGCACCCCGCACATCAGCTACTGCGACGTCTGGCGCGGGCGCCTGAAGTACGCGTGGCACGACAACAGCACGGGCTGGCACACCATGGACGTGGACACGTCGGGCACCGTCGCGGGGTCCTCCTCCATCGCGGTGGACGCCGCCGGCACCCCGCACATCAGCTACACGGATGACCAGAACGGTCTCCTGAAGTATGCCTGGCGCGACGGCGCGGGCTGGCACACCGCGACCGTGGACCATCCGGGCGATGTCGGGAGTCAGACCTCTATCGCGGTGGACGCCGCCGGCGACCCCCGTATCAGCTACCACGACTACGCGAACGCCGCCGTGAAATACGCCTGGCGCGACGGAGCGGGCTGGCACACCGCGACGGTGTCCGCGGCGGGGAGTGCCGGGTTCTTCACCTCGCTCGCGCTGGACGCCGCCGGCGACCCCCGCGTCAGTTATTACAGGCTGGATACCTTCGACCTGAAGTACGCGTGGCTGGACGGCGCGGGCTGGCACGCCGAGACGGTGGACCCGGAGGGGGAGGTCGGGTGGCAGTCGTCGCTCGCGCTGGACGGCGCGGGCAACCCCCGCATCAGTTACTGGAATACCAGGAACCACGACCTGAAGTTCGCGTGGGCCGATCTCCCCACGGTGGCGCTGATCCCCGGCGGGTCGGCACCCCCCGTCGACACCGACGGCAACGGGCTGTACGACGACCTGGACGGCAACAACCGGGCCGACTTCGCGGACGTCGTGCTCTTCTTCAACCAGATAGCCTGGATCGCGACCAACGAGCCGCTCGAGGCGTTCGACTACAACGGCAACGGCCGGATCGACTTCGCCGACGTTGTCTGGCTGTTCAACCACCTCTAACCCCTTTTCTCACCGGTCACGCCTTCGCGGCGATGAGTTCACGCAAACCTGCCGCGACCTCGGCCGAATCGATCTCGGCGCCGCAGAGCCGGGAGACCCGGCGGACCAGGGCCTCCCAGTCGTCCAGGCGATCGC
>CAYWVY010000125.1:0-3635 GCA_964461885.1 uncultured Methanospirillum sp. | reverse complement strand
TCTCGCCCGAGGGCCCGGACGATGTCGAACTCCTCCTCGAGCCGGACCACAACCCGGCCGCCCGGGCATACCAGGCGTCGGTCCGCGAGCAGGGGGGCTCCCGCGACGGCCTTCGCCGTTGACGACCTCCGGGCCGAAGTCGAGCGGATGAAGCGGCTCGGCGTGCGGTTCACCCAGGAGCCGACGACCGTGGGCCCGGTGACGAGGGCCGTCCTGGACGACACGGTCGGCAACCTGGTCCTGATCTACCAGGTCTCGGAGCCTCCCCGGCCGGCGGAGGTCGAGCCCGGCGCCGGGCCGGAGCAGCCGCCCGCGCCGGACCCCAGGCTCAGGCGCCTGGACCGGTTCGCCGGCACCTGGACCGTGGAGGGGCGCGAGGCCGCCGAGTACGGCGAGATCCGCGGCACACTCGCCTTCGAGTGGATGGAGGGCGGCTACTTCCTTTTGCAGCACGTCGACCTCGACCACGCCGGGCAGCCGGTCAAAGGGATCGAGGTCATCGGGTACGGCCGCGACTGGGAGGGGCGGGGGCCGAAAGACTGCACCTCGCACTTCTTCGACAACACGGGCAACCACTTCGAGTACATCTACGAGGTCGGCGACGACGGCGCCGTCACGATCTGGGGCGGGTACGTGGGCTCTCCGGCGGCGTTCCGGGGGAAATTCAGCGAGGACGGCAGCATCATCACCGGCCGCTGGGACTGGCCCGGCGGCGGGTACGACGCGGTCATCTCCCGGACCGGGTGACCGGAGACAGGGACGAACGGGGCGAGATCGGCCGCGGCGAGCCGGGGGCCGTGTACCGCCGCCCCGGCGGACCCGGAGGCGAACTGCGACAGAATCCGCGGTGAAACGAGGTCGTGCCGACCTCACGGAGACGTTTCAATCCGTATCATTACGATACTTATTTCTATCGTGACCGGGATAGGGGCGGCACAGGTGAACACGTTGAACCATCGAGAACGAGCTTTTCCCAGGCCCGGTGAGCGGCGATGACCTTCACCGAGAACGCCGACCTCTACGTCGCCCTGCACGACGCCGGCATCAACCGGCTGGTGCGCCACGTCATGCTGCAGCGGCCGTCGCTCTTCAACTACGGCTCCATCCGGCCCGTGACCGACCCCCGGCCCGCCTGCTGCGATATCCCCGCGGCGCCGGCGGTCGTGCGGGCCGGCAACCCGCTGATCACCCAGACCGATCCCCTGCCCGTGTTCGGGACGAACCTCTCGCTCGACTACATCGCGCAGGCGACCTGCGCCGCGATAGACTTCGCCCCCGGCGACGCCGTCACGCTCCCCCCGGAGCTGCACCCGCCGCTCGCGGACCAGACCTTCGCGCTCTGCCTCGCCGGCTGCGCCGGCCTCATCTGCGAACCGCGGACCCGGATCTGGCCCCCCCTCCGCCGCGGGCCCCGCGGCGAGCGGGCCGAGATCGACTGCGCCTGCCTCTCCCTCGTCGCGACCGGCGCCTGCGACATCACCGGCCCGATCGGGAACCAGCGCATCGCCATGAACGTGATCGGTATCGAGATCCCCGAGCTCAAGCCGGACGCCCTCGAGGCGATGATCGAGTGCTACGCCCTCCTTGCCCTGAACCGGGGCCTCCTTCCGAAGATCGGCGAGGCCGTCTCCGCCTTCGTCTTCGACGCCATCACCATCCCCGAGGACCTGGGCACCCTCACCGTCTCGGCGTCGACCGCGGTGCCCAACAACCCCGCGATCGAGGAGAACCAGATCAAGGCCTTCGTCAACCTCGACGAGATCGAGCTCGATATCGTGGTCTCCCCCGGCGGCGGGGGCGGCCCGGGCGGGGGAGGCGGACCCGGCGGGACCGTGACCCGGACTGTCCGTCCGCGGACGCGGACCAGCACCTTCGACCTGACGGCCGCCGTCTCGGCCGGCGCGTTCGGCGAGATCTACACGGCCATCGTCAGGGGGTTCCGGTTCACGAAGACGGGGAGCGGCAGCTTCGGCCCGTTCACGGCCACCTACAGCGTCGCGGCGCACCTTGAGGGCGGCTCGTTTGAGATGCGGGACGACGGGACGATCGTGATCGAGGAGCTCGACGTCAAGTGGGACTCGCTCGGGCTCACGATTGGGATCAACATCCCCGAGCGCTGCGTCGGCGGCGGCGAGGCCTGCGTCCTCCCCCCATGGCCCGACTGCGACGTCCCCCTCACCGGCTGCGCCGAGTGCGTCACGCTCCCGTCGTGGTGCTTCTTCTCCGGCAACCCCGACATCGCCGTCCCGCTCAACCTGGGCGGCCTGATCACCTCCGAGGTGGGAGTGAGCGCACGCATCCGGCCCTTCTACGGCGTCGGCTCGGGGACCCACAACCGGTGGCAGATCGTGGTCGTCCCGACGCTGCCGCTCGACCTCGACATCATCGACATCGCGGACACGGTCGGGGACCTCTTCGAGAACCTCGTCGCGGACCAGATCGAGAGCCTCCTCAGCTCGGTCGGGGCGCCGGGCTGGGCGATCGACCTCGTCAACGCCCTCCTGGGCGGGATCGAGAACATCATCCGGGTCGTCCTCGATATCCCGGACGACATCGGCGAGTGGCTGATCGACGGGATCAGCCAGCTCGGGATCTTCAGCGGGCTCCTGAACGCCCTCTACGACTACCTCGCCAACCAGCTGCCGGGCATCCTCGAGATCGAGGACCCGTACCCGGCCCTGGAGCAGGACGGGGCCCTGGTCCCGGTGAGGATCCCTATCGAGTTCATCGGGGTCGCGGTGAACTCTCGCGAACTGGTCATCGAAGGAGACGTGGGGGACTGACCATGAGATCCGTACTTGACAGATCTATCTTCAGGGAAGTGACGACCGACAGCGGCGCGCTTGGCATCATGAACTCGATCGTGCACAGGATGGCGGAGCAGGGCGACTACCGGGGCACGGTGTACCGCGGCGAGGCGAGGGTCGGGACCTTCCTGGTGAGCGTCCGCGACGGCCCCGAGGCCCCCGCCGCGGCCGGGGACGCCCTCCCCCGCCAGGCGACCATCGATCTCGCCGCCCTCGACGGCTCCGCCGGCGGCGCGCCCGGCGACTGCCCGGCGGCGTTCTCCCTCGCGGTGGGGGGGCACCTCGTCCTCTCCGTCTCGGCCGGATCCGGCCGGTACGCGGTCGATCTCGTCCGCAGGGAGCGAAAGAAGGAGCCGGCGAAGGTCTTCGACAGCCGGGCGCTCGGCGCCGGCGACCTCTTCGTCGCCGCCCTCATCCGGCCGGGAACCTACCGCGTCCGGGACCTCCTCGGGAGCGGCCGGGCGGAGCTGACGGTGGAGTACCCCGAGCCCGGCCGGCTCGCGGCCCGGGCCCGGCCGGTCGTCGTCGAATGCCGGGACGGGGCCATGGACCCCGCCGCCGTGCAGATCCAGCCCGGGCAGGCCCTGATGTTCACCTGCCAGCGGGAGTGCCGGATCGCGATCGACCTGGAGCGGGCCGACGACCGGCCGCGCCCCGAGCTGAGGCCGGCCGCGGCGCCCGCCCCGGCGGCGAAGAAGGGGCGGGCGAGGCGCGTCCTCCGGAAGATCCGGTTCTACGGCTGATACCCCTCCCTTTTCTCCCGGCCTCCCCCATCAGGAGAACCCGGCCGCCGTGTACCCCGTGTAGCCGCCGACCGCGTTGTGGACG
>CAYWVY010000124.1:0-3801 GCA_964461885.1 uncultured Methanospirillum sp. | reverse complement strand
TCACCCTGCCGGCCGCGTGACGGCCCCATCGGAGTGGGCATACCCGGCGGACACGTCGGCCGGGCGACGCGAACCATTATCTGCTCTTGGGTAAGGTGATCGATACAGTCCCCCGCCCGCATCTCAACCCATGCCACTGCCATCCGTCCCGCTCGATGCCATCCCGCTGCCCGCGCTCCTGTACGGCGACGACGGCAGGATCGCGGCCGCGAACGACCTGGCCGAGGCCCTTGCCGGCCGGAAGCTCGCCGGGTGCTCAGCAGCGGACGTGGTCCGCGCCTTCCGCCATCGCCACGTGGATGGCTCGCCCCTCGCGCCGGGAGAGCTGCCGGCCTCCCGGGTGCTCGCGGGCGAAGAGGTGGCCTGGGTCCCGCTCTCGATAACGGCCGCCGACGGCAGGACCATCCAGATCCTGGCCACGGCCTCCCCGGTCCGCAACGGGGACGCGATCGCCGGTGCCCTCGTCGTCTGGCAGGACGTGACCGGGCGCAACCGGGCCGAGGCGGCGCTCGCCGAGAGCGAACACCGGCAAACGTTTCTCCTCGCGCTCGGCGATCGCCTCCGCGACCTCTCCTCCGTCCAGGAACTCACGGCCGTCGCCGCGGAGACAGTCGGCCGGCACCTCGGTGCGAACGGCGTCGTCTACTGCGAGATCGACGACGCCGGCGAGTGCGCTACGGTCTCGTCCGACTGGAACGACGGCACGGTCCCGCCTGCGACCGGCCATTTCCGCATGGACGACTTCGGCATCGGCGACCTCTACCGGCGGGGTGAGGTCCGCCGGACGACCGACGTCACGACCGCGCTGGACAAGGACGCGGCCGACGAGCACTGCGCCCTTCGCATCCGGTCGTCGCTCGGCGTGCCGGTCATGCGCGACGGGAAGCTCGCGGCCGTGCTCGCCGTCCACAGTGCCCGGCCCCGCTCCTGGACGGACGCCGAGGTCGAGCTCGTCCGGGAGGCCGGCGACCGGGTCTGGAGCGCGGCCGAACGGGCCCGGGCCGAGGAGGCGCTCCGGGCGAGCGAGGCAGAACTCGCGGTCGCCAGAGCGGTCACGGAGGAGCGGCAGCGGCTCTTCGAGGTGCTCGAGATCCTCCCGGTCGCCATCTGCCTGTTGACCCGGGACTACGGCATCGCGTTCGCCAACCGCTGCTTCCGCGAGACCTTCGGCGCGGGCGCGGGCCGGCTCTGTCACGAGGGCTGCTTCGATCTGCCGGAACCGTGCCCGTTCTGCGAGTCGTTCCGGGTCCTCGAGACGGGCAAGCCCCACCGCTGGGAGGTCGCCCTGCCGAACGGCCGGATCGTCGAGGCGAACGACCTCCCGTTTCCCGACGCCGACGGCACGACCATGGTCCTGGAGATGGACCGGGACGTCACCGAGGAACGGCACCTGGAGGCAGCGCTCCGCGAGGCGAACGCCGGGCTCGAGGAGCGGGTCCGCGAGCGGACGGCCGAGCTCGCGCACGCGAACGCCCGGCTCCAGGCGATCCTCGACGCGCTGCCCGTCGGCGTCTGGGTGGCGGACGCGGACGGCACCATGGTCCTCACGAACAGAACTGCCGTGAGGATCTACGGGGGCGCGGCCCCGCTCGCCCGGCGCGTCGAAGAGTACGCGGTGTACAGACTCTGCCGGCAGGGCACGGGCGAACTGATACCGGTCGCCGACTACCCGCTCGTCCGTGCGCTGCACGGCGAGCCCGTGACGGAGATGGTCATGGATTTCGAGCGCTTCGACGGCACCCGGGGCACGCAGATCGCTTTCTCGACCCCGATCCGGGACGCAGCGGGGGCCGTCACCGGCGGCGTCGCGATTGCGCTCGACATCACAGCGCTCAGGGAGACCGAACGGGCGCTGGCCGAGAGCGAGACAAGATACCAGACCATCGTCGAGACGGCCTCTGAGGGGATCGCCATCAGTCTGCCCGACGGCCCGTTCACCTACGCGAACCGGCGGATGGGTGAGCTCCTGGGCTACCCGGCCGGAGAGATCGTCGGCCTGTCGAGCCTGGATCTCACGTTTGACGACTGGTGCCCGGAGGTATGCCGGGCCCGGGGAGACCTCCGCAGGGGCGAGGTCCTCCAGGGCGAGTTCAAGTTCCGCCACCGGGACGGCTCGGCCGTCTGGACCCTGTACAGCGCCTCCCCGATCTTCAACGAGCACGGGGAGCACGTGGCCAACCTCGCGCTGCATACCGACATCACCGAGCGGAAGAAGGCCGAACAGGACCTGAAGCAGTACGCCGACCGGCTCGAACGGTCGAACGAGGAGCTGCAGCGGTTCGCGTACGTGGCCTCGCACGACCTGCAGGAGCCGTTACGCACCATTGTCTCCTTCTCCCAGCTCCTCGAGCGGCGGTACAGGGGGCAGCTCGGCCAGGACGCGGACGAGTACATCGCGTTCATCGTCGACGGCGGGAACCGGATGCAGGCCCTGATCCGCGACCTCCTCCAGTTCTCGCGGATCGAGACCCAGGCCGGCGAGCCCGTCCCCGTCGGCGCAGGCCGGACGGTCATGGACGCGCTCGTGACCTTCAACGGCCTGGTCCGGGAGATCGGGGCGACCGTGACCGTCGGGCCGCTGCCGACCGTCCGCACCGACCCCCGGCAGCTGGAACAGGTCTTTGCGAACCTGGTCGGCAACGCGATCAAGTACCGGCGGCCGGAGGTGCCGCTCGACATCCGGATCGCCGCGAAACGGGCGAACGGCATGTGGGAGTTCTCGGTCTCGGACAATGGGATCGGGATCGAGCCCCAGTATTTCGACCGGATCTTCGAGATGTTCCGCCGGCTCCACACCCACGACAAGTACGAGGGCACCGGGATCGGCCTGGCCGTCGTCAAGAAGATCGTCGAGCGCTACGGCGGTTCGATCCGGGTCGAGTCGGCGCCGGGCGAGGGGTCGACCTTCTTCTTCACCCTCCCGGCCGCGTGACCCGGACGCCGCGCTCACGGAGTGGATCGGTGCGGCGTTTGCGGGCTTGCGCCCGGAACCTATGGCAGACAGCGAGGCGCGTTCACTTTCACACCGCGACCTTCCTCATTCATTACTTCCGCCGACACTGACCTGATCGCCGGCCACTATGGTCATGATGGCGGCACCACATCGTCATTTGGATTCGTGATGGATGTAGACGGAAGCGGCCCCTCCTCCTCTCCCCGGTACCTGCGCGGTGGTCGGACGGGACCGATACCAACGACGGGAGGCGTGGCATGAGCTGCCGCGCGGAGCTCCCGGTCGTGCTCGAGCGCTGGCGGCGCTTCCGCCGGGCGCTGAAAACCGAAGACCAGCCGGCGATGGACGTGGTGATCGCTATAGCGATCACTGCCGCCAACAGTGGGGGTCCTCGTGCGACCGCTGGTTGAGACCCGGGTCGCGGTCGAGTCCGACCGGGGTCGGGGGTGATCCCATGTGGATCCTCGACACCTCGGTCGAGCGGGACCGGGTCGCGCTCTGGGGCCCGGGCGGTGCGGTCGAACGGGCATCGTGTCCGCCATCATTCCTCCTCACCCTCGCCGACCCCGTCCGCCACTGGGAGCTCATCGAGGCGCTTGACGCCGAGTACGGCGCGGAGCCGGTGACAGTCAGGACCATCCACGACGAACAACCGGGCTGGCGTGTCAACGCCGGCAGGGACGTGGCCGCTGCGGTTCTGCAGCAGACGGACTACGGAGCGCAGTGCTACAATGTCGACGTCCGCCGGGACCAGCGCTACCTCGCCGAACACCACCTCCTGCCATGCACGGGGCCGGGCGAGGAGCGGTTCTCGATGACCCTGGCGCAGGACCTCGTCGTCATGGACC
>CAYWVY010000123.1:0-3860 GCA_964461885.1 uncultured Methanospirillum sp. | reverse complement strand
TACCAGGCCATGATCTACCATGCTCTCCGCACGACGGGCGCGGTGCCGCGCTGCCAGGTCGGGATGAACGTCAAGATCTGGCTCGAGGGGTGTCGCACCCCGCTCTTCAGGAAACTCGATAAAAAGAAGCACCCCGAGTATCGCGGCGGGTTCGAACCGATCCCGGACGTGGTGATCTTCCACGGGGACATCGTTTGTGACTGGCGCCGGCGCAACTATGAAAAGACGGCCGAGCACCTCCTGCTCGCCGTCGAGGTGAAGGCGTCCGAACGGGACGCCGGCCGGCTCGGGCCCGGCGAGATCATCAGCGACATCGCGAAACTGGACGCTTTCCGGGAAGAACTGCGGCTCCGGGGCACGACGATGGTCCCGGTGATGGTCGTGATCGACACGGCGAAGAAACCTGGGGAGAGGATGACCGCGTCCGGCTTCGAGGAGGTCCGGGACCACGCACGGGAGCTGGAGGTACCGTTCTTCTACTGCGGGCCCGAGCGGTGCGTCATGCCCGAGCCCGGGACCCGTCTCGGTCGGCGGTGGACTGAGGGGGAGTTCATGGCCCGGCTGGAGCACCAGGCCAGCCCCGACGTTGTTCCCATTGCAAAGGCCCTGCTCGGGTGGGCAAAGGAGAGCACCGATACGGTGCGCTGGGGCAGGGGGAATGTCTGGGGGTCGTTCACACCGGTCCTCGTCGTGGACGGCTACAACTACAACTCCATCAGCGTCTGGACGAACGGGCTCGTCGACGTCCAGTTGGAGTATCTCCAGTACCAGCCGCCGTTCGAT
This sequence comes from uncultured Methanospirillum sp., assembly GCA_964461885.1. Lineage (GTDB taxonomy): Archaea > Halobacteriota > Methanomicrobia > Methanomicrobiales > Methanospirillaceae > UBA288. The sequence continues at coordinate 3,077 of CAYWVY010000123.1, read as the reverse complement.
GCCCCTGATACACGGCGCGAACTCGCGCGGCGGCTGAACCAGATCCCCGGGATCGACATCCCGGGAGATGCCCCCGGCGGGTGTGCCTCGATCAGGCTGGACCTGCTTCTGGCGGACGGAGTCCTGGCACGGTTTCTCGACGTCATCGACTGGGTGATCACCGAGATGAGGGAGAATGCAAACGACTGAACCGGCCGGCCCAAGGTCGACGTGGCTGACCGACGATATGATCGCGACGTTGAAGTCGTACGTTTACGTCTACATCGACCCGCGGAACGGCGAACCGTTTTATGTCGGCAAGGGATCCGGAGATCGCTTTCTTCATCATCTGTCCGATGACTCCGAGTGCGAGAAAGTCGCCCGGATTGAAGAGCTCCGGCGGTACGGCATGGAGCCACGGATCGATTTCCTGCGCTATGGGGTCTCCGATTCGGATGCGACCCTGATCGAGGCTGCAGCCATAGATCTGATAGGGATTCCACCGTTGACCAATCGTATCGCGGGCCACCATAATTCCGGCTTTGGAAGTATCGCGTCAAGGGAGCTTCTCGACCTGCTTGCAGCGACACCGGTGGCAGTGCGTCACAAAGCCATGCTGATCACGATAAACCAGCGGTACCGGGGCGACATGGCGCCGCTGGAACTGTACGAATCAACTCGTGGCATCTGGAAGGTCGGTGAGCGGAGGGACGAGGTTGAGTACGCGATGGCCGTCTACCAGGGCGTGGTCAGGGAGGTCTACCGCATCGACAGATGGCATGCGGCCGGCACGCTCGCGTACGAGACGAGGGATTCATCCGGGTTCAGGGACAGCGGAAGATGGGAGTTCTCCGGCAAGGTGGCAGGAGATATTCGGGAGGAGTATGTCGGGTATTCCGTTGGCAAAGGCGGCCAGAACCCGATCCGATATGCGAATGTGTAGATCACAATCGCCGGACGCGGGGTCTATCTCCCGAAATCGTGGACCGGAAAGAGGGTGAGGGTACTCCTGATCGATCCTGTCGATCCTGACCTGTATAGCGAATGAATTTTATTGCCGTGATTTTGATGTTCGCCATCGGCTAAAGGGCCGTGGAACTTGTCCTGCCTCGCCGTATCTCCGAGTTGCGGCAGAATTTGGGGATGCCTCAACTTGCACAGATAAATATCTTTATTAATTGAAATAGCTATTATATCCCCGTCCAGTGGGGAGTATCGGTCTCGGAATCGTTCTCGTGTTGATCACATTTGTACATCTCGTTCATGTGATGCGTATGATGGAAAAAATTGTTAGCTGGTTACTAGTCGCGCCCACATTACTAGAGGAATCCTTTCGGCTGACTAACAATTATTCCGAGACTTGCTCAGCGTCTTTAGACGGGTTTGAGGGTTAGAACCCCTCCCTCTGGATCCTTGAGTTCATAGTACTCTCTCCTTCCGTCCTGCACCTTTTCTAACCATCCTGGGCTGGGTCGGAGACTTACACGATCAGCGAACGACCCGAACTTAATATGTTCGACTTTCACGATGTCGGTTTACACCACACCTAGGGATATATGACGAAGCAGCCCAAGTCCATGGATAGGGAGAAGTAGCACCAGATGACCGGCCCGATCTTCGTCTTCAACCCTCAGGGGGCACTGGTCCCCATCTTCGAGAAGCCGTACGAGTCCGAGGCGATCTTCCAGGAGATGCTCGCGAAGTATCCGGAACTCTTGCTTGGCGGCGACGAGCGCACGCCGTATTCGGGGCTGCTCCTGATCGCCCGGGAGCAGGGGATCCCCATCGAAGAGGGCGGCGGCAATTACTTCTCGCTCGATCACCTCTTCGTCGACCAGAACGGCGTCCCGACTCTCGTGGAGGTCAAGCGGCGATCGGATACGCGGAACCGGCGCGAGATCGTGGCCCAGATGCTCGACTATGCCTCGAATGGCCTCGCCTGCTGGACCATCGACGACCTCCGGCGAAACTTCGAGAATACTTGCGCCGCAGACAGCCGGGATCCCGGAGACGTGCTCGGGGAGTTCCTCGGGGGAGAGGGAGACAGCGAGGCATTCTGGCGGTCGATCGAGGTGAATATTCAGAACGAACGGATCCGCATGGTCTTCGTCGCGGACGAGATCTCCCTCGAGCTCCGGCGGATCATCTCGTTCCTGAACCGGCAGATGCGGACGTCCGAGATGCTCGCCATCGAGCTCAAACAGTTCGTCGGTGAAGGTGTCCAGGCGTTCGTACCCGATGTGATCGTGAAGCCCGCGATAGTGCCTCCGCCCCCTCTCCCTACGCCGAAATGGACCGAGGAGCGGTTCATGGCGGAGCTCGAGCAGAGGATGGGCCCGGAGGCGGTCGGGGTCGCGAGAACCATTCTCGCATGGGGAGACCGTTCGACGACGTATATCGAGTATGGACGGGGGAGCGTGGCCGGTGCGATGTATCCGATCTTTGAATGGAAAGGGACGAAATATTACCCCGTCATCCTCTGGACCTACGGGAGGGCCGAGATCCAGTTCACGCAACTTCAGACCCGTCCGCCCTTCGACGACCTCGAGAAGAGGAGAGAGTTCCTGAGCCGGCTCAATGCGATTCCGGGAATATCGATCCCCGACGAAGCGATCGACCGGAGACCGGCGATTTCGATGAGCGTGCTCGCTCCGTCGGCTATTCGAGAACAATTCATCGCAGTGCTGGACTGGTTCCTCGGCGAGGTCAGGGAAAGAGCATAATCATCAGGGTTCCGGGATCTGCCGGGGACTCCCGTCACTCTGGCGGAATGTGGAAACCTCGATCAGGCCGTTGAGATCATTCGCCCCGTGCTGGGAGGCTTGAGTCCGCGGTGAGCCGCGGCCATGTCCGCAGTCAAGGATGCGGGCCGGCTCTGGGACATGCTCTGGGTGCTCCACTACGCGATCAAGACCGGACCGCGGGCCGTCGCCTCGACCCGGTTTCAGCTCTACGCCCTGATCGGCGGGGTGTCGCGGCCACTCACGCTCAGGGCGGTGATGGGCCCGCGGTCCGGGGCCGCGACGGCGTGGCTTCGCGCGGCGCGGACCGCTTGCCGCGGCGAGCATCGTACCCCGGATCCGGGGTCTGACGACTTC
>CAYWVY010000122.1:0-3912 GCA_964461885.1 uncultured Methanospirillum sp. | reverse complement strand
AGAGTTTGGGAAATTGCATCGCCACGTATATGAGTACAAACCCTTTGTGGTTCATAGAACGGTTGGCTGAGAATGAGTTAAAGGTTTCGAAATCTTTTCCGGAAAGACCGGAGTATTTTGCGTATTATCCAATTTCGACCCGAATTCGGGGATTTATCATAATAAGTTGCGTTAATGAAAAAAAAGTTGCGTAGGACTTGTGATGCGACATCGGCGACCCACTCTCCGGCGGGTGCGATCAAAGACCGTCCGGCCGGAAGAACACGCGTCGGCAGCCCTCATACGCAGGATTCGTACTGGCGGAGGAGGCCGGTGACCGCCCGGATCTCCTGCCCCTGCCTCCGTGCCTCCGTAAGGTAGGCATCGTATACCTGGTCGGTGACGACACGGAACTTCGGCTTGAACAGGTCACCGTGGAGAAGCAGGTCGAAACACCGACCCTCGCTTACCGTCAACCCGAGGGCACGATACTCCCCCTCATCGGGCCGGTAGGTCGGGTTCAGTGCCTCGTCGACGGCCAGAGTCTGGCGTGCCAGCGGGGTCCCGGGGATCGGTTCCGCGATACTGACGAAGAGGTCGTCGAGGCACTGTTCCGCGACAAAGTCCCGGGTCGCCTGGTAGTCCTCCGCCTCCTCCATCGGGTGTCCGACGATAAAACTCCCAGCCACCTTCAGCCCGTAATCACGGCACATCCGGATTCCTTCCTCGAGAATCGAGACTGTCATTCCCTTCCCCATGACCCGGAGCATGCGGTCGCTCCCCGACTCGATGCCGAAGAAGATCCAGCCGATAGTGAAGTCCCGGATCGCCTCCAGTACCTCGTGGGACAGGCAGTCCGCGCGGATGTCCGGGGCCGAGACATTGCGGGAACCCATCACCCCGGCGATCGACCGGAGCAGTTCGGCAAAGGCGTCCGGGTCCATCGTGCCGTCATGGGACCGGTAGAGCGAGCCCGTCCCCCCGCTGATAGAGATCCTCCCAACCCCCTTCTTCTTCAGGGTCTCAACCTCCTGGACGACATCCTCGATCGAACGGCTCCGGATCGCATGACCGAAGAAGCGGGGGACCTGGCAGAACGTGCAGGTCCCGATGCAGCCCCTGTGTGTCTCGATATAGATATTGGCGCCACGAACGTCCTGCGAACCGATGTCGTCCGGGATCAGGAGCGGGGGGCGTTCGAGTGTCCGGGGAGGAATCGGGGGCGTGGCGACGATCCGGGGGCCGTCGAAATACGCGATCCCGGGAACGTCCGGGGAGGCATCGGTCTTCAGGAGCGGGAGCACCGCGTTTTCTCCCTCGCCGACGACCACCGCGTCCGGGCAGAGTTCGCCCAGCACCATCTCCGGGGCCGAGGAGACCGGTCCGCCGATGTAACATCGCCCGCCGTTCTCCCGGTGGCGGCGCACGAAGGCGCGAACCGCAGGGTCGAGGAGATGGCCGGTCGAGTATAGACTGAGGAAGACGGTCTCTCCGGGTTCAGCCGCGAGCTGTCGGCTTATCTCCACCGGATAGCCCCCGTCCCTGATAATTCCGCCAATGAGCAGGGCGCCGTATGTGTAGAGCCCAGGCGAGATGACCCTCACGGACATGCAAGTACAGGTAGACGAGGACTATAGATACGTTTTCGCCTGGAACCGGGCCGGGACGAAAAAAAGAGAATGGGTGGATTTACCGGGACGGGATGATCAGCGAGCGCTCGCCGGCGGGCATGAACTCGCGGATCGCACCCTTCGCGAACTCGCGGCGGGGCTCCGAGAAGTCGAACTGGAGCGAGGGGTCCGCGAAGCAGATCTTGATCAGCGGGTTCAGCACCCACGCGTCCTGCGCGCTGTAGTGCGGTGCAGAGACGATGGCGGCGTACTCGCCCTGGTGCCCGACGTTCATCGCGTAGTTCGGGAAGTTCGGGCCACGGAGCTCGCCGAGCAGGCCCTCGTCGGGCCGGACGGACATCGAGTTCGCCGAGCCGCACTGGTCCTGCAGGTCGTAGCCGAAGAACCCGAGGCGCGACCAGCCCTCCTTGTGGACGAGCATCGAGCAGTACCAGCCGTTCAGGCCGGCGTTCGAGTTGGCCGTCGCGTGGGCCGTGGACAGGCCGGACGCTGCGGCGATGACGCCCGCACGCTGGGAACCGCCGAAGTGGTCCTCCATCATGGTCGGGAACTGCTCGTACTGCTCCATCGAGTAGAGCGTGACCTCGGTCGCGATGTCGTTGACCGCTTCCTGGGTGCACGGGGCCTTGCCCGCGCCGCCGTACTTGTCCTTGACGTAGTCGTAGCCGTAGTACGTGAAGTCGTCGAGGATGTTGTCGGTGTATGCGGCCGTCGCGTACTGCGTGAAGCCGACACCGCCCGACATGTACGAGCCGAGCCAGATCTGGTCGAAGAGCATCGTGCCTGCGCCGACGACCTCGAGGGAGGCCTTGACCGGGTCGTTCGGGTACTTGCGGTCCGCCTGGATCATGTCACCGAAGTGGCCGAACTTGATGCCGCCGGGCTCGTTCGGGCCGCGGGCGCGGCGAGCGGGGAGGATGTCGGCCATCTGGATGACGCCGGCGTGCTTGGCGGCGTATGCCAGGTCGGCGACGGCTGCCTCACCGGCGCACATGCGGTACGCGGCGATGAAGGACATGCCGAGCTGCATGGCGGACCACCGCGAGGTGGTGCCACCGTCGCAGGTGCGGCTGACAGTCGTCGGGATGTGAACGGCCTGCCACATGGACTTGCCGACGGCGGCCTTGAGGGCCTCGGCCGACTTCGCGGGGAAGAGCTTCTCGACGTTGATGAGGAACTGCGGCTCGATGTCGTCCGCGAGTTCGTCGTCACCCGTGAAGACCTTGACGTAGCAGTCGCTGGTGAGTGCGGGGTGCGTCTCGACCATGTGCTCCTGGACGACGGCGGCGCCGGGCATCGCGTGGTTCAGGATGTGCAGGTACTCGTTGATCGTCTCGGGAGTGACCTCCTTGCCGAGACGCTTCTGGAGCGTCTGGTGGGCGAGGTCCATGCCGACGATGATCGTGCGGCGGATGTCGTCCCACATCTGCTGCATCGCGGCGTTGTTGACGAAGTGCAGGTCGTCGCCCTCGACAAAGGTGCCCGTGCCCGAGACCTCGTAGGTCATGAGCTGGCGCTGCCCGAGCGGGATACCGCCGAGGTGGCAGCGCTTGGGGTCGTACTGGGAGATCCCGCGCTCCATCTCGACCTTCTTGCCCTCCTTCAGGAACTCGCGCTTCCGCTCGGACTGTTCAAGGCCCTTGCGCAGGAACGCGGTGTTGAGGCTGGATGGGTCCTCTCCGGCGAACTTCTCCTTGAGCGCCTTCAGGAAGAGCTTCTGGGATCTCTCGATTTTTGCCATGTCTTATGCCTCCTTCGGCATGAAGCCGTACTTAGTCCTGAGCGAGTGGATGCGCTGGATGTACTCGATAGCTTCCGCGTCGTCGCGGTAGGACGTGCCGACCATCGAGTGGTAGATGGTCGTGTGCGCCTTGAGATACTTCTCATCCATCGGCTTGCCGACCTTGACCTCGCGATCGAGGGCCTCGCCGATCTGGTTCTTGACGTACTTGACAACGCCGTCCTTCTTGTCGAGGACGCAGCGCTGGAGCATGTCGAACATCATCCCGTCCTCGTCGAGACGGAGCGAGTGTCCGTGCACGGTCGCACCGCGGATGCCGGTCAGGGCAGGGTCGAAGAGCTCGGTGTTGACGAGTTCCTTCGCGTACTTCTCGAGGTCGCGCTCGCGGCACTCGATGATCTGGCGGCCCGACAGGGTGCCCGGGTCGACGCCGCGGAAGCGGTAGGCCTCGAGGTAGGACCGGAGGTACGGGTGGCACGGCGCGTTGTACATCGAGTCAGCGAACTGGATGTAGCGGACGCGGTCGCCGGCCTTCGCACCCTCGGTGGGGGTGACGAGCTT
>CAYWVY010000121.1:0-3924 GCA_964461885.1 uncultured Methanospirillum sp. | reverse complement strand
GCCCCGACGTACGTCCGCCGGTGGCCCCGGATCTCGGCCTCGTCGCGGACGCCGCCGAGGCTGATCCGGACGTACTTCCGCCCGAGGGCCTCGGCGACGGATTTCCCAAGGCTCGTCTTTCCCGTCCCGGGCGGGCCGGAGAGGATGATGATCGAGCCCTGCTTTTCTCCCTTCAGCTTCATGACCGCGAGGTGCTGGACGATCCGCTCCTTGACCTTCTCAAGGCCGTTGTGGTGGCTCTCGAGCACCCGCCGGGCCGCGGCGATGTCGATCTCCTGCTTCTCATCGGTCGTCCAGGGGAGGTCGAGCATGAGGTCGAGGTAGTTCCGGAGCATGCCCGCCTCGTGGTTGTGCGGGCCGCCGGTCTCGAGTTTCTTCGCTTCGGCCAGGGCCTTCTTCCGCACTTCGTCGGGCATGTCCGAGGCCTCGATCCGCTCGCGGTAGCTCCCCTCGCCGCCGCTGTCGTCGGCATCGCCCTCGCCGAGCTCCTCCTGGATGACCCGGAGCTGCTCGCGGAGCATGGCCTCGCGGTTCGACTTCGTCACGCGCTCGGAGACTTTCTGGGCGACCTCGATCCGGACGCCGATCTGCTCGTTCGCCTCCCGGAGGAGTTCGAGGAAGGCCGCGTATTGCTCGCCGGTCGAGTCGATCTCGAGGAGCGCCTGCTTGGTCTCGAGCTCGACGGGCATGAACGGCATGACGAAGCCCATGATGTCGTTGACGCTGGTCATCTTGTCGATCGGGGCGGTGAACTGCTCACCGCCGTTGAACCGGCCGCTGAGCACGTGGACCGCTTCCCGGACCTCCGCGAGGAGGCGGGCCTTCGCGTCGTCGTCGAGGTCCTGCACGTCCGGGACGGGCACGCAGGCAGCGGAGAACCGCCCGTCCTCGCCAGCGACGGAGACGGCCTTCATGCGCAGCCCGGCCTGGACGGCGATCACGAACCCCTCTCCGGACGGCTGGATGTTCACGACCCGGAGGAGGGTGCCGGTCTCGTAGAACGACTCGGCGGCCAGGTCCGCGGGCCCGGCGCCGTTCTTCACGGCCAGTCCGATGGCCTCGAGGGTCCCGCCGCCCCGCATGGCCTCGACCAGGCCGCTCCCGGTGACGGGGTCGACCTGGAACTTGGCGCGGCTCTCGGGGTAGACGATCAGCTCGAAGAGCGGTATGACGGGCTTTCTCTGGGTATCGTCGGTTGGTGACTGTTGCATGGTCATCTCGGTTGTTTAGTTCGCATTTACCTAACTAAATGCAGGGAGAATGAATCAGCGGATCTTCTCCAGGATCCCGATCAGGAGGGCCATCTCCCGGTCGTCGAGCGAGTTCATCATCCGTTCGATGGTGCGCCGCAGGGCGGCCTCTTCGGCCTGCGCGATCGCCCGGCCCTTCTCCGTGAGGCGGATGAACTGGATCCGCCCGTCGTCGGGGCAGCGCTCGCGGTACGCGCACTCCATCCGGACGCACCGGTTGACCATTTCGGTGACCGTGGGCTTCGAGGTGCGGGTGAGTTCGGCCAGCCGGCTAAAGGTGATCTCGCCCTGCTGGTCGATCGTTCTCAGGTAGGCGACCTGCTTCACGGTCATGTCCGGGAGCCCGCATTCGGAGACGATACTGCAGGAGCACTCGTTTTTGATGGCGAGCAGCTTCGCGATTGCCTCGAACAGGTGCTCCTCCCAATCCTTCATGCGTCGATCCCACTTAGTTAGGTTGCACCTAACTATAAGGGCGACGGTCGGGTATCATCGGACGGGGTCTCTGCCGGACCGCCCTGTGAAACCAATACCAACCCTTTATATCTGGCGCAGATGATGGGTTCTCAATAGCCCCTCGCCATAGGAGTTCCCCATGCCCGCCCCGTCGATAACCCTCGCCGCGATCCGCCAGCCGGCGCTGCTCTACGACGCCGACGGACGGTGCGCGGAGATGAACGAGGCGGCGCGAGCCCTCGCGGGCCGGCCGTTCATCGGCCTCATGGCCGGGGAGGTGATCGGCCTCCTCGACATCCGCGGACCGGGCGGCGCGCCCCTGGCGCCGGACGACCTGCCCGCGTCCCGGGTGCTCGCCGGGGGAGTGGCGGTCGACGTTCCGCTCACGGCCAGGGGAGCAGGCGGCCGGAGCGTGCACAACCTCGTCTCGGCCTCGCTCCTCCGGGACGGCGACCGGGTGGTCGGCGCACTCGAGTGCTGGCAGGACGTCTCGGCCTTCGTGGAGGCGAGTGCCGCCGCCGAGAGGTCGGCCGAAAAGCTGGGGCGGCAGGGTGCGGAGCTCGCGCGGATCGTCACCGGCCTCAAACGGCAGCGCGGCCTCCTCGACGCGATCTTCGCCCGGCTGCCGCACCTGGTCTCGGTCTGGGATCAGGACCGGCGGCTCATCTGGGCGAACGAGCGGTTCGCGGCCGGGCTTTCCGTCCCCCTCGAGGTGCTCGTGGGCACGTCATGGGGGGAGCTCGGGTGCAACGCAACCGTGTTTCGGCCGATCGTAGATGAAGCCACCCTGACCGTGTCGGCCGGCAGAGAGTACAGGCACGAGGTCGAGGTCCCCGGCCCGGGTGGGGCGACATGGCTGGATGTCACGGCCGTCCCGATCTTCGACGACTCGGTCCTCACGATCGCCGAGGACGTCACGGGGCGCAGGCAGGTGGAGGACGAGCTGCGGCGGTCCCTCGAGCGGCTCCGGCTGGCGCAGGAGAGCGCGGGGATCGGCATCTGGGACCATGACACGGCGTCGGACCGGGTTACGGTCCTGAGCGGGTTCCTCCGGCGGTACGGGCTGGAGGCGTTCTCGCTGGCGACCTTCGCAGACATCTTTCAGCTGGTGCACCCCGGCGACCGCGAGCGGGTCGACGAATGGCGAAAGGCCTTCGTCCCTGGCGGTGAGCCGCAGAACGCCGAGTTCCGGCTCGTCATCCCGACCGGCGAAGAGCGGTGGATCCAGTTCAGGGGGCGGGCGGTCGCGGACACCCGCGGCGCGCCACCCCGCGTGATCGGGGTGCTCATCGACGTGACCGACCACCGGCGGGCAGAGGAAGCCCTCCGCGAGAGCGAGCAGCGGCACGCTTTCCTCCTCGCACTTGGCGACCGCCTCCGCGAGTTCGCCGAGAGCCCGGGGATCGCGGCCGTCGCCGCCGAGATGACCAGCCGGTTCCTCGGCGCCGGCGGTGTCGTCTTCTGCGAGGTCGATGCGGCCGGATCCTGCACGACGGACTCGTCCGGCTGGACCGACGGCACGGTGCCGGTGGCGGCGGGGCGGTTCCGGCCGGACGACCTCGGCATCGGCGACGATTACCGTCGGGGCGTCGTCCGGCGGCACGGTGATGCCGGGCCCGGTGCCCCGGGGGCCCGTGCCTCGCTCGGGGTCCCGATCCGCCGCGGTCACCGGCTTGTGGCGGTCATGGCCGTGTACAGCGCCCGGCCGCGCGCCTGGACGGACGCGGAGGTCGAGCTCGTCCGGGAGGTCGGGGACCGGGTCTGGGTCGCAGTCCACCGCGCCCGGACCGAGGCGGCCCTGCGGGAACGGGAGCAGACCCTGCAGGGGATCTTCCGGGCGGCGCCCGTTGGCATCGGCATGATCTCGCACCGGACGTTCACCATGGTCAACGACCGGTTCTGCCGGATGACCGGGTACGGAAGGGACGAGCTGATCGGCAGGGACACGCGCCTGCTCTACCCCGACGATGAGGCGTACGAGTACGTCGGGCGGGAGAAGTACGCCCGGATCGTGGCGGAGGGGATCGGGGCCGTCGAGACGCGGTGGCGGAGAAAGGATGGGACGGTCCTGGACGTCCTGCTCAGCTCCTCGCCGGTCGACCGCTCCCGCCCGAACGAGGACGTGGTCTTCAACGCGCTCGACATCACGCGCCTGCGCGACAGCGAGCGGGCGCTCGAATCGTACATGGACGACCTGCAGCGGTCGAACGAGGAGCTG
>CAYWVY010000120.1:0-4002 GCA_964461885.1 uncultured Methanospirillum sp. | reverse complement strand
CGATGAAGAACAACCGGATCGCGATCGTGACGGACCGGGACACGGACGTGATCGAGGTACACCCGCCGTCGCTCGGGTCGGTCGACCTGGGCGGCGTGACGATTGAGCGATGCCCGCCGGCGCCGGCGATGGGCTGATGCCGGCGCGATCTCCTCTTTGACCCGGCCGTGATCGGTTGCGTGAGGAGGCCGCATGGCCGCCACCCCGACGCCGCCGACCTCCCCCGCCGCCCGTCCATTGAGTACTCCACTTGCATACAGCCGCAATCACGCGCGGCCGGGCCTGGCTCGAGCGGTATCGCAGGTCTCAGCCCGCCGACCGTGATCTGATCGGGGCTGAAGAGAAGGCTGTTTCACAATCGGGCCCCGCCGGGTCGCCCAGCAGGAGATATGGTCGGCGTTCTCCGATACGGGTGGAGGATCAACCGGATTCAGGCCGTGATCTTCGAAGGCTGCGCCCGTCCGGAGGGTTATCACGCCTGAGTGTCGTCGATCACAAGATGCTGGCCTCTTCCGGGATGCACCGCGTCGGTGGTACCGGCCGTTGGCGGATTCGGCCTGGCGTCCGCGCTCGTCGGTGAGGACGGAACCTGCACGCACGAGGCGCCGACGAGACAGACGGACAGGAGAGTGACGACGGCGATCTTGATCCGAAGGGCCCGCTTCACACTATCGCGATCGAGAGCACGGCATCGCATGATTAAATTGCTGGCATCGGTAATGCCCCCGCCCGGTCATTCGTTAAATCGCCGGTACAGGAGGTTCGCCGCGATCTGGAAGACCAGGACGAAAGCGAGGAGGACCGCGACGTCGACGGCCGGGCCGATGCGGGTCTCGCCCGTGAACCCCGCGCGGATCAGGTCGTTGCCGTACGTCAGGGGCGAGAGGAGCGAAACCGCCTGCGCAGCGGCGGGGAGCTGGTCGAGGGGGATGAAGACCCCGGAGATGAAGATCAACGGAAGGCGCACCACGTTCAGCATGGACATGATGTCGCCCGGGCTCTCCGTCGGGTACGAGGCGAAGAGGGTCCCCATCGTCGCGAAGCAGAACGACGTGAGCAGGAGGCCGGCCGCGAGCGAAGCGATGCTGACAACCGGGATGCGGTAGAGGAGGAGTCCCGCTGCGAGGGGTACGAGGGCGATGCCGAGGGCGTACAGGAACCCGCTCATGCTCTCGCCCAGGACCACCGCATGGAGCGAGATCGGGGCCGAGAGGAGCCGGTCGAAGGTCTTCATCCGCCGCTCGATGGGGATGGAGACCGGCTCGATCGAGGAGGCCGAGAAGAGGAGAGTGATCGCGATGAGGCCGGGGACCAGGACCGACGGCTCAGCCGGCCTGCCCACGGCGAAGGCGAGGAACATGAAGAGGGGAAAGAGCATGCCCGAGACGATGATGTTCGGCTTGAGGTACCAGATCCGGATGTCCTTCTTCGCGATCGCCCATGCGGCAGCGAGCTCGATGCAGACCTGTCCGCATCGTTCCTCGAGCTCAGTCAACGGTCGTCACCCCCCGCGTCCTGACGTCCAGCCCCGTTAGACGGATGAAGACATCCTCGAGGCTGGGGCCGAGGGTGTTGACGCTGATGACGCGGGCGCGGCGGGCGCGGGCGTAGGCCATGACTCCCTCAAGGACCACGGGCGGATCCTCGGTGAAGAGCCGAAACTTGTCACCCTCTTTCCGGACCTCGCTCACGTGGGGCAGCTGCTCGAGATCTTCGGCGGGGACCGGGAAGGCCGGGTCAAACGCGACCTCGATTGACTGGACGCTCCGGATCGCCCCCTTGAGCCGCTCGGGGGAGTCGATGGCGGCGATCCGCCCGTGGTTGACGATGGCCACCCGGTCGCAGGTGAGGTTCGCCTCCTCGATATTGTGAGTGGTGAGGAAGACCGTGACCCCGTCTTTGTTGAGGTCGCGGATCACGTCCCGGATAATCAGGTTGCTCTGGACGTCCAGGCCCGAGGTCGGCTCGTCAAGGAAGAGAAGGCGGGGATGGTTGATGAGGCCCATGGCGAGGGTGAGCCGCCGCTTCATGCCCTTCGAGAACCCGGTCGTCTTGTCGTCCCGCCGGTCGGCGAGGCCGAAGAGTTCGAGGATGGCGGCTCCGCGCTCCTCGCGTTCCCGCCGACCAACGTGGTAGAGTTCGGCCGCGAACATGAGGTTCTGCCAGGCCGAGAGGTCCGTGTAGATGTTGGAGGTCTCGTGGACGACCCCCATCTGCCGGCGGGCTGCGATCGTCTCCCGCCCGATGTCTTTGCCGAAGATACGCGCCGTCCCCCCCGTGGGCCGAGTGATCCCGGTCAGGATGCGGATCGTTGTCGTCTTCCCCGCCCCGTTGGGGCCGAGGAAGCCGAAGGTCTCGCCCTCGCCGACTGTGAAGGAGACCTCGGAGAGCGCCTGAAGGTCGCCGAACCGTTTCGAGAGGGAGAGGGCTTCGATGGCATACATGGCGGGGGTGTCCCGGTCCAGGATGAGCTCTCGCAATGGAAAAAACCATTCAACGGCCTCCCCAGATCACGGCTCTGCCGCGTCTCGGAGATGGCACAGGGGATCAGAAACGAGATGGTTCGACGCAGGGGGAGGGAGAGAACGAAGAGCGTTCCCATCCCCAGTAGTTCGCTAATTTTGTAAAGGGACAGACGGTGCTCCCCGGTCTCGTCTACCGGTCCGGGGCCGGACCCGTGGCGCTCGTCTTCGGCACATTCGTCACAGGATTGTTTCGGGTAACCCCGGCGCGATCCTTCCAATCACCGGCGATGGATTAATGCCACACTAGACTAACTGGACGCTAATGGCGATCGTATGAACCGATTCCGATCAGCTCTTCTCTGCATACTTATTTTTGCCGTTATCTCGTCTGTAGCGGCGGCCGACCTTGCCATACCTGCGACAACGGTGCCGGCCCCGAACCTTGGAACACCGGGATCGGGTTCGTCCAATCTCAGCCCGCTCGTGCGGGGTACGGTTATGACACTCCCGCTTGTGATCACCTCGCCGGGGACCTACACGCTCAACCGCGATTACCAGAATCTCGCCGGCGCGGTCGCGATCGATATCCGGTGCTCGAATGTGGTCATCGATGGGGCCGGCCATACCATCGACGGGGTTGATAGCGCAAACAGTGTCGGGATCCAGGCCCACGGAAGCACTGCGCTCTCGGGGGTGACGGTCAAGAACCTCCGCGTTACAGACTGGCACAAGGGGATCTACTTCTGGGATGCTCGCGGCCGAATCGAGGGCGTAACCGCGTCCTCGAACATCGGATCCGGGATCATGCTCTACTCGGGAGGCGATGGCATCATCATCACCGGCTGCACCGCCGAGAGCAACAGCATTGGCGGGTTCTCGATCTCGTATGCGTCCGGCGTCGAGGTCTCGGCCTGCACGGCCCGGAACAACATCAACGACGGACTCTATCTCTACGGCTCGAACAATGCCCGTATTACCGGCGTGACGTCGAGCGGGAACACCATGACCGGCATCGCGCTCGCGGGATCGAGCACGGCCCGAATCACAGGCGCGGTTGTTTCGGGGTGCCAGGTGACGGGCAACGGGAAGGCCGGCATCTACATGAGTCGTGCCGAGGCCAACACGGTGGTCAACAACCGGATCGAGAATACGAGAAATGTGCTGTTCGAGGGCACGGAGATCGGCGCGAACACCTGGAATACGGCGAAGACACCGGGCACAAACATCGTCGGCGGGCCGTACCTCGGGGGCAACTGGTGGTCCGGGTTCTCCGAGAAAGCAGCGGACGCGAATCGGGACGGGATCGCAGACAACCCGTACCCGATCAGTTCCGGGATTTCTGGGAACAACGATGCCCTGCCGCTCGCGCCTCCCCCAACAGAGATATACGCCGGCATGGTGATCATGGTGCCCGGGACGTATTCGCTCAACCAGGATATCCAGGACTTGGGACATCCCATTGTCGTCGAGATAAAATGTTCAAACGTCGTGATAGAAGGAAACGGACACCGGATCTCCGGCAGCGGGCAATCACAAT
>CAYWVY010000119.1:0-4080 GCA_964461885.1 uncultured Methanospirillum sp. | reverse complement strand
TTCGCGTTCCCTCCGGAGGGCAATACCACGTCGACGAACGAAACCGGCTATTACGAGTTCGAGGTGCCCCCGTTCAGGGGGACCTATTCCCTGGCCGAGACGGTCGATCCCGGCTTGCGGCCGTACAGCCCCTCGAACGGTAGGATCGACGGCATCAAGCCCAGGCCCTACCGCTCCAGCATCATCGACCAGGACTTCTATAACGAACGCATGCCGACGAAGATCTCCGGCTACAAGAATAACGTGACGTGGAAGGGCGCGTTCCTCGGCCCGGTGGCCGATATCACCATCCGCCTGACGAAGACGCAGGGCAACGTCGATTTCCCGTCGCAGGGGCGGACCACGACGACGAACAACACCGGCTACTACGAGTTCGAGGTGCTGGACGAGGTCTCGACCTATCGCCTGGCCGAAGAAGGGGTGGACTGGTCCGTCTGGCGGGCGCACGACCCGGTTACCGGGGCCTTCGCCCTGTCATCCAGCGTCATCGAGAACGTGGTCCCCGGTGCGGAGAACCAGAACTTCAGCAACGAAAAGCTCGTCCCGAACAAGAAGATCTCGGGGCACAAGTGGTGGTACTTCACGCCAGGCTGGCTGTACGACCTGGACCCCCCCACCATCCAGATCGACCTGACGCTGACGAGCGGGGATATCCCCGACATGCTGGTCGGCCAGACCAATATCACGCGGACGGACAACAAAACCGGGTACTACGAGTTCGTGGTCTCGGGCTACCCGGCCAACTACACGGTGAAGGAGACGAACCTCCCGGCGGAGTGGACACCCTGGAGCCCGAGCACCGGGTCCTGGGAGAACGTGATGCCCGGCTCGACCAGGGACTTCAAGAACAAGCACGTGCCTAAGCCGCCGATGGGCGGACGCGTGATTCGCCTGGATAAGGTGGAGCAGATCGTTACCACCACGGAAGGATACGTGGTCGGCGGCACATACCTCCAGGTTGACGTGAAAGGGGGCGACCACGTGACGTTCGGGACGAACACACCGTACACGTTCCCCAATAACAACGAGGTGTTCCGGTTCGTCCTCAACGGCGACCAGAACCGGGGCCGGCTCACCATCACGAAAGGCCCGACCGAACTGGTCGAATTCTCGTTCAACGCCACGCTGCAGCACCAGGTAAACGGTGTCTGGACGGCCGTTCCGGGTTGCTCGGGCCCGATCACCGATATCCACATCACGAACCTCAACAAGAACACCGCCACCGCTGGATCTACCCTGACCTACCGACAGCCGCCCTACCGCTCGGATACGATGCTACGTCTTGATGGGAGGCCTGTGATCACGAGCCCGCCGGAGCCGCCCAACTCGACGCCGTTCGAGTTCTCGAATCTCCACATCGTCCACGACAATTCTGAACATGAGGGCAATAACATCATGTTCATCTATCTCGAGCCGGGCCTCAACAGCCTGCTCGTCGAGGGCGACTACGTGTACGTCTAACTGAACCATACCATCTTTTGACTCATGGCCGGCCGACCTCAGAAGAACGAGAACGCCAATGCCGAGATCCTCGGCGTCGTGATACTGATCGGGATCTTCGCCGTCATGGCCGGCATCATTTCGGCCACCACCTTCTCCTCTCCGCAGCCGGTGAAGGTGCCGGCCGCTTCGATAGAGATCACGAGCGACACGGAGACGGTTCACATCGCTCATCTCGGAGGTGAAGAGGTTGGGGTGTCCGCACTCAGACTGATAGTCCGACGGGTCGACGCCTCTGGTGTCCTGCATACGTGGGAACCGCCCGACCTGGGAGCATGGTTAGGCACAACGTCGATCTCGAATGGGTTCGTGACAGTAAAAAATCGAAAAAACGACCTTGGCCAGCAGGATGGCGACCAGATCGCGATAAGCCTGGTCTGGACCGGCGGAACTGGCGAGTCGATGCTCGCGAACTGGGATCCGTCCAGTATCTACGGCCCGCTCGGCCCCCCGGGCCTGGGCGATAGCTCCGTGCCGGGGGCGCCGGGCGCCCCGCATTCCCAGCCGACGATCCCGCAGCTGCCAGTGAACTGGTCGTCCGCCGACGCGGTGACGGCGAACTTCACTCCGCTCGAGGGTGCGACCGTTCCGGCCGGCACGCCATTATCGTTCGTCGATCACTCGACCGGCCCCGGCACGATCACGCACTGGTCGTGGAACTTCGGCGACGGCACGACGCTCGAGGCGACCGTCCCGAACGCGCACTTCGACCATACCTACGCGAACGAGGGGACCTACTCGGTGACGCTCACCGTCTCCAACCCGGAGACAGGAGCCCACGACACGGTCGCACACACGATCCACGTTGCCCCGCCGTCCGCCGGGAATCCCCTCATCGACTTCACGATCCTGCCCCAGGACAGGGGCAACCGGGAACTCACGGTCACCTGCCTGGCCTCCACCTCGATCAACGCGACGGCCTGGCAGTGGGTGGCCATCGACGGGTGGACTGGGACGTCGAGCACGATCGGTCCGGTCTACGGCAACCTCATGAGTAATCCCAGCAGCCCGCCCTTCAGGTTCCTCCAGGGCGATGAAATCTCCAACAACGTCTGCACGGTCACGCTCACCGTCTGGTCTCCGTACATCCGGGACCCTATCGTCTTGACGAAGCCCGTCACCGTCGGCCCCCCGCTGCATGCCAGTTTCACGCCGAACGTCACGACGGGCTACGTCTCGCTCCCGGTCAGTTTCCTCGACACCTCCACTGGCGTCGCCGATACCCGGCTCTGGGACTTTGGGGACGGGAACACGAGCACGAGCCAGAACCCGGAGCACGTCTACACCACCCCGGGAACCTACACGGTCACGCTCACGCTCACGGGCTACGACCAGACGCTCCCGGGCATTCCCCCAGGCTCGCATAACGTGACGGCGACGGCGACAGCGATGATCGTCGTGGAGGATCATGTTATCGCGAACTTCACGGCCAACGTGACCTACGGCGAGGCCCCGCTGACGGTCGCGTTCACCGACCTCTCGACCGGCGGCCCGACCTACTGGACCTGGTTGTTCGGTGACGGCGGAACCTCTCACGAACAGCACCCGGTTCACACGTACACGACGAACGGCATACGGATGGTTTCCCTGGTCGCCGAGAAGCACGACCCGGACAGCACCGACGTCATGGTCAAGTACATCTATATCCGTGTCGGCCCGGCCGTCACGGCGGACTTCACAGCTGCGCCGACGACCGTCGCCGCGGGCGATCCGGTCCAGTTCACCGACACGTCCGTGAGTGCCGATCCGCTCATCGCCCCGGTCAACAAGTGGACCTGGGACTTCGGCGATGGTACGAACTCGACAGCGCAGCACCCGAGCCACATCTACACGGTCCCCGGCACGTACACCGTGACGCTGACGGCCGAGAACGACTACCGTACCGACACGATGGCGAAGCTAGGGTACATCACCGTGCTGCCTCCGGTCGAGGCCAGGTTCATTGCAGATGCGACGGTGGGTGCGATGCCGATGACCGTCCAGTTCACGGACCAGTCGACCGAGAACCCGACAACGTGGTCCTGGGACTTCAACAGTGACAGCGTGGCGGATTCGACCCTTCAGAACCCGACGTTCACCTACACGGCCCCCGGGACCTACACCGTGTCGCTGACGGCGAGCAACGCCTACGACACGAATACGACGACAAAGATCGGGTACATCCGGGTCTATGGCCCGGTCATGGCCTCGTTCACCGCGACCCCGCTTCAGGGCCTGATACCGCTCGCCGTCCGGTTCACGGACACCTCGACCGGCGGGCCGGACACCTTGTCCTGGGACTTCGGTGACGGGACGAACTCGACAGAGCAGCACCCGAACCACACGTACACGGTTGCCGGCAACTACACGGTCCGGCTCACCGCCGCCAACCCGTATTTCTCGAACACGAGCGCGAAGAACATCACGGCGTGGCCGCTGACGATCAACGCCACCGCGGGCGCGGGCGGCACCATCTCGCCCTTGGGCCTGGTCAGCGTCCCTCTGGGTGGGTCCCAGCTCTTCGCGATCACGCCGTCCACGGGCTACCATATCGTGAATGTCAAGGTCGACAACGTCAACCAGGGTGCGAACACGTCCTAC
>CAYWVY010000118.1:0-4089 GCA_964461885.1 uncultured Methanospirillum sp. | reverse complement strand
TAATGCATAAATGCCACGTCCGAACAATTTTTAAAGGGATGCCCGCCAACGGACGGCGGGCACCGGATGGAGAGCTATGACATCGAGAAATTACATGATCCTCTGCCTCGTCTGCCTCGCGGCCGTCGGGATGTTCTGCGTGGCCGGATGCACGACCACGCCCCCTGCGGGCACCGCGACGCCCACGAGTGCGACCGCCGCACCAACGATGAACAACACGATCCTGAAGATCAACAACAACCAGGCGCCGAACCTCAGCGTGAACGCGACGGCCGCGGCCACCACCACGCCCGCGGCGGCGATCACCACGGAAGCCGGGAACGTGACGGTCCCGATCGTCAACGCGACCCTGCCTGCCATCAACGTCACGCTGCCGAGACTCAACACCACGTAAGGGGCCCGCGCCGGGCCGTCCGCGGCTGATGCCGCGACGCCCGGCTTCCTGCCCGGATACATTTTTATCTCCCGCGTCCGTTCGGATGCGCATTATGGGACCGATCTACCAGGATCCGTCGCTCGCCGGCCAAAGCGGCGTCTTCCGGGACCGCGACGAGGCGGGGAGCGTCTGCGCGGAACTCCTCAAGCGCCATCCCTTCCTCTACGACGGGGCGCTCTGCGGCGCAATCCCGTCCGGCGGGGTCGCCGTCGCCGGGCCGATTGCGCGTGAGCTCGCTCTTCCCGTCACGCTCCTGATCGCCCGGAAGGTACAGGTGCCGGGCAACACCGAGTTCGGGATGGGGGCGGTCGCCTGGGACGGCCGCGTCATCCTCGACCGCCCCCTGATCGCCGCTCTCGGCCTCGGCCCGTCCGCGGTTGAGGCCGCGATCGAGGGGGCCCGCGCCTCGGTCGCGGAGCGGCTCGCCCGGTTCCTCGGCGGCCGTCGCCTGCCCGACCTGAAGGGCCGGCGAGTCCTCGTCGTGGACGACGGCCTGGCCGGGGGGTCCACGGCCCTCGCGGTCCTCAGCGCGCTCCGCGCCGCGGGCGCCGGGCCGCTCGTGACCGTGGTCCCGACCGGGCACGACCGCACCGTGGCCATGATCGCGGACTCCTCCGACGCGGTGGTCTGCCCGAACGTCAGAAGCGGCGACCGGTTCGCCGTGGCCGGGGCGTACCGCGCGTGGAGGGATCTGACCGGGGACGAGGTGGCCGCTCTCCTCGAGGAGCTTGCAGCGGACGGTCTCTTCTGAGACCTGGCGCTCCCCCGGGGCACGACCCTGCCCGCGCCCTAGCAGCCGAGCGAAACGTCGGAGAAGGCCGCGTGGTCGAAGACGCCCCGCTCGGTCAACCGACGCTCGGGGATCACGGTCAGGGCCAGGAACGAGAGGTGCATGAAGGCGTCGGGGACCGCGCCGAGCCGGGCCGCGTGTGCCGCGAGGCGGTCGAGCCCGTCCACGACCTCGCCGTACGGCTCGTCCGACATCAGCCCGGCAACGGGGAGCGGCAGCAGGGTGGTCTCGCCGAGCCCGACGACTGCGAGCCCGCCGCGGCTTTCGACCACGGCCCCGATGGCCGCAACCATCGCTTCGGGCTCGGCGCCGACCGCCACCACCTGGTGCGCGTCGTGGGCGACTGAGCCGGCGATGGCCCCGTGCGCGAGCCCGAAGCCCCGGACGATCCCGAGCCCCGTGCCCGTTCCCCGGTAGGCGTCGCAGACGGCCGCGATGAGCAGGTCCCGGCCGGGGTCGGGGAGCGAGCCGGCCTGCACGGCCAGGTCGACGGCTCTTGTCCGAATCCGGCCAGGGACGAGCTCGATCACGCGGACGCACCCGTCCACGGCCGGGACGAGGTCGGGCGCGGCGGGCACCCGGCAGCGCACGGGCCGGGGCGGCGGCGGCACCGGGGCCGGGGCCGGTCCGCGGTCGATGACCTCCTCGCCGCAGACAAAGGTCCGGGCGATCGCAAAACGGTCCCCCTCCGCAAGGACGCAGAAGTCGGCCCGCCGTCCCGGTGCGAGGGCCCCGCGGTCGGCGAGGCCGAAGCGCTCGGCAGCCGAGAGCGTGGCCATCCGCAGGGCGAGCTCGGGCTCGAGCCCGCCGTTGACGGCGCGGCGGACGCAGTCGTCGATCAGCCCCTCGCGCACGATCAGGTCCGCGTGGCGGTCGTCCGTGCAGAAGGCGCAGCGGGGCGCCGTGGATGGCGTCACGAGCGGGAGGAGGGCCGCGAGGTCCCGCTCGGTCGAGCCCTCGCGAAGGAAGAGGTACATGCCGCGGGCGAGCCGGTCCCGCCCCTCGGCCGCCGTGGCGGCCTCGTGGTCGCTCTGGGCCCCCGCCAGCACGTAGGCGTTCAGGTCGGTCCCCCCGAGCCCCGGGGCGTGGCCGTCCACGTTCCGGAGGAGGGCGACCTTCGCGGCGAGGTCGGGGTCGCCATCGAGGAGCCCGGGCACGTTCATCACCTCGCCGAGCCCGATCACGCCCTCCCGCGCTGCAAGGGGCGCGAGGTCGGCAGCCCCGATCGCCGCCCCCCCGACGTCGGCCGGCGTGGCCGGGACGCAGGACGGGAGCGTCAGCAAAAGGTCGATCAAGAGGTGAGGCCGGCAGGCGAGCATGTACTCGATCCCCGGCACGCCGAGCACGTTCGCGATCTCGTGGGGGTCCGCGACCACGGTCGTCGTGCCGTGGGCCGCGGCCAGGCGGGCGTACTCGAACGGCGAGAGCAGGGATGACTCGACGTGGACGTGGGGGTCGATCAGCCCCGGCACGACGCGGGCCCCATCGAGGTCGAGCTCGCGCCGGGCACGGTAGCGCCCGGGCCCGAGCACCCGTCCCGCGTCTATCCCGAGCGGGGTCTCCTCCCACTCGCAGAGGAACGGGTTGAAGACGGCGGCGTTCAGGAGCGCGATATCGACCGTCGCATCGCCGCGTGCGGCCCGCACGAGCTCATGCACGGCCCACTCCCCCGGCGACCGTCAGCTCCCTGATGACCGCGCCTCGCCGTTGCTGGCCGTCGTAGAGGTGGAGATAGCACCGGTAGGCCCCGTCCGGGAGGTCGACCGCGTACGCGAACCGGTTCGCGCCAGCGGCCAGGTCCACGTATCGGGCCTCGGTGAAGAGCTCGCGCTGCGCGAGCCCGTCCAGGGAAGAGATCGCCACCTGCAGGTCCGCGTGGACGAGGGGCGCGCCCGTCGCGACCCTGACGGTGAGGTTCCCGCGGTCGTACTCGATCGCATCGAACGAGGCCTCGCCGACCGTGCAGCCGGCCGTAAGGGCGAGGGCCGCGAGGCAGAGGAGAGCGAACCGGCGGTGGACGTGCATAGGCAGGTTACTGGTACTTCCGCCGACGACAATATATAAGATACGATTTCAATGACGATACAGGACGACCCGGGCCCGCGCCCTCTCGTCCCCGCCCGCCTCGTGGGCGCTGCAAGGCGGAGGTCCCCCCATGTCTGCACCAAACCCGAAGAACGCGACCCGCCCCCGGATCCTCTTCATGGACGACGAGGAGGCGATCCGCGAGGTGATGGGCCTGGTGCTCCGGCGCCGCGGCTTCGACGTGACCGTGGTCGCGGACGGCCTCGAGGCCGTTGCCGCGTACGGCGACGCGATCGCCCGGGGAGCCCCCTACGGCGCGGTCGTGCTTGACCTTGCCGTCCCCGGCGGTGCCGGGGCGCTTGAGGCCATCGAGCCCCTGTGCCGGCTCGACCCCGGCGTACGCGCCCTCGTCTCGAGCGGCCACGCGCGCGACCCGGCGATGACCGATCCAACGGCCCACGGGTTCGCGGGGGCCGTTCCCAAGCCCTACGAGATCGCCGGGCTCGTGGCCGCCATCGAACGGGTACTACGCTGATCGCGTCCCGCAGGGTTCTTATAACCCCTGGAACCATCCTCCTGCGGATCTCTATGGCCCCGACGCGTGTACTGCTCGCCCTCCTCATCCTCGCCGCCCTGCTCGCGCCCGCGGTCGCCGCGGCCACACTCGTGGTCGCCGCCGCCGACGCGAGCGCAGCCGACCGGGCCGCGGCCGACATCCGGTGCGACGGCGTGGACGACCAGCGCGATATCAACTACGCGTTCAACAGCCTCCCGGGCGAAGCGGGCACGGTCCGGCTGACGGCCGGGACGTTCAACTGCTCGGAGAGCATCTTCCCGA
>CAYWVY010000117.1:2645-4126 GCA_964461885.1 uncultured Methanospirillum sp. | reverse complement strand
TCTCACTCCTTCGACTGGGGTTCGAATCCCCATAGCAGCATTCTTCTTTATTCTCCTTTCCTGTCGCGCTCGCTATCTCGTCCGTCCTGCGTCCGCAGGATCGCGCTCTCCCGCCGTACGCCCCCTCCGCGTCGCGCTCGCCGGCGGATACGGCCCCAGCAGGCCGCTCTGCGCCATCCGTTAGAAATTAATAGGTATGAGCGATCATTCAAGTAAGGTGTTCTTACACCCCACATAGTCGGCTGAGGGGGTTGAGCCCGGCTTCATCTTCACCCCCTCGCTCTTATGATTACGCATAATACAGCCCGGACGGACGCCCCCGGGAGAGGGCTCCAGGCTCGGGCGGCGCGAACGCACGGGTTCTGCGGAGCGCGTGCATTCGGCCCGCCCCGTCCGGCCCTCCGACACCGCCCTCGCCTCTCCGGCGGCATCCGCTTCACCCGTCGCTTCAGCCCGGGGTTCGCATTGGCCGCGGAGTTTTTTAATTTCGCCGCGCGTACACCCACCGGCCAATCTCCTCCCGCACTGCCGCGCCCGCTGCAGCCTGATCCGACACCGTACGCGAGAAAAAATCCAGAGAATTTATCCCGATCGTCGTATGACTATGTGTTGTTATTGTAATGATAGGCAGTTCTCCCCTCCGGCCAGGGATCGGGCGCGCCCTGGCCGTGTCCCTGCTCATCGCCCTTCTCCTCGTGGGCGCAGCGGACGCCACGACCCGTATCGTCCCGCTGGGCGACTCCCTGACGCACGGGGGCGGCGACTCGGATGACGGCGACGTCCATCCGACCTACCGTTACTGGCTCTGGGAGAAGCTGAAGGACAACGGCTACGACGTCGACTTCGTCGGTTCCACGACCTCCCCGAGCTTCTCCGGGTACTCGTTCGACCGGGGGAACGAGGGGCACGGCGGGTACACCATCGGCGGTATCGTCGACGGCGTCGGCGAGGGGGGCAAGCTCTCCTCGTGGCTGAAGGGGTACAAGCCCGACATCGCGCTCGTGGTGATCGGAACAAACGACGTGCTCTGGAACACCCCCATGGAGATGCGGTTCAAGAACCTCGGCCGGCTCGTCGAGACCCTCCGCGACCGGAACCCCGGGGTCGTGATCTTCATCGGGAAGCTCCCGCCGACGGGCAGCTCGGTCCGGAACGAGGGCCAGGGTCTGATCGAGTTCAACCGGAAGCTGCCAGGCTGGGCCTCGGGCGTGTCGACCTCGGCATCGCCCGTGCGCGTGGTGGATCTCTACTCGGGCTACGACGGCCGCGCCGACAACCAGGCCTCGCGGTACATCCATCCTGACGAGTCAGGCGAGAAGAAGATCGCGGACCGGTTCTACTCGGCGATCGCGTCGTATCTCGACAAGGGCGAGATGCCGGGCGAGACGGGGACGGAGACACCCACCCCGACCTCGACTCCGACACCCACGCCGACGGCGACGCCGACGGCGACCTCGACCCCGACCCCGACGCCCACGCCG
>CAYWVY010000117.1:0-2545 GCA_964461885.1 uncultured Methanospirillum sp. | reverse complement strand
CCCGACGCCCACGCCGGTTGCGACGTCGGAGCCGACCCCCGAGCCGACGCCGGTCGTCACCGCGGTCGCGACCCCGACGCCCGTCCCGGCCCGGGCCGCCCCCACGGCGCAGGTCACGTACGGGAAGCGGTACGCGATCGGCGACCCGGGTGCGTTCCTCGGGACCAAGTTCGGGTCCAACGGGTCCTCGACCGGCACGAACGGCCCGAGCACGGTGACGACGGCCGAGCCGACCCTGAAGCCCGGCAGCCGCGCCTACGGGATCACTCCGCCGAAGGGCATGTTTATCCGCTGGTATCCAGCCGCCCGGTGGGCGGCGGGGATCCGCTAATACCTTTTTCCGCTCTCTCTTTCCGCCCCTCCCGGCCCTGCTCCGCGCGCCCCGCTCCTCCCTACCGATCACCGTCCTTCGCGGCCGTTCCAGCGCCGTCTGTCCGCCTCCGGCGCCCGTCGCGACCGGCCGATCGGTCCCCCGTTCGCGGTGATGGAAAAAGCAATATATCGCCGGTCCCATCATCTACTTGATGGGGTCGATCTCGTTCGCACCGGGGGCCGCGCGGAGGGCGGCCCGCGCTCCCGAAACCGGTGCGCCGACAGGCCCGGGGATCCGCTCGCGCGAGGACTATTTTCGGTACCTCGAGGCCGACCGCCTCGCCCTCGAGCAGACGCGGACGCGGCCCCGCCTCTTCGGGGACGGCGTCTGGCGGTTCGAACGCCTGCTCCGGGCGGTCGAGTACCACGATGCCTGCCGGCGGGCCTGGTACCACCGCCCGGTGCGGACCCTGCTCTACCTCCGCCTCCACCTGGCTTCGGTCCGGCTCGGCTTCACGATCCCGCCGCACGTCTTCGGCCCGGGCCTCGCGATCGCGCACCGCGGCACGATCGTGGTCAACTCGTGCGCCCGCGTGGGCGCGAACTGCCGGCTCCACGCCTGCACCAACATCGGCTCCTGGCCGGGGGCCGCGGCGACACACGCGCCGACGGTCGGGAAGAACGTCTACATCGGCCCCGGCGCGGTCCTGTACGGGCCGATCACAATCGCCGACAACATCGCGATCGGCGCGAACTCGGTGGTGGACACCTCGTTCACGGAGCCGGACATCACGATAGCGGGTGCGCCGGCGCGGAAGATCCACGACGGGGGTATGACGCGCTTTGCCCTGCCCGGGCAGCCGGCTCTCGCGGACGCGGGCGGGCTCCGCTGATCGACCCCCGAACAATATCGCAAGATTAATTGGATTCGGCCGGTAATTTCCTCCCATGGCGATGGCGGTATGACTGAGTGCCCCGAATGCGGCTTCCCGCTCGGCGACGACGAGTCGATCTGCCCCGCGTGCGGCCTGAGCGTCGGCGGGCCCACGCCGATGGAGGGGGCCGGGCCGGTCCCGGAGGAGCCCGAAGCGGAGGCCGTCCTGCCGATCGCTCCGGCCGACGAGGAGCCGGGGCGGCTCTGTCCCGAGTGCGGCACGCTCAACCCGCCGGAGGCGCGGTTCTGCATCCGGTGCCGGCACTCGTTCGCCGGGGGAGCCACCTTCTTCGGACTGAGCTGGGTGGTGGTTCCCGCGGTGCTCGGCGTGTTCCTGATCGTGGCGGTGGCGGCGGCGTTCTCGATGGGGGCCTTCGGCGGACAGGATGAGGGGACGGGGTCGGGTTCGGCTGCGACGGCCGGGGCAGAGACGCTCGCGACGCAGGCCGTCAACATCAGCCGCAACGCGACCCTGCAGAACAGGACGGCTGCCTCCGCGGCGGGCGCGAACAACACGACCGCGCTGGCCACACGGACGCTGAACGCGACGCCCACGCGGACGGTTGACCCGAACGCCACGCCCTGGAACGCGGAGGAGGGGTCCGGGATCTACCACACGGAGGGCGGGACCCACTACGTGGACGCGAGCCCCGAGCTCCGCCTGCTCCGGAAGGCGGCCGCGGCGACGCCGACGCCGGTGGCGTACGGGCTCGGCGACGGCTCGGGCCATGCGACGGGCCCACTGAGCTGGGTCGGGACGGGGAACTGGACCCCCGGTTTCATCGACCTGCCGGCCGGCGACGCGCAGGTGGTCCTGCTGTCGAAGGGGACGACGGCGTTCGTCCTGGTGGACGAGGGGGGAACGCGGGCGGGTTACGGCGTCTTCTCTCCGCCGGGCGGGACGTACACGGTGCCGATCCCGCAGGCCGGCCGGTACGTGATCGCGTTCGGCACGGCGAACCGGACGGACTCCTGGTCCGCGACGGTCCTGCTGCCCGGAGCAACCGGCGGGCAGGCGGCGGCCCCGCCCGTCCCGACGCCGAACATGGAACTGCTCTCTTTCTCTGGAACGGGCGGCGGCACGCCGGGGACGTTCAACCTGACGCCGGGGACGGTGCATGTGCAGCTCTATTCGGACGAGATGACAATGGCCTACCTCAAGGATCCCTGGGGCGTGACCCTCTCCACGACCGTGGCCGGGCCGAACGTCGGCGGATCGACGGTGGCCGTCACGCAGTCCGGGCGGTACCGCCTCGACGTCTGGGGCACGGGCGCCTGGTCCGCGACGGTGACCTGGAC
>CAYWVY010000116.1:0-4140 GCA_964461885.1 uncultured Methanospirillum sp. | reverse complement strand
TCCCGGCCTACATTCTCTGTGGCATGGTCCGCCGGTGCAGCATCATCGTGACGGCGGAGAACACCAGCGTGAAGACAGCAAGCGCGGCAAGGAGCATCTCGATCGCCGAGAAGCAGCCGGCGACGGGGAGGATCGCGGCGTCGAGTGTGACCCTGGAAAAAGCGCGAGGCCGAGCTCTGCCCGTCGTCGAGTGGGTTATCTGCTCCACGAGCGCGCAGTCCCGGCATCCTTGACACTCGAACTCAGGTGTCGAATGCAGGATCCGGTGTTTCTGGAATCCTTCCTTGAACTCCTGTCTCATCGTCTCGATCCGGTCTGCGTCCTATTCGCAGGAGTATACATTCGCATCGAGCACGTGAATCTCGGAACTGAGACTCCAGAAGTGGACGTGATGCACCCCTCCCATGCCCGGCACGGAGGTCATGTCGGCCACGACGTCATCGAAGTCCACCCACGACGGCGTGAACTGGAGAGGGATCCCGACCATCTCTCGCAGCAGCCTTGCGGCCGAGACCACGATCAGGACCGCGATGATTCTGGACAGGACCGGGTCGATACGGACCTGGCCGGCGAGCGCGATCCACGCTCCGCCCACCTGCACGGCCACCGAGGAGCCCGTGTCCCCAGATACGTGCAGGACGGCGGAACGAACGTTCAGGTTCTCACTCCGGCGGAGGACGTGGATGATCCCCAGGTTCGCCACGAGGCCGATGGCGGCCACGACCATCATCAACCCGCCCTAGATCGGGTCGGGTGAAGCGACCGCTGGTACGCCTTTCAGACGATGCCGGCGCTCACCGCGATCAGCCGCAGCGGATTGACAAAGGACGTGAAGATCTCCGCTCGATGGTGGCCGGAGGTCCGTTCTTTCGTGGGCAGCCGCAGGGCGAGGGCCATCGCCCCGAGCGAGAAGAGGAGGGAGAGGAGGTCGCTGAACAGGTGCCCTGCATCGCTCAGGAGCCCGAGAGAGCCCGAGACCAGCCCCCCGAGAACCTCCACGATGAGGAAACGCGGTGGTGATGACAGGGGCCCGTCCTGGACCGCCGGTCGTCGCGGCGAGGGGCGCCAGTCACGGGCTCGACTTCATGCCCGTGGTCATGCGTAGATCCCTACCCCCCACCGATCGGCGGAAACATCGCGATCGTGTCACCGTCCTCGAGCACGGTCTCAAGGTCGGCCAGGTAATGGATATTCCTGCTGTTCTTCAGGATGTTGACCAGAGCGTGCAGTGTCCCTGGCATGGCAAAGAGGTGCTCGTCCAGGCCCTCGTACCGCCTGGTAAGTTCGGAGAGCAGGGTACGCACGGTTGCACCCGCAGGAAGCGTCAGGGTCAGCTCGGGGTCCATCAGCTCCCGGAGGTTGGCAAACGCCCGGACCGTCAGGGTGATGCGGTCGTCCATCAGTTCACTCCCCACACTCCCGGCAGGCCGGGTCTCCCGTGATCGGAATGATTGAGAGATCACTGCGGAGCCCGTCCCAGAAGAGCATCCGCCCCGTGAGCAGGACACCCAGGCCCGTGATGTGCTTGATCGCCTCAGTGGCCTGGATTGACCCGATCGCCCCGGTCGTCACGCCGATGATCGGCGTCGCGCCGGCAACCGGCGGCGAGGGTACGACGCACCTCAGGCAGGGCGATCGGCCCGGGATGATGGTAGTCACCTGGCCGTACATCCCGTGCACTGCGCCGTGGATGAATGGGATTCCCCGTTGCCATGCGGCGTGAACAAGGGCGTACCGGGCCGGATAATTGTCCAGCGCGTCGAGGACGAGGTCCGCGCCCTCTACCTGGGACGGGGCAGTCTCGGCCGCGATCCTCGTCCGAACCGGTTCGATCTCGATCCCGGGGTTGAGGGCACGCAGGTTCTTGGCCGCCGCGGTCACTTTGTCCGCCCCGATGTCCCCGGTACGGTACAGGATCTGCCGGTTGAGGTTGCTCACCTCCACCGTGTCGCAATCGATGATCCGGATCTGCCCGATCCCGGCCGCGGCAGAGTAGAGGGCGATCGTGGAGCCGAGCCCTCCGGCCCCCGCGATCACGATCCGCGCCCGGGCGAGCGCCGCCTGCCCGTCCTCACCGACGACCTTCGCCTGCCGTCGGTATCGCTCGTTCTCTCCCGTCTCCTGCAGCATCTACCCATTCCCGGTGCTACGCGAGCCCGAGTTCCTCTAGCTTCTCACGAGTCGGCGTCCCGTCGGCGTCCCAGCCCCGGAGGGCGTAGTACTCGTCGAGCATCTCGTCCCGTCGCCAGACCTGGCCCGCGGGCGCCCCTTCCTGGAGCGGCTCGTTCAGGAGACGCGCCGGTAGCGTATCGTCGCTCCGGCCGAAGCCCCGTTTAATGTTGAGGAGCTTCTGGAGGTTCCAGATCCGCTCGCCGATCCTCAGCAGTTCAGTTACACCGATCTGCATGCCGGTGGTTGTAACGATCAGATCCGCGTAGTCCTGAGCGTCGAGGGCGAACGAGGTGAAGAGGCACATGCCCGACGCATCGATCGAGGCGGTCAAATCCTGGAACGCCTTGACCCACTGGGCCTTTCCTTCGGTCACGTACGGATCGAGTTTCTCTGGCGAGCCGAGAACCTCGGGCGAGATCATGTACCCGTAGACGTGGTCCCCGCCGCGGACCGAGGTCGCCGTCGCGAGCCCATACCCCTGGATCCCCCGGGGGTCGTAGGCTGGCAGCTCCTGCTTCTTGGAGGTCATCGAGAGTTCGGGATGACCGTACTTCCCGGCGAACCGGAAGGACCCTTCGGCGAGCTCGTCTCCGATCCCCTCGCGGGTCGCGATCTGCTGCACCAGGGACAGCATCCCTGGGGCGTCGCCGAACCGGATCGAATGGTCCACGTATCCCTTCTCGGCCATCTCCATCAGGCAGGCGATCGTGGCCGGCGCCGAGATCGCGTCGAGCCCGTACTCGTTACAGATGTTGTTGGCCCGCACGACCGCCTTGAGGTCATCGATCCCGCAGTCCGGCCCGAACGCCCAGTCGGGCTCGTACTCCGGCCCCTCCCCGGACTCGCCGTCGAACTCATGGACCCGACCGCACTGGACGATGCAGGCATAGCAGCCCTTAGGCCGTTTCAGGATCGTCTTGGCGATCGTCTCGCCAGAGACGTTCTCGGCGTTCGTGAAGTGGCCGCTCTGGAAGTTCCGCGTGGGCAGGACGTAGTTCTCGTTGATGATGTTGACCAGCACTGCCGTGCCGTAATTGTGCAATGCATGCTCGATCCCGTTCTCCTGGATCTTCGCGCGGACGCGTTCCTTGACCACGTCGAGCCTCTCCCTGTCCGCCACCTCGATAGGTCGGTCGCCCCGGGCGGCGATCGCCTTCAGGTTCTTGAACCCGAGGACCGCGCCCATGCCCCCGCGGCCGGCCGCCCTCGTCTTCTCGTTGATGATGCAGGCAAACCGCACGAGCTTCTCTCCGGCCGGCCCGATGCAGCTGACCCTGACGCTCCCGTCACCGAGCTCCTCAACGATGGCGTCCGTGGTCTGCCCGGTCGTCTTTCCCCAGAGGTGAGCGGCGTCGCGGAGCTCGGCCTTCCCGTCATCCAGCAGGAGGTAGACTGGCTTCGGTGACCGGCCGGTCACGACCACGGTGTCGAACCCGGCCTTCTTCATCTTCCAGCCGAAGACCCCGCCGCTGTTGGCGCTGGATGCCGTACCGGTGAGCGGCGAGATGGTCGTCACCTCGTACCGGCTCCCCAGCGGGATGCCGGTCCCGGTCAGCGGGCCCGCGGCGAAGATCACGGCGTTCGCATCGCTCAGCGGCTCGGTCTGCGGGTCGACCAGGTCGGTCAGCAGCCGGATGCCGAAACCCCGGCCACCGAGGTACTCTCGCTTGAGCTCAGGAGGAGTGGGCCTGATGGCGACCGCTCCCGCCGTGAGGTCGATGAAGACCATGTGTCCTGCGTATCCGTCCATGGCAATTCCCAGCCCTCTCTCTTCTCGCCCGGGATATAAATGTAATCAAGTTTAGTTTACTCGGTTGCCTGAACGGTTCGACTCTTGGCCGACGACAGCGAGGACGGCTCAGGCGACCGTTCGGTTGTCGGAGACCGGCCTCTCCCTCATTCTCATCGCTCTCCCCGGCCTACATTCTCTGTGGCATGGTCCGCCGGTGCAGCATCATCGTGACGGCC
>CAYWVY010000115.1:0-4178 GCA_964461885.1 uncultured Methanospirillum sp. | reverse complement strand
CTCCTGGAACGGCTCCTCCGCCTACTACGCCGCCCTTGACGAGCGCGGGGCCGTCCCCGTCCGCGACCTCGGCGCGCTCGAAGGGCGCGGCAACGCGACCCTGCTCGTGGTCGCGCCCGTCCGCGCGCCGGCCCCCGACGAGGCCGCCGCGTACGCCGCCTTCGTCTCCTCGGGCGGCACCCTCGTCCTCGCCGACGACTTCGGGGCCGGGAACGCCCTCCTCGAGGCCGTCGGCTCGGGCATGCGCCTGGACCAGGGGAACCTCTCGAGCATGGAGCGCGCCTTCGAGCTCCCCGCCGCGCCCCTCGGGTACCCCGTCGCGGGCGCGCCCCTCGGCGCGAACCTCTCGACGATCGTCTTTGACCACCCCGTAGCCGTCCTCGGCGGCGCGCCCTTCCTCGAGAGCTCGCGCCTCTCCTGGATGGACGATGACGGAAACGGCCGGCCCGACGAGAACGAGTCCCTGGGCCGGTTCGTTTTCGCTGCGAGCGAGAGCCTGGGCGCCGGGCAGATCGTCGCGGTCGCAGACGCGAGCCTCTTCATCAACGCCATGCAGGATCTCCGGGTCGGCGACAACGCCCTCCTCCTCGCCCGCCTCGTCCCGGACGGCGTCCTTGTCGACGAGCGCCTGGGCCGGACTGCAGACGCCAGCGGCCCCGTCGGCACGGTTTTATGGCTTCAGGAAAGACCTGTACTCATCGTTACCGCCACGGCATTCGCGCTCGCCGCCCTGGCCTGGCGGAGAGGCCGGCGAAAGGAGACATGATGGAGCACGAGAAGCTTGAGGAGCAGGTCCGGGTCGTCTCGGACGCCCGGCGGCAGATCCAGGAGGTCGTCGGACGATACGTGGTCGGGAACCGGGAGCTCGTCGACCTGGTCGTGATCGGCATCCTGACCGGCGGTCATGTCCTGATCGACGGTGTGCCGGGCACGGCCAAGACCACCATCTCGAAGATCGTGGCCCGGTCCATCGGGTACCGGTTCAAACGTGTCCAGGGCGCCGTCGACGTCCAGCCGGCCGACATCGTCGGCGTCCGGATCTTCGACGCGGAGAAGCGCGAGTTCGTGCTGCAGAAGGGGCCGATCTTCGCGAACTTCGTGATGATCGACGAGATCAATAGGCTGACGCCCAAGACCCAGTCGGCCTTCATCGAGTCCATGGCCGAGCACCAGGCCACGATCGACGGCAACACCTACCCCCTCGGCGACCCGTTCTTCGTCATCGCGACCCAGAACACGCAGGAGTTCGAGGGGACCTTCCCCCTGATCGAGGCCCAGCGCGACCGGTTCAACTACAGCATGACCCTGTACCACCTGGACCGCGAGAACGAGAGCGAGATCCTGACCCGCCTCCGCGACGGGAACCTGGACTGGGACCAGTACATCAGCCGCATCGCCCCCATCCTCTCGATGGAGGCGATCCGCGAGATGAGCCGGGGGATCCAGGAGGTCTACGTCGACGACGCGGTCATCCGGTACATCCGCGACATCGTGATCGCGAGCCGGTCCCACGGCGACGTCCGGCTCGGCACCTCCACGCGCGGCTCGCTCGCCCTCCTCCGCGGGGCCCAGGCCCGGGCCGCGATCGACGGGCGGACCTACGTCATCCCCGACGACGTGAAGGTCATGGCCCGCCCGGTCCTCGGGCACCGCCTCATCCTGGAGCGCGAGGCCGAGATCGGCCGGGTCTCGGTCGGCCAGGTCATCGGCGACATCCTTGCCACGGTCGAGGTGGCCTGACCGGTGCGCCCCACGCCGTGGACGGGGGGCGTGGCCGCCGCCGCAGCCGTGCTCGGCGCAAGCGGGCTCATTCTGAACGCACCAGCCGCGGCCGCCGGCGGGGCCGGCCTGGCCGTGCTCCTCGCAGTCCGCGGGGCCCTCTTTCTCTTTCGCACGGGCGGAGTCGCGGACGGCATCGGCATCGAGCGTGAACTCGAGCGGTCCCTCGTCCGGCAGGGCGCGCCCGTCGGGGTCGCGACCCGCGTGACCCTGCCATCCGCGCCCGGTCTGAAGGCGATAGTCACGGACCTCCCGCCGGCCTCGGCAGAGCACGACCCGCACGAGGCGCGCGTGGTCGGGGGCTGGGCCCGGTACTGGGTCCGGCTCACGGTCCCGGGCGAGGTTGCGTTCCGCGGCCTCCGGCTCGAGACCGGGGATCCCTTCTTCTCCACCACGCTTCTGCTCACGGCCCCGCCCTATGCCGGGACGGTCGCGACGGTCTTCGCGCCCGGGACCGGCCGGACCACGGTCGGGGACGGGAACGCCCCGGGCGAGCGCGAGCGCGAACGACAGTCCGTGCTCCGCGGCCAGGGGACCCGGTCGTACCGGCCGTTCCGGACGGGCGACGACCCGGCCCTCATGGACTGGAAGCTCTCGGCCAAGTTCGGCCGGTACTTCGTGCGCGAGCCGACCGGCCGGGCCAGCGGCGCCCCGTTCGTGGTGGTCGACCTTCCGCCGGCCGACGCCCCGGGCGCCGGGGTTGTCCTCTCGGGGGCCGGGGACGCCGTCGAGGCCGCCGTCCGCGAGTTCGGCGCCTGCTCCCTCCTCGTGGTCGCCGGGAGCGAGGTCGTCCTCTTCCGGAGCCGCGAGCCCGACCTCGCGGCCCTGGTGCGGCCGCTCGCGTACCGCACGGGCGAGCCCGCGGACCCGCTCTACCGGGTCCGGGACCCGTCCGCGCTCCGGCAGCGGCAGCGTGTGGCCGAGGGGTCGACCGCGGTGCCCGCGCGCCGGCTCGCGGCCGCGCTCCGCGCGAACCTGGCCGGGGCCGCCCGGACCCCGTTCGAGCAGGAGGTTGAGCGCGCCCTGGGCTCCTCCGAGGAGCAGGACGTCGTGGTCTACTCGGCCGGCACGGGCGACGCGAGCCACCTGGCCCTGATCGGGGCCGCCGTGCGCCGCCGCGGCCGGCACCTCCGGGTGCTGCTGCCCCGGCCCGGCCCGGCCGCGGTCGCGCGACTCGCGCCGTACGGCGTCGTGGAGGCGCTCTGATGGACCTGGCCCGGGTCGCGCCCGTCGCCGCCATCGTGGCCGGCGGAGCCGCCGTCTGGCTCGTCCCGGGCCTGGACCCGCTCCTCGGCCTGCTCGTCGCCGTGCTCGGGGGCGTGGTCGCCTGGGGTGCCTGGACCGGGTACGGCGGCCCGTACCTCCTCCTCTGCCTGGGCGAGGCCTTCGCCGTCGGCCTCGCCTCGGCCGCGCCCGTCCTCGGCGTCCTGGCCCAGCCCTTCGTCGCCGCGCTCGTCCTCGGGACGGAGGACCGGACCGGCCTCCTCCTCGGCGCATCCGCGGCCACGGCCGGGGCCGCCGTGATGCTCCTCTTCAGGCACACTCTCCTGCCCCTCCTCGGGCTCGCCGCGGTCGCGGCCGTGCTCGTGCTCGGCCTGGCCGCCTTCGAGGCCTGGATGCGGGGGCGCTTCTCCGGGAGGTCGTGATGCGGGACTACGACGGCACCTTTCTCGGCGGGGTCGCCCTCCTTGTCGCGGCCGCCGTCCTCCTGCTCGCGGCGGCCCTGACCGGGCGCGGCGACATGACCTCCGCGACCCTCGTCCTGGTCGGCTTCGGCTCCTTCGTCGGGGGCGTCGTGATGCTGACCCAGTACCGCGGCCAGCCGGTCGCACCCTGGGTCGCCGGGCTCGCCCCGGTCGGCGGCGTCGTCGACCTGGCCCGGGTCGCGGCCGACCTCGGGCTGCAGGGGAACGCTCACCTCGTCCCGACGAAGAGCGGGGTCGTCCAGGTCGTGCCTGTCGGCGGAGCCGCGCCCTCGCTCCCGGACGACGACTACTCGTTCATCGACGAGGCCCACGGCGGCGGCCTCAGGCTCGTGCCCACGGGCGGTCCCCTCTACGACCGCCTGATCGAAAAGAACGGTCTTGCCGTGCCCGACACGCTCGAGGGGGTCTGCACGGCCATCCGCGAGGTCGGCGAGGTCGCCCTCGCCGTCGCCGACCGGGTCGAGGCCGTCCCCGAGGGCGACGGGCTCGTAGTCACGCTCGAGGGGTTCCGGCTCTACGACGGCTGCAAAGCCGTGCGCGCGGCCTCGCCCAAGGTCTGCACCATGATCGGCTGCCCCGTCTGCAGCTGCTTCGGTGTCATGGCCGCAGCCGGCCTCGGCCGGACCTGCGTCCTCGAGCACGTCGGCGCCGACGACCGCACCCGGTCGGTCCGGCTCGTGCTCCGACTTCTAT
>CAYWVY010000114.1:0-4291 GCA_964461885.1 uncultured Methanospirillum sp. | reverse complement strand
ATACTTCTCAAAGCCCAGCACGTCCAATTCGGGTGCGTAAACCGGACGGGGTTCTTTTGAGAACCCGGTCGGCGAGGAATTAAGAAGTATCCCGCCCGTTTTCTTGTCGTAGGTATACGAATACATCTTCAATCCCTCCTTTCTCGTATGGTCTTCGCCTTATCGATGATTTCGCTAACTTTGGCGGTTGTGCTTCTGCCCGTGTACCCGCTCTCGAACAGAAACTTACCGACAACAGTGTCCTTTAACGGGATGCCGGCATTCGCCACAGCATCGGTCATAATCTCCGTGTAGTTCCGCCCGCAACTTTTGCGGATGACCACTCCGGCATTCCGTGAATTGACCGTCGGAGCATCAAAGCGAAACCTACGGCTGAAGCGCCGACAGTAGCTTTCGAGCAGGAACAAGTTCCACTCCTGCCCACAGTCGGGGAATGCCCCAAATGTCGTGAATGATTTAAGGGGAAGATAGTCTCCTTTAACAAACAACTCGATGGCTTCATCAATCATATCGGCGTTAAAATGAACGTACCTGTCTGCAACATACGTACCTTTATCGATGCGAACCAGAATGGTGTTGCCCGCCTCCAGAGATATCCAACGGTCAACCTCGCCTGTCAGTTCCTTTTGGATGTTCAGCAAGTGGTCGAGTGAGCATTTGTCGATGGTTCGGCAGTATTTTTCCATAATGGTCAGCGCATCACAGTCATCGCCTTTGCGCACGACGACTTTTCCTTTCTTGTCGAACTTGTCCGACAAACAGATGCGGTAAACAGCGTTGTGAACCGCCGTAATGGAAAGCTCGTAGTTGCGCTCCCCGATCTCCCCAAAAGGCAAATCCGTAATTGACACATAGCCGTCAGCGTTGCACTTTCGCTCAGCGGCTTCTCGGATTGCTCCCCGCTCCTCTTCGGTGATGTCGATTCGGGTGACGTACGAGAAGGTCTCTGCGATACTCCAGAGGAAATTGCCGTTCTGACCTAGGGCGTATTTTATCCGGTCAAGAGGTATGTATTGTAACCGTTCGGCGAGTTGCTTATAGGTCAGCAGGACCTCATCGCCCCACACGCGAAGTATTTCGCTCTCAAGAACAGAAAAAATTGAAACGTCCACGTAGCCAAAATAATTCTGTGTGAACGATAACTCTGGAAACAACCTCCGGAGAATTTCAATGAGCATATCCTCAGAAACTACGTTTTCGCCGGATAGCCAGTTTTCATTCTTAGCATAAAACTCGGCAAAGAAGATAGCCCGTGCGCCATCAGCGAAGTATTCTTCCGCCAGTTTCTTGATTCGCTCTTTCGCCTGAGCCGACACTGGATAAACCTTGCCGTTAAAGGTTGTTCCACAAGCTGCGATGTGCCTTTCCAGTTCTTTGTCAGGCAGCAAGATTTCTTTACCTAAATCCTCTACGGCGAAAGACCGAAACCGCACTAACTCAATCGGGGAGTTCAGTCTGTAACCGTTGGCGAAGTGTGCCGAAAGCACGTCTGTCAGTTGTTCAACGACCGCAGGGTCAAGCGCAGGATTAGGCGGAACAATAGGTTCGGTTCGGGTAGGCTGTGCTGTTTGTGACTCTTCCGGCTCGGCCTCTTCGATTTCAACAGGAACAACGACATCTTCGACTTTACGAACAAACGGTTTCTCTTTCAGAAACACCATATATAAGGGCCCTGCAACGATGAAAACCTTGTATGTCTTTTTGTCAGAAACACGGAGCGTTTTTGCCTTCGAGAGTTTCGTGTAAATGGGCTCGAATGCACTGAACTGCGTGTATTCCCAAAGGCTGATGGTACTGATTTTCTTGCGGAGGGCATATTCCGAAATACTGTCTATGCAGGATAAAATAACTCTCTCGGAATACTTCTTCCTTGCCGAACTCTTGGCAAGCCATTTTTGAAATT
The DNA here is from genome assembly GCA_964461885.1 of uncultured Methanospirillum sp. Lineage (GTDB taxonomy): Archaea > Halobacteriota > Methanomicrobia > Methanomicrobiales > Methanospirillaceae > UBA288. The sequence goes on along the minus strand of CAYWVY010000114.1, from coordinate 2,388 downwards.
CTTTTCTCATTGAAAGCGATACCAAGGAAGCCTTTGCATCTGTAGATTTTTCAGCATTTAAAGGATCTATTACGGCCATCCCTCGAATTTCCTTAAAAAATTCTATTGCTTTGATATTGAATAACGATTTCCCATCTTCCACGCTGCGGTCTCGGCGCCCCCACGTCAGCCTGAGCTCCGATGGAAACCCGTCGCGGGTGAGAAGTGCGCCGCCAACGTGCAGCCGGAAGGTCGAACCCCGGTGGCTCCCGCCGTTCGGGTTGCCCCTGTGCAGGGCGAGCCGCTATCAGAGGGTTGCCTTTGACGGCCGTGGAACAGCGTGGGTCCCTACGCGGACGGCGCGGAGCCCCTCGCGAAACCGGAGCGGGCCTCGCCAGGCTTGAAGAAGAAGTAGACGCCGCGGGGGGTCAGGTCATCCGCCCGGTGCAGGCGCGAGCGTTGGGTATCCAACCTCCTGCCCGCGGAGGCAGGCGTCGAGCAGGGCGTAGAAGCGACCGAGATCGGCCCCGCTTCCGCTGGGCTTCCGCTGGCATGGCCCTGGTCAGGCATTCGTCTATATTTCCCCGATCACCCAGTTCTTACAACGGTCCTGCCCCCGCGTGACGACAGATCGGCTCATCCGGAAATAGCGCATCTGATCAGTCCGCGATCAACAGAAAGTCGGTATGAAGAAAGGAACTCCGACTGCGAAGGGGGAAGAACGCGGTCAGTTCTCCCGATCCTTCGATTTCTATTACACCGCAAAGAGAGAATCCGTCTGCGCAATCAGTTCCGCCATGGCACCGGCGATAAGCTCTGGAGGACTGTCCTCACTGTAAAAGATCTGTACTCGCAGCCACTTCCCCTGGTTTCGGAGCGAGGGTGCAGGCATTCGCTGGAGGCGATGAGAAGCCAATTCTCGGATGACCGGCTCGAATCGGGGCGCCTTCGATGTGTCGAGGTCGATCTCTATACTGATCTGCTCCTTTGCAGGCCAGTCATCGAACTCATAAATCAGGCCGGCAGGAAGGTTTGGAGATACTACCCGACACTGGCTCCGGCCGGACGTATACGACATCCGGTACGGGAGTGGGAACCCAGATGCGAATTCACGGAGAACCGCTTCGAACTGAGGACGGAATTTGTCGGCGGGAACGAAGTTAGGCGGGTGTCCCGCAGTCAATTTTCGAGGCGCCGGCAACGATGACCGCGTTTTTATTTTCGGATCTCTGGAGGCCTCGGAGAGGGTTGCCTCCTGCGCGAAGGTTGCTCTGCTGGCATCTTTCAATCGCTGTATCGATCCTGGGATGTCCCGGAATACGCGGACATCGGCATACCCCTCCTCCAGCGGTATCGGGTCCAGCGATGTATACGATAGGCGGATCTCGTCGTAGCCGATCCGGTAGAGGGTGGGCCGCGGGCAGAAGACGCCGCTCGGCCAGTCGGCAGGCACCGAATTCCGGAAGAAAATGGGCACCAGGAAGACCGGGACATTCCACTCGAACGAGGTCCGCGCCCCGAAGATGCAGGCAAAATTGTTCTCCTGGGAGAGAGGCTGTCCCTTCTCATTGATCCGGTGGATGAGGTTCAGGCCGACCTGGACCCCGGGATTCGGGTACTTTTCGACGTCGTGGTAAGGGGCCTTGATGTCGTTGCACATAAAAAGGAAGTAACTGACGCCGTTGAGTTCGAACGTCCGCTTCTTCCCCGACTCCTCCGCCAGGTGCCCCTCTGCGACTCGTATGTGGGCCGCCTCGTCATCCCCGGGGTAAAACTTCCGCCCGATGGCGATGATCCCGGTCCTATCGATGGCGAGCGCGATCTGATCTCCATCGTACGGGTCCTCATCGATCGGTCGGTCGAACGATCCGTCGATCCCGATCGCGACGACGATCCTCCGAGCCGTGCCGGCGAGGGCCTCTGCGACCGCGTCGCCCACCCAGGCGTAGAGCGTGCCGGCCGGCGCCTCCCCGCTGTGGAACCAGCCGCCGGGAAACAGAATGACACCGTCGCCGGCGGTCCGGGGGATGATTTGGTCGAGGAGTTGCACCATCTCCGCCATCCGCATCTGGTTCAGAGCAGGGTCCTTCTCCTGGACGAGCCCCCATTCGGGGCCTTTCAACCGCGAGGCGAGCAGGACTGTCGCGACGAAGTCGGTATCCAGGCCGGAGTGCAGTTCGCCGGATGTCGAAGCCATTCTTTCTCAAACCCCTGATCATGACTGTTCGTGCAGGGGTAAAATGCAGATGCTTTTGTATCGGCCGGCGTTCGGACTCAGATATTCATGCCCGGCCCGTGGTCGAATCCCCGACCAGCGCATCGAGCCGGTCGAGAAACGCCGGGTCGTACGCCTGGCCGACATGGTCGACGTTCCAGAGCCCCGACGATCGTACCGCCGGGTGCGGGCAG
>CAYWVY010000113.1:0-4371 GCA_964461885.1 uncultured Methanospirillum sp. | reverse complement strand
GCGCCCATCACGCATAGCCTGGTCATTCGGGGTACTGTTCGACGCCGGGGCTATTCAAATGCATATCCCGCGGGGCGGGATACGAAACCCGTCGCAACCCTCATCTGCCGGCGAATCGACGGTATTCCACATGCTGACGCTGAAACCCGGGCCGGTCGAGGTCGGGGGCGTGCTTCTTGCGAACCACCTCGTGCTCGCGGCCGGCGTCCTCGGGACGACCGGCGCCTCGCTCGCCCGGCAGCTCCGGAACGGGGCCGGCGGGGTCGTCACCAAGTCGATCGGGCCCGCGCCCATGCCGGGCCACGCCGGGCCGTGCCTGGTCCCGCTCGAGGACGGCCTTCTGAACGCGATGGGCCTGCCGAACCCGTCGCGGGCGTTCGTGGACGAGCTCGGGGCCGTCGCGGGCGAGCCCGTGGTCGCCTCGATCTTCGGCGGGTCGCCCGAGGAGTTTGCCGAGGTCGGGTCCTGGTTCGCCGGCCGCGTGGCCGGGCTCGAGCTGAACCTCTCCTGCCCGCACGCCGAGGGGTACGGGGCCGCGCTCGGCTCCGACCCCGATCTCGTCGAGGCGTGCACCCGGGCCGTGGCCCGGCTTGGCCTCCCGGTCTGGGTCAAGCTGACCCCGAACGTCACGGACATCGCCGTTATCGGCCGGGCCGCCGAGCGGGGCGGGGCCGCGGCCCTCGTCGCGATCAACACGGTCCGGGCCATGCGGATCTCGACCGACCTGCGCCGGCCCGTCCTCGGCAACCGCTACGGCGGGCTCTCGGGGAGCGCCGTCTTCCCGGTCGCGGTCCGGTGCGTGTACGAGCTCTACGAGGCCGCCCGCATCCCGATCGTCGGCTGCGGCGGCGTCTCGTCGGCGAACGACGTGCTCGAGATGCTCATGGCCGGCGCATCCGCGGTCCAAATCGGCTCGGCCGTGTACGGCGACCCGATGGTCTTCGCGACGATCGGCGCCGAACTCTACACTGACGACGGGGTCGACGCGGCAGGGATCGTGGGGTGCGCCCATGCGTGAGTTCGAGGCCGTCACGCTCGTCGAGGTCGTGGAGGAGACCCCGTCCGTCTCGACCCTTGTCTTCGACGAACCGTTCGCGTTCGAGCCCGGCCAGTTCGTGATGGTCTGGGTCCCGGGCGTGGACGAGGTGCCCATGGCCCTCTCGTCGCCGACCTCGATCTCGGTCCAGCGCGTGGGCGAGGCGACCGCGGCCCTCTGCGCGCTCGCGCCCGGCGACCGGATCGGGGTCCGGGGGCCGTACGGCCGGGGCTTTCCCGCGTGCGAGAACGTCCTCGCCGTTGCAGGCGGAATCGGCGCGGCCCCGCTCCTCCCCCTCGCCGAGGCCGGGCGGGCCGCGACCTTCCTCCTCGGCGCCCGGACGGCGGTCGAGCTCCCGTTCCGCGATCGGCTCGGGACCGCCACCGAGCTGCTTCTTGCCACCGACGACGGCTCGGCCGGCCACCACGGCTACGTCGCGGACCTCCTCGGTGGGGTCGACGTCTTGTCGTTCGACGCCGTCTGCGTCTGCGGCCCCGAACCGATGATGGTCGCCGTCCTTGACCGGCTGGCCGCCGCCGGCGCCCTCGAGCGGTCCTTCTTCTCCCTCCACCGGTACATGAAGTGCGGGGTCGGGGTCTGCGGCTCCTGCGCCATCGACCCCGAGGGGCTCTGCGTCTGCCGGGACGGCCCGGTCTTTTCCGGGCCCGTCGTGGTCGCGAGCGAGCTCGGCCGCCACGCCCGGGACGCCTGCGGCCGGCCCGTTTCCTTCGGCCGTCGCGGCTAGCACCCTGCCGCATATTTTTAATCGCTTGTATGCACAGCTCTACTATCATCAATCGCGGGGGCCCCACGGCTCCTCGCGGACCTTGAGGGTACTCATGAGCAGAAACATCCGTGTCGAGGCGCTGAACCAGATTCCGCTGGAGAAGCAACAGATCGAGCTTGTCGAGCGCAAGGGGATCGGCCATCCCGACAGCATCGCCGACGGCGTCGCCGAGTCGATCAGCCGCGCGCTCTGCCGCATCTACATGGAGGAGACCGGCGCCTACCTCCACCACAACACCGACCAGGGCGAGGTCGTCGCCGGCGAGTCCCAGCCGAAGTTCGGCGGCGGGCGCGTGATCCGGCCGATCTACATGCTGATCGACGGCAGGGCCACCAAGGAGTTCGACGGGCACATCTTCCCGACCGACTCGACCGCGATCGGGGCCGCCCACCAGTACCTCCGCGAGAACATCCCGAACCTGGACCACGACTTTGGCCTGATCGTCGACTGCCGCCTCGGCGTCGGCTCGACCGACCTGCGGGACGTCTTCCGCCCCTGCAACTCGACCATCCCCCGCGCGAACGACACCTCGTTCGGCGTCGGGCACGCCCCCTTCTCCGAGACCGAGACCCTCGTCCGCGAGGTCTCGCGGTTCATCGACGACGACCTCTCGAAGCGCCGGCCGATGATCGGCCAGGACACCAAGGTCATGGGACTGCGCGACGGCGACCGGATCCGGCTCACCATCGGCTGCGCCATGATCGACCGGTACTGCCCGAGCCTCGCCGATTACATGGACACCAAGGTGTTCATGCAGGACGAGATCGAGGCCCTCTGCCGGAAGTACACGGCCCGGAAGGTCGACGTCGACGTCAACACGGCCGACGACCTGGACAGCGGCTCGATCTTTCTGACCGTGACCGGGACCTCGGCCGAGATGGGGGACGACGGCTCGGTCGGCCGCGGCAACCGCGCGAACGGGCTGATCACGCCCAACCGACCCATGTCGATGGAGGCCACCTCGGGCAAGAACCCGATCAACCACATCGGCAAGATCTACAACATCCTCGCGCCCCAGATCGCGCAGGCGTGCGTGGACGAGGTCGAGGGGCTCGAGGAGTGCTACGTCCGCCTCCTCTCGCAGATCGGCACGCCGATCGACCACCCGCTCGTGGCGTCCGTCCAGGTGCTGCCCAAAGCCGGCGTCGACTTCGTTCGGGCCCAGCGGGCCATCGAGGAGATCGTGGACGCCCGGCTCGCGGAGATCACCTGCGTCACGGAGAAGGTGATCCGTGGAGAGCTCTCGACCTTCTGAGCGGGTCCGGCTCGCGGTCCCGAACAAGGGCCGGATCGCCGAGCCGATCACGGACCTGCTCGAGCGGAGCGGGCTGCACGTCGCGGGGAGCGGGGAGCGGCGGCTGATCGCGAAGACCATCGACCCCGACGTCGAGCTCCTCTTCGCCCGGCCGATCGACATCCCTGCCTACGTCGCGAACGGCGCTGCGGACCTCGGGATCACCGGCCTGGACATGGTCGGGGAACGCGGGGCCGCGGTCGAGGACCTGCTCGACCTCCGCTTCGGCGAGGCAACGCTCGTCCTGGCCGTTCTCGAGGAGTCGGCCGTGACCGACCCGGCCCAGCTCGCCGGGCTCCGCATCGCGACCGAGTTCCCGAACCTGGCGACCCGGTTCTTTGCCGAGCGGGGGATCCCGGTCTCGCTCGTCCCGGTGGCCGGCGCCTGCGAGCTCGCCCCCCACCTTGGGATCGCCGATGCGATCGTGGACCTCACGAGCTCGGGCACCACCCTGCGGACGAACCGGCTCCGGGTCGTGGCCGAAGTCCTCCGGTCCTCCACGCGGCTGATCGGCAACCCGGCCGCGGTCGAATCGAAGGCGCGGAAGGTCGGCGAGCTCGTGATGGCGCTCGAGAGCGTGGTCCGGGCGAAGGGGCAGTGCTACCTGATGATGAACGTGGACCGGGAGCACCTCGTCGAGGTCGAGGAGGTGCTCCCGGGCCTCGGCGGCCCGACCGTGATGCCCGTGGCGTCCCACGACGACCGGGTCGCGGTCCACGCGGTCGTGGCCGAGGCCCAGGTCTACAGCCTCATCCCGCGCCTGAAGCGGGCCGGCGCAAAAGACATCCTCGTGATGTCCATCGAGCGCATGATCCGGTGATCGTCTCCGGGCGGCCGGACGAGCCGTCACCATTTTCCCCGGGCGGGGGGTTTTGGCCGCACGCACCGTGATCTCGACCCTGGCGCGTGTATCTTCTCTTTGCTGCAGATCGCGCTTCTGAAACCGATCGGGGACCGGAGCGGCGACGACGACTCTCAGTTCACCGCCCTCGTAACGAGCTCGCCGATCAGGGCCTCTGCGTCGGCAGTCAGCTCCGTCAGCGCGAAGGCGACGGGCCAGATGGCGCCATCGTCGAGGTTCGCCTCCTCGTTGAAGCCGAACGTCAGGTACCTCTCCTGAGCAGCGCCGCGGAAGAAGCAGACGACCCTGCCGTCCCTGGCGTACGCCGGCATCCCGTACCAGAGTTTCGGCGAGAGGACCGGCGCCCGGGCTCTGATGAGGGCATGGAGCCGCTCGCCCATGGCGCGGTACGG
>CAYWVY010000112.1:0-4417 GCA_964461885.1 uncultured Methanospirillum sp. | reverse complement strand
GCGGGGCCGGGCCGTGAAGATCACGTCCTCGCGCCAGGAGTAGGACGGGTGCTCCTCCTCGAGGAACCGCTCGACGTTCACCGTGTACGCGCCGGGCGCCTCGAGGCTCGCCTCCTCGAACCATTCGGCGAACGCGATGACCGCGGCGAGCACGGCCACGGCGCCGTCCTCCGGCAGGGCGTGCAGGTAGTCCCGCCATGCCGCCAGCCGCTCGACCTTCTCGCGGTAGTCGCCCGCGGCCCTGAGCCAGCCGAGCAGCCGGTCGAGGAGGTCGAAGGTCGGTCGCGGGGACCAGTTGCGGTCCTTCGGCACGAGGCGGAGGGTCGAGAGGACGCCGCGCATCCAGTCGGCCGCGGCTTTCAGAAAGGGGTTGACGCGGCGGATCTCCGCGAGCGAGGAGAGGACGCACCGGGGCGCGCACGCGAGGTCGTGGACGTCGTCGCCGTAGACCCGCCAGAGTAGACCCCGAGCACCAGGAGCTCGATCAGGTACTCTTCCTCCGAGCGCACGGACTCGCTTCCGCGCTCCGCGACGGAGGAGACGAACGCCCCGACGACGGGGAGGAGCGGGGCCCCTGCCGCCAGGGCGTCGTCCGCGAACCGGGTCACGTCCCGGTAGTACGCGGCCAAGTCGGCCTCCCCGTTCCGCAGGGAGTAGGTGATCACCTCGGGGGCATCGCCGACCCCGTCCGCCTCTCCCTCCAGGTACGGACCTCGTCGGAAGCGGAGATGAGGATATCGGTACGGATATCGGTGCCTCCCAGTTCCGGCCGTCGCGACATACGGAGATGCTCCATCAGAGAGCGTTAAAGAGCGCAACCACGTCGGCGAAGTCGATCCGGTCGTTGCCGCTGAAGTCGAAAGCCGTCACCGGCTCGTTGGCCTCAATCCACGACATCTGGTTGAAGAAGAGGACGACGTCCGAAAAGTCGGCGCGGCCGTTGCCGTTGACATCTTCGTACAGCCCGCCGCCGTCGGCATCGGTCGGGAGGCCTGCACCGGACGGCACAAGGACGACGGCCGGTGCCGGATCGGTGACGGTGATGAAACCGGGCTTCACCCTGGCGTCTGACCCACCCGGGTTCGAGATGTCCAGGGCCACGGCGTAGGTGCCGGCCGCGAGGTAGGTATGGACCGGGTCCTGGAGAGTCGACGTTTCACCATCGCCGAAGGTCCACGACCAGGAGGTGATGCCGGTACCGATCGAGTTGTCCGTGAACTGGACCGCGAGCGGCGCCGTCCCCGATGCAGGTGTCGCCGTAAAGGCCGCGAGCGGCGCCGGGGGTGTGATGACGAACCCGCCTGCCAGGGTCGCGCTCCGGCCGTCGGGGTTGGTCACGGCGACGTCCCAGGCACCGGGCGCAGCCGACGGTGGCAGGGCGAACCGGCACGTGATCATCTCCAGCGGGACCACGACAACGTCTGCGGCGGCGATATCGGCGTGGCCGGTCCGCCGGAGCCCGACCGTTGCGCCGGCCAGGAAGCCTGTGCCGTTCAGGCGGACCATCTCGATCGTGGAGCCCTGCGCGCCCGTTACCGGGGCGATCGCCGCGATCGAGATGGGCAGCTGGAGGCCGACGGCCTGCGCGAATGCGACGGCATCCACGCGCCCGTTGCCGAAGGTGTAGTCGGGACCGGCAACGCCAAGGTCAGTGCAGGAGGAGAGCAGGGCCGTGCGCACCTGTGCCGCGGTCCGGGTCGGCGCACCGCTCCAGACCAGCGCGGAGACGGCCGCGACGGCTGGCGCGGACGCACTCGTCCCGTAGAAGGGGTTCGAGAAACCGCCCGCGCCGGTGACGCTGACCCCGTCGATCCCGGTGACATCGGGTTTCATCCGCTGGACGGCACCGGGGTATCGAAGCGTGGCCGGGCCGCGGCTCGAGAACGGCTCGATGGTATCCGCTCCCGGATCGGCCGCGCCGACGGCCCCCACCGAGACCACGTTCGGAGCCGCGGCGTGACCGAAGACCGAGTCGCTTGCGACGACGTTGTTGCTGTAGAGTTTCGTGCCGTTCGCGGGGTAGAGGTAGACCTCGAGAGTCCGGGCCACCGCAGCGTAGTTATGCACGTCGATCTCCCCCTCGATCGTGGAGACGCCGGTGTTCCGGTACGAGAACACTTCCAGGGGCGTGTCGTTGCCGTCCTGCGAGTAGTCCGAGACGGCGATGGGCGCCCCCCAGGTGCTTGTATCGTAGAGATAGAGGTCGTAATCGTTCGTCGAGCCGGTCCAGGGATCGTCCCACTCGAGCACGGTGCGGAGCGACCCGCCGGGGGGGATGCTGACGTACAGGTAATCGTAGTCGGCTTCGCTCCCGCCGGAGAAGTCGTGGAAGTCGGACCCGTCGTTCCGATAGGTTCCCTGGTAGTGGCGCTGCGCGGCGTTCCCGGCCGAGCTGAGATAGAGCAGGTCCCGGGTCGACGCGAGGGACTGGATATGCGTGGCGACCGAACCGTCCTCGAAGAACGGCTGGGTGATCCAGCCGATATCGTCGACGATGACCGTGCACCCCGCATCGACGAGTGCATCCACCCCCGTGGTGAAGTCGATCGAGTTCTCCCCCATGTCGTGGAAGTAGAGCTCGGCCCCCGAAGCGATGTCGTGGACGATCTCGAGCATCGCCGTTCCCTCGTCCCCGCCCTGATCGTTCCGCAGGACGTGGAGTTCGGCCGGGAGGTTGCCGCTTTCGACCGCGCTGCTCCAGTGATCGACACCGTCGGAGATGACGCCGATCCGGACTCCGGCACCGGTCAGGCCGTACTCGTCCCGGACCCGGTCAGCGAGAAGGATCCGGTCCGACTCGGCCTTCATCGAACCCGAGCCCGTCACGGGGGGAAGGACCGGGGAGATCTGCGTCACGCCCGGCGTGGCGGCGAGCATGAGGAGACGCTCCACCTCGATCCAGGCGGCAACCGTCCGTGACGGCTCGTCGCGGTTACGGACGCTCCACGCGAAGGGGTCGACCGTGGAGAGCGGGACGCCCGGGCCCAGCCCGACATAGACGTAGACGATCTCCGAGGGCGCCGGTCTTTCCGTCCCCCGCACGGCGCGCCCGGGCCCGCGATATCGATCCTCGCGCTGCATGGTTTCGGTCAGTGCCTGCCGGCTCAGTCCCGGCGGCAGGCGGGACGGGTCCGCCAGCTGCAGCAGCTCGGTGGAGAGCTTCCGGTCGGCACCATCCGGCGCTGGATCCTTCTCCGGGACGACCTTCTCGCCCAGTGCAGGGGTTACGCACAGACCGACGATACAGAACAGCAGGATGGCCAGGCGTCGCTTCCACATCGAGGATTCCGCAATGGGATGGGATCACCGGGACAAAAAGTGTTCGTATCTGTTATGAGAGGAGGTGATCCGAGAACGAGAGGGGCATCACAATCCGGCTCCTTTAATCCTGCGGGGGACGGTGGGACACGGATCGCCACATTCTCACCGGAGGCCGGGCTCGCGGCCCGGCGCCACCAATGCGGGTCCACGGTCGAAGCTTTCGGGGACGGCCGGGACGGCCCCGCGAAGCCGATCGTCACACTCGGACGCAGCAGCCGACTCGAATGCGGCGGTTTGCGCGGTGGAACAGGGGAGACGAAAAGGGAATCGAGTCCCTGAAGAGAAGTGCGAAGCAGGGTCCCAGGAAGAAAAGGGGGTCAGTCCCGGGGATCGGAGTTGTCGATCACGCGGACGTTGTCGCCGCGGACCGTGATCGGGATCGGGACCACGGACTCGTAGAGCTCGACCGTGATCTCCTCCTTTCCGGTGTCGACGCGCTTGACCACGGCCTTCTCGCCCTTGAACGGACCCGCGATCAGCTCCACGATCGTCCCCTCGTTGATCCCCGAGACGACCGGCTTCGGCACCAGGAAGTGCTGGATCTCGGCGAACGAGGTCTCGCCGTGGACCACGGCACGGGCGTGGGGAACCCGCTCGACGAGCTCCTCCATGCGGGCGAACTCCTCGGGCGTCTCTATCAGCACGTAGCCCTGGAGCTCCTTCGGCGCCATCACCGCGTAGACCTTGATGTCCGACTGCTCGACCGCCTTCCGAATGTTGTCGGCGACCGTCCGCTCCTGCTTCGAGGTCGTCTTGACCGCGAAGTAGTGGAGTTCGTTCGCTTCGTCCCCGTTCACGTTGGCAACACCAGCATCAGTTGGTAGATGATGAAGCCGATCAGCCCGATCAGCACCACGCCGGCCGCGGCCACGAGCGCGATCTTCGTGAACTCGTCCCGCGTCGGCGTCCGGGCGAGCTTGAGCACCCGCCAGTACTTGCGGAAGAGCTCCTCGTTGACGTTGACCTTCGAGATCCTGACGTCCTTGACCTGGTCGCGTATTGTGTTGAGGTCTACCATGACGAAATCACTTGAGGAAGTCTATATCGAACTGCCGGTTCACGACCGGTGTCTTCTTCTCGGAGCGGCCGTAGATCT
>CAYWVY010000111.1:0-4473 GCA_964461885.1 uncultured Methanospirillum sp. | reverse complement strand
AATCTTGGTTGGATTCAGGGCCATTGAGATTTTACATCACTTTCGGCACACTACCCGTATCGGCGCTAACTGAGGAAGCCTGAGCGCACCGACGGGACGGGTGCTGGCGAGACGATCCGATCCTGTCACTGGAGAAGTAGGCCTGGTGATCGTCTACGGCGACACCAGCTCGACGCCCGCCGGCGCACCGGCGGCAACGTAGCTCGAAATATCAATTGCGCACGTCGAGTTCGGCCCTTGATCCTTCAACCGTCGCCTAACGGCGGAGGAAGCCAGGTTGAATACCACATCTTCTCCCCATGCCATCTCTCGTGGAACTGTTGGGAGAAATTTTCTGGAAAATGACAGTGCCATTAAGGTACCAACCAGACAATTCGGGAACCTGAATGCCGTAACAGATGGGGAAATGGGATAAATATAATTAATCGGAGTACAAGACAGGCCCATGGTCGGAATAAATGCTTTTTACTCCAAAGAAGCCTCATCGTTTCTCGATAGATTTTCCGATGCTCAAATGTCGATGCTGCACTTTCCATCATATTCAGCAAACATCCTTTTTGAAGATGAATATCTACTAATTGGCTCAACGGCCTTCGAGCACTATCCAGTTGTCTATTTCGAGGATGATACCTCCTTCATCGTTCTCGAGGGCATGATATATAATAGCGATGATCACTTGATAAGGCAGTGCTTGATCGAGATCGCAAAGGATATTCAGAAAGAAGGTCAGGCGAATAGACAGATATCGGACTTCTTACAAGGCGCCGATGGCGAATTTCTCGTTATAATCTATAATAAATTATCAAACGATCTCTGCGTTTTCAATGATTCCCAAGGTAGATTGCCGTTCTTCTACTATCGAGACGAGGGCTCTCTCATAATTTCACGAGAGATAAAATTCATGTACCCCTTTATCAATCAGATAGAATTCGATCGTATCGGCATCATGGAGTACCTGCTCTATGGATTTGGACTCGGTGGAAGGACATTAATCCGGGGCATCAAAAGGTTACTCCCAGCCTCTGTCATTTATTATCGACAGGCACCCCTCTCCCTATCGATCGAGCAGGTTTTATCTTTTTCATTCGAACCAGGTGGACCACATGTTAGAAAAAAGACTTCGAAGGAACATATCCAGGCTCTTAGGAATTCATTTATCGGTGGACTGCAGAATCGAGTTGAGCGACTGAGATCGAAAACCCCTCTTATTTTGCTGAGCGGAGGTCTTGACTCAAGGGCGACGTTGGCTGGGTTAACTGTATGTGGAGTATGTCCGAGAGGAATTACCTACGATGCGAGTCAGGATGACAAATCAGAGTTAATGTATACAAAAGAAATTGCAGATCTATCTGAGATTCCGTTAATATATCTCACCCCCAATTGCGAGGTGGATGTTGAGGAATATGTCCGGGTTATAATGCTATTTGATGGTGCGTTACCGATGGACATAGCACATGTGGTAAACCTGGAGGAACAGATCGCGCAACGCGAGGGATCAGATTGTGTTATTTATACCGGCTTGTACGGAGGTGAGATGTTCAGGTTCCTGAATGTGACATCTGGGCTCAATTCGGACGACGACTTGGTTGATTTTCTCCTCAGCACACCAGATAGCTATCATTATAATAATGAGAAGGTTTGTGCAATGCTTCAGATCTCGGAAGAAGAGATGCGTCAGCACCTTAAAACCCACATTTCTACTTATCCTGAGAAGGATCCCTACTCTAAATATCTCCATTTTAAGTTTGAAAAGGATTATAAATTAGCAAATGTCGGCGAGGATAAATTTCGTCTTCTCAACTGGACAGTGACACCTTTCTACGCAAAAGATTTTTTTAAAACAGCGTACGAAATAGATGAAGGGATAAAAGGTACCCTATTCTTTAGAAATTTTCTGTACGCCCTTGATCCAAAAACATGTTCTGTGGGTTATTATAACATCGGAATGTCACTTTCAAGTCCTCTAAAACTTAAGATCCTCGGGCAAGCAGAAAAGGCGTTAAGGCGTCCACGTGTGCGACGACTGGCATGGCGAGCGATAAACTTTAAATCGAGACTTGCATCACCGCAGGAGCCCGATCCCAATGTCGAACTATTACGATTGATGGCTATCGATCTGCTTGAGGAAAGAGAATACCTAAAAAAATATTTTTCAATTGGGGCCACAAAAGAAATTATCAGTTCTGAGACAGATATAGATAAACTCCAGCGGATAATAACTCTCATAATTTATATTAATTTAATTAAATAAATTTATATTATGAATCTCCGTGGTGATTCCTGAACTGGTGCCCCCTTTTTATAATGAGAATATGATGATGTGGCCTTTGTCATTGATTTTGGTCGATGTATCCATGATGAGAGTGAAAAACGCGAGTTCCATTCCGATGTGCAGTCCAGGTCAGTGTTCTGCTCATGATGGTCGGCTCCCGCCCACAATAGCGCTTTGCATCATCAAGTTCAGTAACCAAGTGATGACAGCACGCATCCTCATGGAATTGTCGGTAGGACTATCATCGATGATCGAGAGTGGAATCATGGTCCTGGTTCTCCTTTCTCTATATCCAGACGGGATACAGAGCCATTGAGAATATATATCACCTATCTTTTCGAACGCTCCAGAACGCACTCGTGTAGGAGACCACGAGATCGTGACCCCGATGATGCGTTTCAGCCTAATTCGTCATGCGGTAGTGGCAATCCCGTCCTCCCCAAACCGGGGTTAGGTGCGACCATGCGAAACACGATTGTCGATTCGTAGCTCCTGGCCGTCTTGACCCGAAAGATCGAGGTGATCATCTCGCATCGAAGGCCCGACCAGCGCTTCTCCTCAGTCGCTCGAATCATGGAGGATCTCGATAGGGAGGTCCAGTATTTCCTCGCTCGATCGATTGACCTGTTTCTCCCTTACCTTTTCTTCGGTGCCTCCTACTATACGGCCCGGGGCGATCCACGGTACGTCTCGAAAACGTCCTCGTGACGTCCGGCGTCCGGGAGTGGGTATCGTGGGGTATTGGGGTCACGAACGCAGACTGTGAGTGCATCGTGGTCTTGATCCGACTATTGGATTATTTAAATGATTTTAGAATTGTACAGATGTGTTCAGCATCTTCTGGAGTCAGGTGCCCATAAAACGGCAGTGCCAGTACCTCTTCAACCACTTTATGAGCAACAGGCAGATTGCTTGCCGATGATGACGGAAGTTGTCGATAGCAGGTATATTCACTGCAAAGCGGGTGGAAATACTTTCTTGTTATTACGTTGTACTTTTTTAATTCGCTATGGACATAGTCTCTGGACTTTCCGAATTTTTTCTGATTGATTCGGATCACGAAGTACTGGAAGCTATTTTTCATACCAGGAGCATCCGCCATTAGAGAGATACCCTCTACGTCCTTAAGACACTCAACGTACGTATCGCGCAGTTCTCTCCTCCGGTCTTTCTCCTCGTCCACCATCTCCAGCACGAGCTGTCCAATAACTGCCTGTACTTCATTCATCTTCCCGTTAATTCCGGGCATCACCACCTCCTCTTCATTTTTAATTCCGAAATTTTTCAGGAGGTCTATCCGTTCTTTCACACTCTTGTCCTTGACTGCCAGAGCTCCCCCCTCTACGGTATGATAAAGTTTGGTCGCATGGAAGCTGAACATCGTAATATCGCCGAAGTTTCCGATCCCGGTTCCATTGATCTCGGTTTGAAACGCGTGTGCCCCGTCATAGATCACTTTCAAGCCGTAACGGCTGGCTATCTCCTGGATCTTATTCACGTTGCAGGGGATACCAAAGACATGTACGCCGAGAATCGCCGTGGTCTGGGGAGTTATCATCGATTCTATCTTATCTGCGTCAATAGTCATCGTAACAGGATCGATGTCACAAAAGATCGGCCGAATATTGTTCCAGGTCAGCACGTGAGGCGTCGCCGGAAAAGTGAAGGGAGTTGTTATTACATCTCCTAAAATCCGGAGACTCTGACAAGCCACGATCAGCGCAATCGTGCCGTTGTTGAACAGCGAAAGAAACGGTACTTTTAACGACGCCGTTAACATTTGTTCCAATTTTTGATGTTCCGCTCCATTATTTGTGAGCCATTGCGAATCCCAGACATCCTGGAGTTTGGAGGAGACACGTTCCAGCGGAGGCAATAGCGGACGGGTCACGTAAATTGGTTCTGGGAATTTTTTTATCATCGTGTTCACCGGAGACATCATTTTCCATGGTTCACCTTTTTAGATAAAGAGATATCTATAGGAAATGGTAAAATTTAGGCTCTGTAGAATTCCTCTGTAGAGGATAGCTCGCAACAATCAGCAATCTGACCCTGCTCAGGGATTCCCGTTGGATTACCTTCGTATTGTCTCTTCTATGCCTTAATCCCTCACTCTGGTTATCTGATCGCGAGAGCTATCGCTGTGCCCAGTAGTTCGCTAATTTTGTAAAAGGTCAGATGGTGCTCTGATCATTGATTTG
>CAYWVY010000110.1:0-4476 GCA_964461885.1 uncultured Methanospirillum sp. | reverse complement strand
CTCGAGAAGAAAGAGGGGCGCAATGAACTATGAGGACTGGGTGCCCCTCTACGACGAGATCCTGGAGTATTTCCAGTTCGACCGCGACGCCGACGCGGACGCGGCCGATCTGCTCGCGACCCTCCTTCCGCGCGACGACCTCCCCCGCCTCGACGACCTGATACGGGGCCACGAGGTCACAGTCTGCGGCAACGCCCCGACCCTCGTGCGCGAGCTCGGGCGGATCCGCGGGGTCGTGCTCGCCGCCGACGGGGCCGCCGACGTCCTCTACGCCCGCGGCATCCGGCCCGGCGCGGTCTTCACCGACCTCGACGGCGCCACCGACGCATTTCCGAAAATGAACTGCGAGGGGACGGTCATGGTCGTGCACGCCCACGGTGACAACACGGACCTCCTCCGGCGCTGGGTCCCCCACTTCGAGGGACCGATCGTCGGGACCACCCAGGGTCCGCCGCTCCCGCACGTCCACAACTTCGGCGGGTTCTCCGACGGCGACCGGGGCGCGTTCGCGGCCCACCACCTCGGGGCGGCCCGGGTCGGCTTCGCGGGCTTCGACCTCGACGACAACTCGGTCGACCCGATCAAGCGCGGCAAGCTCCGCTTCGCCCGCCGGCTCCTCGCCCTGCTCGGCCATGAGCTCTGACGCGGTCCTCATCGACGGGTACGTGGACGAGCCAGCGTGTCTCGGGGTGCCGCCGTACGTCGCGCCCGAGGTCCGCGGGCTCGCGGGCGTCCTCTTCGAGCGGGGCTACGCCGTCCGGTACCTGACGATCGACCAGATCCGCCAGGATCCGTCCCTCCTCACCGGGCTCGATCGCGCCGACCTCGTCGTGGTCCACGCAGGCACGACCGTTCCTGGGAAGTACCTCGCGGGCACGCCAGCGACCCTCGACGAGCTCCGCCAGCTCGGCCGGCAGCTCCGGTCCCCCACGACTGCGATCGGGGGCCCGGTCCTCTTTGGGTACGCTTCCGGCGGGGGGGAGCGGGCCCTCCCGCCCGGGCTCGACGACTATGACCTCCTCCTCGCCGGTCACCCGGCCGCCGCGCTCGAGTCCGCGCTCGCCGACGGCGAGCCGCGCGGCAGCTACGACTACACGGTCACGGACCCATTCGCCGTCGCCGGCGCGGCGATCCTCCCCCAGCACCCGTCGTTTCCCCACGTCGTCTGCGAGCTCGAGACCGCCCGGGGCTGCGCCCGCCAGATCGTCGGCGGCTGCTCGTTCTGCACCGAGCCGTTCTACGGCCCGCCGCGGTACCGGCCGATCGCGGCCGTCGGCGACGAGGTCGCGGCCCTCGCGGCCCACGGCGCCCGTCACTTCCGGCTCGGCCGGCAGCCCGACCTCCTTGCATACGGCGCCCTGCCAGGCGCCGACCCCGTGCCCGATCCCGAGCGGATCGGAGCGCTCTTCGCCGCGGTCCGTGCCGGGGCGCCGGACCTCCTGACCCTCCACATCGACAACGTCAACCCGGGCACCATCGCCCGGCACGAGGAGGCCGCTCGGGCCGCGCTCGCCGCGATCGTCGAGGGCCACACCCCCGGCGACGTGGCCGCTTTCGGGATGGAGACGGCCGACCCCGCGGTCGTCGCCGCGAACAACCTGAAGGCCTTGCCCGACGAGGTCTTCCGGGCGATCGAGGTGGTCAATGAGGTCGGCGGGATCCGGGCGGACGGCATCCCCGAGCTCCTTCCGGGCCTGAACTTCGTGCTCGGACTCGCGGGTGAGACCCCGGCAACCTACGATCTCGACCTCGCGTTCCTCCACCGTGTCCTCGCGGCGAATCTCCTCGTCCGGCGGATCAACATCCGCCGGCTGATGCCGTTTCCCGGCACGCGGGCCCACACCCTGAACACGCTCGGTCAGTTCGATCGCGAGTTCCGGGTGTTCAAGGAGGCGGTCCGCGACGAGATTGATCGGCCCATGCTCGAGCGGGTCTTCCCGATCAGCTCGGTTGTCCGGCACGCGGTTGTCGAGAGGACAGGGACGCTCTCGCTCGCCCGCCCGCTCGGGTCGTACCCGATCCTGCTCGGCCTGCCGCTCCCGCTCCCCGTCGGAACCGTGCTCGACGCGGTCGTGGTCGATCACGGGCAGCGATCGGTCACGGCCCTGCCGAGCCCGGTTCCGGTCAACACCCTGCCCCTCGCCGCGCTCCGCTGGCTTCCCGGAGTCGGCAAGAAGCGGGCGGCCGCGATCGCGGCGAGGCGGCCATTCCGGTCGCTCGAGGCCTGGCGCCAGGTCGCGGGCGAGACCCCGCTCGACGGCCTCCTCGACCTCTCCTAGATCTCGCGGAGCTCGACGACCTTCATGATGTCGTTCCGCGTCACGATCCCCAGAAGCTCGCCGTTTTCGACGACCGGGACCCGGCCGATGTTCTGGGCCGACATCACGCGGAGCGCGTCTACCACGGGGGCCTCGGGCGGGAGCGAGATCGCACCCGGGTGCATCACGTCCCGGACGAGGAGGGCGTCGCGATCGATCGGGTTCGTCCGGTGGATGTCGTCGAGCGTGACCATCCCCACCAGGGAGCCGCGATCGATCACGGGAAACCCGAGGTGCTTGGTCGCGTACATCCGTTCGAGCACCTGGTGGACGGGGGTCGCAGGGTCGACGGTCATCACCTCGCGGCTCATGATATGGCCGAGGGTCACGTCCTGGAGCAGGAACGTGTACCGGATGGCGCTCGACTCCTGCGAGGCCCCGATGTAGATGAAGAACGCGATGATCACCAGGATCGGGTTGAGTGCGAGCAGGCCGAGCAACCCGAAGACGACCGCGAAGCCCTTGCCCACGTCCGCGGCGATCTTGGTCGCACGGGGCAGGGGCATCCTGCGGGCGAGGAAAGCCCGGAGCACGCGCCCACCGTCCATGGGGAATGCCGGCAGCAGGTTGAACGCGAAGAGGATCACGTTCAGCAGCCCGAGGTACGCCAGGAAGAAGACAACCACCCCTGCGATCGGCCGGCTCGGGATCACGGCGTCGGCCACGTAGGCAAGCCCGATGCTGATGAGCCCGACGACGAGGGAGGTCACGGGGCCCGCGAGTGCCATCGGGAGCTCGGTGCGCGGGTCGGGTGTTGTCTCCTCCATCTGCGAGACCCCGCCGAAGAGGAAGAGCGTGATGGCGTTGATCTTCATTCCCTTCCGCAGCGCGATTACCGAGTGGGCCACCTCGTGGACCAGGACGCCGGCGAAGAGCCCGAGCGAGACGGCCCCCCCGAGCAGGTACGGCATGTATTGGCCCATGATAAGGGTCATATCGATCGGAACCCCGAAGACCCCGCTGAGCAGGACAGCCGTCAGCTCGATCTGGTTGCCGATGATCCAGGCAAAGAGCGGGATAACGAGCAGGAACGTGACGTGGAGCTCGATCGGGATCCCGAAGAGTCGGCCGATGCGCAGCGAGCCGTTCATGTGAAAGGATCACCTTTTTTACTTTTATAGTATATACCTTGAACGGGAGTTCGATGAAATCACAGATCACCGATGTGCTGGGCCTCTCCGTCTATACGGATCGTGCCGTCTTTGTCGGGGATGTCGACGATGTCGTGATCGACCTTGACCGGAAGACCGTCAAGGCGCTCGCGCTCGGCAACCTGAACATGGACATCATCGACATCAAGGGCTACAAGGGACTGCAGATCCCGTTCAGGATGATCCGGTCGATTGGAGACGTGATCCTGATCCGGCACATGCCGGGGATCTTCAAGCAGAAGCCGAAGGCCTGATCGGCCTCCCGCACATCGGCGACTCTTTTTCATGCGTGATCGGGAGCTCTATTCCGCGCTGACCGCGCTCCCGCCGCTCTACGTGCGGCTCGACGGCCGCGCCTTTCACCGCCTGGCCCGCGTCCTCGACCTCGCCCGGCCGTTCGACGAGCGGTTCGCCGCCGCGATGGGCTCCGTCGCCCGCCGGCTCGTGGCCGACGCGGGTGCCTCGCCGATCTTCGCCTATACCTTCTCGGACGAGATCAGCTGCTTCTTCACGGAACTCCCCTTCGGCGGCCGGGTCGAGAAGATCGACTCGGTCCTCGCCGCGTTCGCGGCATCGGCCCTGACGATCGAGCTCGATCTTGCGGAGCCCGTCGCGTTCGACGCCCGCGTCGTCTTCGTCGACCCGGCCTCGGCGCACGCGTACCTGGCCGGCCGGCAGGCCGAAGCGTGGCGCAACCACATCAACGCCTACGCCCAGGCCCTCCTGATCGCCGACGGGCTCTCGTCGCGTCAGGCCGCGGCACGCCTGCGGGGGCTCGCCTCGCCGGCCCTCCATGACCTCGCGTTCGAGCACGGAGTCAACCTGGGCGAGACCCCGGCCTGGCAGCGGCGGGGGACGCTCGTCTACCGCCGGCCGGTCGAGGTGACGGGGCACGACCCCCGGACGGGCGAGGTCGCGGTCGCGGTCCGGTCGCGGGCAGTAATCGACCGCGAACCCCCGCTCTTCACCTCGGTGGAGGGGCGGGCCCTCCTCGCCCGGCTCATCCC
>CAYWVY010000109.1:0-4746 GCA_964461885.1 uncultured Methanospirillum sp. | reverse complement strand
TCCGGTTGTTAACCATACGGTATCCGCGGGCGCGATACCTCTCCAGGTCCTCGACGTGCGAGGGCGCATCGACGAACTTCAGCCGCTCGGTGATGCCCGGGAGGACGGGCCACCCCACCTGCTCTGCCGGCGAGAGGCCCGCGAACGCCGTGCCGACCGGCCCATCGATGGCTTGATATCCGTTCCCCCCGATCTACAGGTGAACGAACCATGCCCGCCGACGTCTATGCGCTGCTCGCGGCACGGCGCCCCGAGATCCTGGCCGTGGCCGAACGCTATGGCATCACGAACGTCCGCGTCTTCGGGTCAGTCGCCCGCCGCGAGGCCCGCGAGGACAGCGACCTCGACCTGCTCGTCACCTTCCCGCGGGGCACCTCCCTGCTCGACCAGATCGGCTTTGCACAGGACCTCGAGGATCTTCTCGGGATGCGTGTCGAGGTCGCGTCGGACCGAGGGCTCCGGGAGCGAATCCGGGCAACGGTCATGCAGGAAGCGGTGCCCCTGTGAGATCGGACCGGGACCGTCTCGCCGACATCCTCGAGGCGATAGGAAAGATCAGGGAGCGGTTGCCGCCCGTGCAGGAGGAGTTCCTGGCCTCGGAGCTGCTCCAGGTCTGGGTGGTCCACCACCTCCAGGTGATCGGCGAGGCCGCGAACCACCTCTCGCCGGCCTTCATCGCCGACAGCCAGGGGGTTCCCTGGCGGCGCATCATCGGCCTCCGCCACGCCCTGGTCCATCAGTACTTTGGTGTCGACCTCGACGCCGTCTGGAGTATCGCGGTCGACGACCTCCCTCCGCTCGAGACGGCAGTCGCCGCGATCCTCGCCGAACTCCGGTGAGAGACGGGCCGGGGATATCGGGAGTGGCTCGAGGCCGCGAAAAGGGGATGCCGGGATTATATGCTCTCTTTGACCACGACGAAAGAGGTCAAATCCTCTGAGGACCATCTCCCGTCCTTCGTCTTCGCGCGGTACTTGAGGGGATACGATCCAGGGTCCGGAAACATCCTCGAGAACGACAGGGAAGCCGACCCGGTCCCTGTGGCCAGGACCTTATCGTTGTAGCCATCGACGACCTGGACCGGGACACTGGATGGTACGTTCTCGATGGAGACGGTGAATGCGACCACATTCCCCGCAACTACCTCCTTAAACTCGGGTTCGATCCGGGCCTCCGGCGTGGTCAGGATGATCGCGTCACTGAAGGGATAAAACCCGGAGGCGATCGTGTAGACGATGACATCGCCGTCACGCGCCTCATAGGCTGAAGGGTCGAACGAATCCGATTCCGCGCCGTACGGGAAGTGGTCGGTCTTGTGGCTCCCGGAAGGCCACACATGGTACCGGGTCACGTGGCAGTCGTGCGGCAGCGTCGACTCGCCGCTCTGCAGCGTCTCGAACAGCGTCACCGAGTCCTCCGTGGTGCTCACCCTGAAAGCGGCCGAGACGGTGCCTGTTCGATCATAGAGGAACCATGGGATCACGTTCGTTTCGGCCAGATCCCGGGCCCCGCCAAGGATCGACGGGCGGACGAGGTAGGACCCCCACCCACCCACCCAGGTCAACTCCAGGAGCTGCGAATGGGCCATCAGGTCCTCGTAGACGGCCCCGAGCGACGACCCTCTCTCTTCACACCAACCCTGGATGGCAGTGCAGGCATTCGTGTCAGAGATCGTGGCTTCCCACACTGAGCGGAAATCCCCCCCTCTCTCGTCGAGCGCTTCGACAAAGTGGGCGGCCTGGTACTCGTGGTACCCGTTGGCGGTAGTGAGCGGGCTGGTAAAGAAGGCGGCGTCGAGCGGAAACGAAGGGCTTGTTATCCCGTCATACAGGCCGGTCGAGGCATATTCGGCCGTGGCTTCGGTCCACCAGCGGTTGCTGTTCATCCAGAACGTCCCGACGTAGGCGTTCTGTACTGCGTGGAAAAGTTCGTGCCGCATCTCCTCGCGGAGCCTGTCCAGGGCCCCGGAGCCGCGGAGAAACGGCTCCCTGCTGACCGTGATCGTCTTGGTGAACTGGTGCCATTCGCTCTCGTAATAGTCACCGACATAGACATGGACCTGGTTGTCGAGGCTGAACCGCGAGGGGACAGGCTTCTTGAATCCATTATTCCTCACGTAGAGGTCATAGGCGTCATCGAGAGCGTATTTCACATAATATGCCAATTCATTGGCCGTGGTGAGGTTCCCCGAGTCCTTCCAGGCCGCGGCGATCGCGGCATCGTCGGAGGGGTCGAAGTGGATGACGAACGGCGAGCTGTAGATCTCGGTCGCCGGAGCCGGCGTGAGTTTCGCGGTGTATCCGGCGACGCAGAGGTGGTCCGTCTCGAGCACGACGACGCCGCGGGCCGTGTCGACGGCGGTCGGGATCTCGCGCCACATCCCGGTCTCGTCGTCCCACCGGATCCCCTGGAGCACCCTGGCGGGGCTCTTGCCGGGAGGAATCATGGCAGGAGTGTACGGGATCTCGATCGCGAGTCCGGGAAAGAACCGGACCTGGGTGCCGACGGTCACATCGTAGACCGTGAGGTTGGACGTTCCCTCCGGCGGTGGCGGGGGGCTGGAGACGGTCGCGAGGCGAACGGAAGAGGTCTGGTTCAGGGCGCCGCCCGGGATCGTCAGGTTGATGCCCCCACCCCTGAGGACCTGGTCCTGATCCGACGGCGCGACTGTCCCGGAGATGATGACTCCGGCCGTCGGCGTGGGAGTCGGGCTGCTCCCCAGCTCGTTGAAGAGGGACACGACATCGGCGAAGTCGATGCGGCCGTTGCCGTTGAAGTCGAACGCCGCGATCGGTTCGTTCGCCGTGATCCATGACATCTGGGTGAAGTAGAGGACGACGTCCGCGAAGTCCATCCGGTTGTTGCCGTTGAGATCTTCGTACTTCCCGTCGCTGTCCGGATCGCTGGGCGCCTGTGTGTTCGGCGGGATGGGCACCAGCCCCTCGAGCCCGGCGGCCGGCTGGCAGGCGATCAGGAGAACCAGGATGAGCAGCACGGGCAGTAGTTTCATGAACTTTAAAAGATTGGAACAATATTTATGGATACCGATGGTAAATGTGCGGCACGGCGAAGGAAAACCCTTCGAGCGCACCAGCGGTCACGACCCCCTGACCGAACGTTTCGGGCCATCGGGCTGCCGCTCGGGGTTG
The DNA here is from genome assembly GCA_964461885.1 of uncultured Methanospirillum sp. Classification (GTDB taxonomy): domain Archaea; phylum Halobacteriota; class Methanomicrobia; order Methanomicrobiales; family Methanospirillaceae; genus UBA288. The sequence goes on along the minus strand of CAYWVY010000109.1, from coordinate 1,597 downwards.
CCACCGCGCCGTCGCCTCGCGCGATCCCTCTCCGGGCCGCCGATTGCGATGAGACGGCGCATGCTGATCGACTCGATTGAATCGCGGTTAAGAGTGGTTGTACAGCCAGACGACGTAGGCGAAGTCGATCCGGTCCTTGTTGTTTCAACCATTGCCCTTGATGATGCGCGGCCTGAACCAGCTGCTTCCCTCAGTCACTCATCGCCGGCCGCGGGGGCAGCGCTCGATGGACAGGCCGCCCATTTCCACCGACCCGAGCGATGGCGGATGCACCTCGATCACGTCCGTGTCCCGGGCGGTCACGACGGCAATCCGGTTGCCGGCCATGCGATAGCCACGGGCGCGGTACCACTTCAGGTCCTCGACGTGCGAGGGCGCATCGACGAACTCCAGCCACTCGGTCATGCCAGGGAGGACGGGCCGGGCAGGCATCCAGCAATGGCAGGAAGGAGGCGGACGTCGGCGTCCGCCTCTGGCCGATGCCAGCAGTTTCCTCCGGTTTAGGGTGCGTAAGCGTCGTCGGCCGCTTCTCTCTGCAGGGACAGAAGCTGCGGGAGGAGGGGCGGCAGCTGCCTGTCGACGATCGCCCAGACGGTCTCCGGGTCCACTGCGAAGTACCGGTGCACCACGACGTTCCGAAGGCCGACGATCTGTCGCCAGGGGATCTCCGGATGCCGATCACGAAACGGTACGGGAACCAGGGAGGCCGCCTCGCCGATCACCTCGAGATTCCGCAGGACCGCATCGAACGTCCGGGCGTCCGCCACGAATGCCGGATACGAATAGCCGTCCACGTAGCCAAGAGCCCGCTCCGTGGCCTCCCGCATGTCATCAATGAGGACGACCACGGACCGCCTAGACATAGACGAGCTCCCGGCGTACCCGGTCCCACAGGGCCCGGCGCTGTACGAGGCCCCCGCGGACTACAAGGTCAACGGGGGCACCAAGCAGGGATTCCAGGTAGTCGCGGAGCAGGACGATATCCCACCCGAGCGGACGGGAGAGCTCGACCATCAGGTCGATGTCGCTGCCGGCCTCCGGCTCGCCGCGGGCGACGGAGCCGAAGAGCGCGAGCTCGGCGACCCCGAACTCATCGGCCAGCGTCTGGCGGTGGGCGCGGAGCCGTGCGAGGATACGCACCCGCGATAGTCCCTGCACTCCCGCTTCGTCTGCCATCCCGTTCTCATATCCACCCGGTCGGCGTTTAACCATTCCGCCCCGCAGCACGATATGAGCCCGCGGTGCCGTTGGCGACGGTGATGGAGGACCCGGCGCCACCGCTATCTACGCCCCGTGGAGTCGGAGGGGATGGTTCCCCGGCAGGGGGTGGGAGTGCTGCCGAACGGGCACACTCATTCCATCGCCGGCCTCGGCGGGCACCGCTCGACCGTCAGACCGCCCAGATTTACCGACCCTCGAGACGGCGCGTGCACCTCGATCAGGTCCGCGTCGTGGTCCGTCACGATATCGATCCGGTTGTTGACCATACGGTATCCGCGGGCGCGATACCTCTCCAGGTCTGCCGCGTGCCCGGGCGCGTCCACGAACTCCAGCCGCCCGGTGACGCCGGCAATGTTGGCTGGGCCCGTGGAAGTAT
>CAYWVY010000108.1:0-4803 GCA_964461885.1 uncultured Methanospirillum sp. | reverse complement strand
GCGGTCGCGCTCCTCGTCCTCCGCAGAGAGTAACCCCAACACCCCACTCTTTTTCACATTATTGGGCTCGTTCACCCCGCTTCTCGCGGGTGGCTCTGAACTGTCTGTAAAGCCGACGTTGATGATTCTCAGGGCGACCGAAATCCATAAATCGGTTCTGGTTTTATATCATAAGGATAGTCGATCCTTTGTCGCCTCTTTCCGACGCCGATTGTGATCTAACATGAATGGGTAGAACTGCATGAAACTGAATGTCACCTTTCTCGTCCTGGTTGTGGTCGCCTGTACCGGTGCAATCGCCATTGGAGCTGAGCACGCGGACGCCTCGGTCAAGATCGCCCCGATAGGCGATTCCATTACCCGAGGGGGGCTGGAAGCGGACTCGCCTAATCCCAGCTATCGGTATTATCTCTGGACTATGCTCAGAAACGGCGGATACGATGTTGACTTTGTCGGGTCCACGACCGATCCGAACTTCCAGAACTTCATGTTCGACCAGGACCACGACGGGTACTCGGGCTATACCACTGGGCTGCTGGCAGACGACATGGACCGCATCCTGATGAGCTACACGCCCGACATCGTCCTGCTCTATATCGGCACGAACGACGTGCTCCACCCGGTACCTATGAAGGACCGAATAGGGAACGTGGACCGAATCGTCTCGTCGCTTCGCCAGAAGAACCCGAATGTCAGGCTAGTCATCGCCCAGATCTCCCCGACTGCCGATGCATTTCGAAACGCGAACTCGGGTCTTGACGAGTACAATGCGGAGCTGCTCAGATACGCGGAGCGCAAAACATCGATCACGTCCCCGATCGTGATCGTGGACATGAACACGGCCTGGTCTCCGACCATGTTCAACCAGGAAGACGGCGTCCACCCCAACACCGAGGGCGATATCCAGCTGGCTCAGCGCTGGGCGAACGCGCTCATCTCGACCGAAATGATCCCCACGACCGTTCTCACACAGGCTCCCGTGCCTTCGCCGCCAGCACCTGTCATCATACCGACGGCAATGCCGACAGCGGTGCCAACGGCCGTCATCACGGCGGCGCCGACCCAGGACTCTTCGACGATCTCGCCGTCGGCGGTCACAACTCGCTCGATGTTCGGCTCCAAACGCTATGTCATCGGCTCCGGCGCCTCCGGATCGGGATTGAGCAGCATCCGTAAGACGACCTCCATCAGCAGTGGGTCCTCGGGCAGTTCGCAGACCGTGACAACGAACCCCCTGGTCCCACCAACCCGCCCGTTTCAGCGCTGGTATCCTGGTATGCGCTGGGCTGCGGGCCTCCGGTGACGACAACCTCTCATCCTATTCTTTTCACTTTAACCCGACGACTGCGCGGTGCAGGACGTCAAGCGTTCCACGGAGGGCCCGCCCGCCGTCACGCAGGTGATGGTAGATCTCGCGGCGCCTGAGTGCATCCATCGCATCGGTTCCCCGGAATACCTCAGCGAGCCCGTCGATGTAGGCGTCCTCCATCCGGTGAAGCGCGGCCCTGCCCGTGCGTATGCTCTCTCGGACACGTGCCTCGTCGACCGTCATGACTCCGATCCCATCCACGATAGCGCCCGTGCCCTCGAGGAGCAGGCGGGCCATCCGGTCGATCGTCATGTCGGGCGCGACGCCGAACGCGTGCATCTCTCGAGCGGTCTCACTCGAGAAGTTCAGAATGTAGTCCATCTGCCGCGAGAGGCTGTAGAGGTCCTCGCGGTCGAACGGGGTGGAGAACGCTTCGAACAGATGCTCTTCAAGATCGTACCGCATCCGGTCAAGGTCGCGTTCGATCTGCCGGACCTCGTCGGGCGGTCCCACGCATTCCTTCTCGAGCCAGGAGACGAACGCCTGGACACCCGAGAACGTCTGCGCGGCCTGATCGGCGAGCATCTTCAGGAAGTCGTGTTCGCGCGGGAAGATCCGGTCGAGGACACTCCGGCGACCTTTCAGCCCCTTCGAATCGTCATTGTCAGTCAAGGTTGTTCACATCCCGGCTAGCGATCGAACGATAAGTACCACGATCGCGGCCAGCACGGCCGTGACCGGAATGGTGGTGAGCATCGCGATGGCGACCTCGTCGACAGCACCCATGTTCAGCCTCCGGGGATTTTCGGCTGCTCCGACTCCGATAACCGAGCTCGTGATGATCTGCGACGAGGAGATGGGAGCCCCGGCGATGGTCGAGGCTGCGATCGTGAGCCCCGAGGAGGCCTGGGAGGCGAGCGAATGGACCGGCGCAATCCGAAAGATCCGGTGGCCGAGGGTATTCATTACCCGCCATCCTCCACCGAGGGTACCGAGCCCGAGGAGGAGAGCCGTGGTCGCACGCGCCCAGAGCGGGACTTCGAGCGTCGTCGTTCGTCCAGCGGCGAGGAGCACGAGCGCGACGATGCCCAGCTGTTTCTGGGCATCATTGGCACCGTTGAAGAAGGCCATGCCGAGGGCCGCCCCCCAGTTCGCGGCAATGATCCGACGCCGGGTGGTCCGGCGGTGGGCGTTTCTGAGCAGCACGGCCAGGCTTCGATGTACGACATAGCCGCCGACGAGTCCGATCACGACCGATGCTGCGAGCAGGGCGACCACCTTCACCACGCCCTCGAGCGCGGGTGTGGGTCCGAACAGCGCGGTAACACCCCAGTTGACCGAGCCCATCCCGGTCCCGGCGACGGCCGCTCCGATGAGGCCGCCGACCAGGGCGTGGGTCGAGGATGAGGGCAGTCCCCGCGACCAGGTCGCCAGGTTCCAGACGCTCGCGCTGGCAAGCGCGACGAGGAGGACGAGGAGTGTCTGCGCCGGTTCGATAACCTCAACGAGGCCGGAGAGCGTGAATGCGACCGCACTTCCCCCGAGAACGGCGCCGAGCACGTTCATGCCGGCTACGAGGACGATCCCCTGGCGCGGCGTGGCAGAACGCGAGGCGATGAAGGTCGCTGCTATCGCGGCCGCGTCCTGGAACCCATTCGTAAAGGCGAACGCGAACGCAAGAAGCAGGGCGGCGACGGCGACGGGGTCCATGCTGGCCTCTCCGTCGCTCAGATTCGAGCGATGGAGGTAAATAGGCTTCTTCAATCCGGCCGATCCCGCGGGGCGCGGTTGACCCGGTTCCGCGGTTGGAGGGGTTGTGAACCCGGGCGCCGGGAGGCAGCACTGCCGCGGCGAGACTGTTCCGTTCTGCCGATCTCCGGGTGCGGTTCGTGGCCCGAACTGTGCGACGACGATCAACCGGGAGCCGGCCCGGTCCCCCGAAGCGGGGAACGGCGACAATCTGCCTGTCTGATCGAAGTCACTCTCCCTTCGAGAGACCCGTCACCAGCGATCAAAACCGCGCTGGGCCGTTCTACCCGAATCCTCCACGACTCGATTCGCCTATTCTGGATGCGGGGAGGGGAGATCTCCAGAATTCGAGGCAGTGATCAGCACAACGTTTATGGGCTTTCAATACGTGTGAGCTTCGCAATGATCGTTCAGCGCCACAACCGACCGGGTCGTCTCTTCGGAACGGTACTGGTCCTCATCTGTTTCTGCGTGCTCGTTCCCGGCGTCGCCGCAGTGAACGTCGCGACCGGATCGTATCAGGTCTCGTCCGTAGGGGAGACCGTCTCCGTGCCGATCGTACTTGACTCGGCCCCCGGCGGGCTCTCCGGTTACCGTATCACCGTGGGCCTCAGCGACCCGTCGGTCGCCACGATAACGTCCGTGGCGTTCCCCGGCTGGGCATCACTCAAATCCTCGTCGGCCGTCCCATCGGGGAGCATCGTCCTCCAGAGCGTGGACCTGTCGCAGCAGGTTCCCGCGGGAGGGGCGAGCGTGCTTCTCGCCACGCTTACGGTGAAGGGCACGGCGACGGGGAGCACCACCATCGTGATCACTCCCGACTCCTCGATGGGCGTCCAGGACCGGAACGGGAACCCGTACGCGGTCTCGCCGATCGCCGGCAGTGTCACCGTCGCCGGGGGGTCGTCCGGGGGCGCGCCAACGCCGGTCCCGCCGGTCGTCATCCCGACGACCGTGACCACGCCCGTGATCCCGCCGGTTGTCAATCCGACCGTCGCGCCGCCGATCGGCGGGCCCACGACCGTGGTGACGGTACCGACCGTGGCAATACCGACCGACACCGTCCCGACGATCCCCGTCGGGGATTGGATCACGAAGGTACCCACCGTCCCCACGACAGCACCCTGGTACACGGTGACGCCGGTCCCGCCCCAGGGGGGTTCGCCCTCGCCCGATGTCGTTCCCACGGTCTTCCCCGTCGCCCCGGTGACCATCGGGAGCCCCTCTGTGGTCGCCGTCCCGACGGCGATCGTTCCCGGCGCCCAGCCGACCTTCGGTTTCGGCAAGCGGTACGCGATCGGCAACCCGGGTTCGTACCTCGGCACCCGTTTCGGGTCGGGGGGAACTCCCTCCGATACGAGCGGGCCGATTGCGGTAACCGGTCCCCAGGCAACATTGAAACCCGGCAGCCGCGCCTACGGTATCACGCCGCCGGCCGGCCGGTTCATCCGGTGGTATCCGGCCGCACGATGGCAGGCCGGGATAAAGTAACCCGGTTCGGTGCCCCGATACCCCCACTCACTTTTTTGTTTTAACGCGAACGACGATCGATGTCCTGACCTGGCACGGGCGACGATCGCTCCCCCGGGTGCCCTCTGGTTTTAGAATCTGCACAGCGACTGGATTGGCAGGTCGTATAGCGCCCTGAATAAAGAGCCGGGCGCGGTCCTGAAAAGAAGCTCCGGAAGATGGGGAATCCCCGTATCTGGGGCAACGAATTGGATGAAGTAAGCCTCAGGCGAGAT
>CAYWVY010000107.1:0-4827 GCA_964461885.1 uncultured Methanospirillum sp. | reverse complement strand
AGCAGATCGAGATCGTCAACATCATGGAGACCGAGGACCTCGGTCAGATCAAGGCCAAGATCGCCGAACTGACCGGCCGCGATCCGGGCGCCTTTGCCGGCGAACCGATGATCGTCGAGGTCAAGGAAGCCGGCGGTGCCGGCGCGGAGGTCGCGGCAGCGTCTGCGAACCCCCAGTTCCTCGAGATCGAGCGGCGTCTCGACGGGATCGAGAAGAAGATCGAGTTCGCGGATGCCGAGATCGCCCAGCGTGTCGGCCGCAAGGTCGGACGCGATATCGGGATCCTCTACGGCCTCGTAGCGGGGCTGCTGGTGTTCATCATCATCAGCATCCTGCTGCCGAAGCTGGCCATGCTGATGCAGTAACTTTGGAGGTGTGAATAACCATGTTCAGGTTTGAGAAGGAACAGAGTGTCTGGGATTTCAACGGCACTAAGATCGGAGGCCAGCCCGGCGAGTACCCGACCGTGCTCGGCGCTTCGATCTTCTACAACAAGCACGAGATTGTGAAGAACGACCACACGGGCGAGATCGATAAGGACACGGCCGAGGGTCTCTGGAACCGTTGCCTCGAGCTCGGGGACATCACCGGTATCCCGTTCTTCATCCAGATCATCGGCGAGTTCGGCGAGGCGTTCGAGAGCTATATCGACTGGTTCACCTCGATCGACAACAAGACGGCGTTCCTGATGGACTCGTCCGCCCCGGCGGCCCTGGCCCATGCGACCAGGTATGTGACCGAGGTCGGCGTCGCGGACCGTGCGATCTACAACTCGATCAACGGCTCGATCTCGCAGGAGAACATCGATGTACTCGCTGCGTCCGACGTGACGGCTGCGATCGTGCTCGCGTTCAACCCGGCCGACCCATCGGTCGCCGGTCGCCAGAAGGTGCTGAACGAGGGCGGCGTCGCCGGCCAGGAGAAGGGCATGATCCAGATCGCCGAAGAGGCCGGGATCACCCGCCCGATTCTCGACACGGCTGCTACACCCCTCGGGCTCGGCTCGGGCGGCTCGTACCGTGAGATCCTCGCCTGCAAGGCGATCCACGGTTACCCCACGGGCGGCGCATACCACAACATGACCGTCTCGTGGACCTGGCTCAAGCGGTGGAAGGGCTCGAAGAAGAACCCGTCCCAGATGGCAGCCACGCTGGAGGGCAAGGACAACGTCAAGGCCCAGCTCCTGCACCACTACATGGGCGGGATGGAAGGCATGATCCAGGCCGCATGGTCGGCACCCGATATCGGCTGCAACCTGATCGCCACGACGCTCGGCGCCGACCTGATCATGTTCGGTCCCATCGAGAATGTCGAAGCGATGATCACGGCCCAGGCCTACGGCGACATCGTGGTCCTCGAAGCCGCGCGCGACCTCGGGGTCGACGTCAAGGCTGAGAACCACCCGATCTTCAAGCTCATCTGAGCTCCAACCCCAATTTTCTCTCTTTTTCACCGCTTCACTACGGTTAATACCGATCCACGCCCAATGGATCTGGTTACACATGAAGGCGGTGCTGGGGCTCGAGGACGGCACCTCGGTGGTCGGGGAAGGCTTCGGGGTCGAGGGCAAGACGGCGGGCGAGCTCGTCTTCACGACCCAGATGACGGGGTACATGGAAGCCCTGACCGACGCGAGTTATGCCGGGCAGATTTTGATGTTCACGTTCCCGCAGATCGGGAACTACGGCGTGGACGAGAAGAACTTTCAGTCGAAGGAGGTGAAGACGCTCGCCTGCGTCACACGGGAGGTGGCGGCGACTCCCGAGGCCAACGAGCCGCTGGGGCGGTACTTCCGCGACCACGGGCTTCTCGGTGTCACCGGCATCGACACGCGGGCGCTCACGATCCACACCCGGCAGCACGGGACCCTGGGGGCCGCCCTCGTCTGCGGCGACGACGCGTCGGCCGACTACGCGGTCGAGCTCGCCTGCGCCGTCCCCCCGATCACGGCGCAGGACCTGATCCCGCTCGTCTCGACTTCGGAACCGTACCATATCCCCGGAAGCGGGAAGCGGGTGGCCGTGCTCGACCTCGGGGTCAAGAAGAACATGGTGGTCAGCCTCTTTCGGCGGGGCGCCGATATGGGCATCTTCCCCCACGACACTCCGGCTGACGTGATCGAGGCCTGGAACCCCGACGCACTCTTCATCACGAACGGCCCGGGGGATCCCGTCCGCGCGACGGCCCCGGTCCGGTGCATACGCGATCTGATCGGCAGGCTCCCGATCTACGGGATCTGCATGGGCAACCAGCTCGCCGCACTTGCGCTCGGAGCCACAACCTACAAGATGAAGTTCGGCCACCGCGGCTCGAACCAGCCCGTGCGGTTCTCCGACGGGCAGATCTTCATCACGACCCAGAACCACGGCTTCGTTGTCGACGCCGAGTCCCTCCCCGAGGGAACGGACGCCTGCTATACGAACCTGAACGACGGCACGGTCGAGGGATTCGAAGTCCCCGATCTCGATATCCACTGCGTCCAGTTTCACCCAGAGGCCCACGGCGGGCCGCGCGACACCGAGTGCCACTTCTTCGACCTGATGATGGGGGCGATCTGAATGCCAAAACGGACCGATATCAAGAGGGTGATGCTGATCGGGTCCGGCCCGATCCAGATCGGACAGGCTGCCGAGTTCGACTTCTCGGGATCCCAGGCCTGCCGGGCTCTCCGCGAGGAGGGGGTCCAGGTCGTGCTGGTCAACTCGAACCCGGCCACGATCCAGACCGATCCCGACACGGCCGACGTGATCTACATCGAGCCCCTGAAGGCCGACATCATCGCCCGTATCATCAAGAAGGAGCGGCCCGACGGGATCCTCTCCGGCATGGGCGGCCAGACCGGGCTGAACATGACGGTCGAGCTCGCCGAGATGGGCGCCCTCGAGGGTGTCGAGATCCTCGGCACGCCCCTCGAGGCGATCTACCGCGGCGAGGACCGCGAGCAGTTCAAGGAACTGATGCAGGCCATTGGCGAGCCCGTCCCGCGCTCGATGATCCTGAACTCGGCCGACCAGATCGGCAAGGCGCTCGAGACCGTCGGCCTGCCTGCCATCATCCGGCCCGCGTACACGCTCGGAGGCGCCGGCGGCGGCGTGGCGAACACCGAGGACGAGCTCCGCCGGATCGTCGAGCTCGGACTCCAGCACTCGCGCATTCACCAGGTGCTCGTTGAGGAGTCGGTGATCGGCTGGAAGGAGGTCGAGTTCGAGGTGATGCGGGACAAGAACGACTGCTGCCTCATCGTCTGCGGCATGGAGAACGTGGACGCGATGGGCATCCACACGGGTGAGTCGGTCGTCGTCGCCCCGATCCTGACTCTCCGCGACGACGAGTTCCAGAAACTCAGGACGGCCTCGATCAAGATCATCCGGGCGCTCGGCGTCCAGGGCGGGTGCAACATCCAGTTCGGCTTCCAGGACGGCGACTACCGCGTGATCGAGGTCAACCCGCGGGTTTCGCGCTCCTCGGCCCTCGCCTCCAAGGCGACCGGGTACCCGATCGCGCGCGTGGCTGCGAAGATCGCAATCGGCCTGACTCTTGACGAGATCACGAACACGGTCACGGGGTGCACGCCGGCCTCGTTCGAGCCCGCGATCGACTACATCGTGGTCAAGATCCCGCGCTGGCCCTTCGACAAGTTCACCCGCGCCGACCGGACGCTGACGACCGCCATGAAGTCGACCGGCGAGGTGATGGCGATCGGCAGAACGGTCGAGGAGGCGTTCAAGAAGGCCCTTCGCTCGATCGACACGGACGTCGTAACCCATACCGACCGGAACGAGATCCGCATGCTCCTCTCGCATCCGACCGATGAGCGGTTCGGGTGCCTCTTCGACGCGTTCCGGCAGGGTTTCACGGTCGAGGAGGTCGCGCGGCTCACCTTCATCTCCCCGTTCTTCCTCGAGAAGATCGGGAACATCGTCGCGCTCGAGAGCCGGCTCAAAGACCCCAGCGGGCCCTCCGAGGCCGACCTGCTGCTCGCCCGGCAGTACGGCTTCGCCAATACCGAGATCGTGGAACTCACGGGCATGGACCCGGTCCAGCTCCGCGAGGTCCTCGGATCGCCCGGGTACAAGATGGTCGACACCTGCGCGGCCGAGTTTCCGGCCCAGACCCCGTACTTTTACTCGACCGCCGAGCCCGGGACCGAGGTGGTCCAGTCGGCCCGGCGGAAGGTATTGATCCTCGGGTCGGGCCCGATCCGGATCGGGCAGGGGATCGAGTTCGATTACTGCACGGTCCATGCAGTCACGGCCCTCCGCGAGGAGGGGCTCGAGGTCCACATCGTCAACAACAACCCCGAGACGGTCTCGACCGACTTCGACACCTCGGACCGGCTCTTCTTCGAGCCCATGCAGCTCGAGGACGTGATGAACATCCTCGCCGCGGACGACTACGAGGGGGTCATGGTCCAGTTCGGGGGACAGCACGCGGTCAACCTCGCGATCCCGCTCAAGCGGGAGATCGAGGCCCGCGGCCTCGCCGTACGCGTCCTGGGCACGAGCCCGGACGCGATGGACATGGCCGAGGACCGGGACCGGTTCAGTGTCCTCCTTGACCAACTCGAGATCCCGAGCCCGCCGAACTCCTCGGCCTACACCGAGGAGGACGCCCTTCGCATGGCGAACGAGATCGGGTTCCCGGTCCTGGTCAGGCCCAGCTACGTCCTCGGCGGGCGCGCGATGGAGATCGTCCACGACGACGCCGAGCTCAAGACCTATATGAAGGAGGCGATCCGGGTCTCGAAGAAACACCCGGTCCTGATCGACTCGTTCCTGCAGGACGCTATCGAGATCGACGTGGATGCGGTATCGGACGGAAAGGACG
>CAYWVY010000106.1:0-4896 GCA_964461885.1 uncultured Methanospirillum sp. | reverse complement strand
CTATCCCTTCGCCTCGACGGCGGGGTTGATCACGGTCTCGGCGATGTCGCCCGAGTACTCGCCGAGCCGGCGGGCGGACTCGGCGACGCAGCCGAGGGCCACCGCTGGGCCGGCGGGCAGGGAGAGGGCGGCGGTGTGGATCTCCTCGGAGAGGGGCTCGGCCCGCCGCACCTCCTCGATCGCCCGGTTCGCGAGCCGCATGTCCCGGGTGAAGGACGAGGCGATGGCGTGGTCGAGGACCCCGAACGAGACGGCACCCCGTGTCAGGGACGTGGTCAGGCCGGTGATCGAGCTTCTGGCCGGCATTCCCTCGGTCGTCTTCGGGTTCTTCGGCCTGGTCGTGCTCGTCGAGTGGCTCCGCGTCTCGTTCGCCGTTTCCTCGGGCGAGTCCGTGCTGGCCGGCTCGCTCCTGCTCGGGATCATGACCCTCCCGACGATCATCTCGGTCTCGGAGGACGCGATCGCATCGGTGCCGCGCGAGTTCCGCGAGGCCTCCCTTGCCCTCGGGGCGACGCGGTGGCAGACGATCCGGCAGGTCGTTGTCCCGTCGGCCCTCTCCGGCATTACGGCTGCGATCATATTGGGCATGGGCCGCGCCATCGGCGAGACGATGGTCGTTTTGATGGTCACGGGCAACGCCGCGGTCATCCCCTCCCCGATCACGGACGTCCTCTCGCCCGTGCGGACCCTGACGGGGACGCTCGGGATCGTGGGCGAGGTCGCGATCGGTTCCCTCCACTACCCCGCCCTCTTCGCCGTCACGGTCCTCCTGGGCATCACCCTCGCGGTCAACCTGGGGCCCTCCGCGTTCTTCCAGCGGCTGAACGCGTCGGCTACCGGGGGCGCCTCCCCCTCGCCGCGGTGCTGCGCCGCCCCGGCCCTCACCGGCTCGCCGACGGGTCCGGATCAGGGAGGCCGGGCGCGACATGTTTATTACCGTGATGATCGAAAATGGCCACCACCATCAAAGAACGGTGCTCTCATGCTGACACACTTCCTCTTCCCAACCTCTCCCGACGGGCGGACCGAGCGCCCCGGTGGAAGCGGGGGTGACCGGTGACGCCGGCGCCCCTCGACCCGGCCGCCGGGTCGCTCGAATCGTTCACCGCGATCATCGACGCCCTCGCGGCCGAACGCGGCGCGCCCAGGGACGAGATCCTCCGCCGCATGATCGAGGACCTCGAGGAACGGGTGGCGGTGGACCGCGCCACGATCGCCCTTCTCCGCCGGCTCGAACGAGAGGAGCGGCGCCCCATCGTCTCCGCGCCCACCCGGGCCCCCCCCGGCGGAGGGGCGGGGCCGTGACGTATGCGGCCGTCTCCCCGGAGGCCCTCGAGGGAGCGATCGAGCGCATGGCCGCGGACCTGGGCATCACCCCGGGGGAGCTCCTGGAGGCGCTCACCCCCATGGTGATCGGGTGGTGCATCAACCGCACCGCGGCCGACCTCGACATCACGACCCGCGAGGCCCGGACCCGGATCGCCCGGTGGATCGACCGGACGGCATGACCGCGATCAAGGACGCGTGGCCGGTGGGGAGTTGAGATCGTGAAAATCCTGATCGTCTACAGCTCATACCACCGCATGAATACGCAGAAGGTGGCCAGGGCGATGGCGGAGGCGACGGGCGCCACCCTGGTAACGGTCGACGAGGTCCGGGGGGAGGACCTCGACGGGTACGACCTGGTGGGCTTCGGGTCCGGCATCTACGGGGGACGGCATCACGGCGACCTCGTCACCCTTGCCGGACGGATGCCCGTCGCGGAGGGACGACCGGTGTTCGTCTTCTCGACCGCGGCCGGAGCGAGCGATACGCACCACCGCGCCCTGAAGGAGGCGCTCGCGGCAAAGGGCTGCCGCATCGCGGGAGAGTTCCAGTGCCGGGGCGAGTTCCGCCTGCTGCGGTTCATACCCGTGAGCCGGGGGCACCCGGACGAAAAGGACCTGGCGAACGCCCGCTCCTTCGCACGGAGGCTTGCCGGCGGGAGATGGGCGGGGGCGTGAGATCGCCCCGCGCTCCCGGGGGAGTCTTGCCGGCCCCGGTCGCGACGTCCAGTACGTCGCCGGCGATCTCCCCCGGCTCCTCGAGCGCCACGAACCCTTGCCGCGCCCTCCCGATATCCTACGGCGGGGAGCTGCGGCAGACCTCGTCGAAGAGGTCCATGCTTCACAGATGATTGCCCGCCCGGGGGAAAGACGCTTTCCCCGCGCCGGGAACTGGCCGGCGCAGGAGCCATCCGGCGACACCGTCATCGCGCAGTATCCCTGCAGTCCGGCACAAGGGTTCCGGGGCTCCTGGCAGGACGGTGCGCGACGGCGGGTTCTCCAAGACACCTTGATACAGATCCGCTCGCATGCCCCTCTGCCCCGAGCGAGCGTGGTGGAGCGCATGAAATTCATTGCACTGGTGAAGTTCAGGGGGAAGCCGACCAGGGACGAAATCGCCATGCACCTGGGACGGATGGAGGCCGAAGCGAAGGTGGGTATCACGTACCTGAGTAGTTACTGGATGCTCGGACGGTACGACGCCGTCCTGACCTTCGAAGCCCCGGACGAGAGAACGGCGATGGCGGCGGCCGGGCCGTCCCGGATCGATACGGCAATAACCCGATAGCGCCCTTCATCCTCATGGATGGCGGAACCGAGCGGCGTATCCTCTATCTCCTCTGCCTGCTGGTGCTGGTGCTCGGGCTCTTCGTCCTGAGCCGATCCCTGGACCCCCTGGATACGAAGCTGGCCGGCGTCTCCCTCGGCCTGATAGCGCTCTCGGTGGTGACGGCGATCGCGGCCAACCGTTCCGGGCTGGCGGACGGCGAGATCACCGATGCGTCCGCGAGCGAAGGTGAACTCCGGTAGCGACTCGCAACGGGGATGCGCTCCGGCTCACCCTCTTCCGGGTAGCCCAATGGCGTTCGTCTCCGTTCGGCCCATCGACAAGCGGCACGGACTTCCACCCGGCCCATTCCAGGGCCGGGGGCCAGGGTTATCCGGGTATCCTGCCGCGGCCGATTCCTGACGTCGACCGGGCGCGGATGACGATCGTGCGGGGATAAAAAGCGCGCGATGAACGGCCCTCCCCCCGGCCGTTCTCCTCATCACAGCCCTACATCCCTACGTAGAGCTGCATGGCCTGCGCGAAGTGGGCCGTGGCTTCCTGTTGCCTGCCGATCTTTACCAGGGTCTCTCCCTTGTCGAACAGCGCGTCCGCATCCTCGGGGAAGATCCTCAGGGCACGGTCGTAGGCGTCCAGCGCCTCTTCATAGAGGCCCCTGCTGTCGCAGACGTTCCCATACTCGACATACGCGCACTCCTGCTTCAGTTCAGCGATCTGCATCTCTTCTCCCTCCTCTCTGTCGAGATCCTTCGACACACCCTCCTCTCACCGGGGTTATAATAGAAATTTGCACTTCGACGTTGCACGGCAATGATGACGGGCAATCTCCGGGCCGGAGGAGGCAGAAGCGATCTGGAGAGGCGACGTTTTCCGGACGGGCCGATCTGTTCGCGGGCCAGGGGCCGTCGCGGCCGGCCCGGGGTCGATGAGGGGGAACGGCTTGCCCGAACCACCCCGCTCCCGGCCCCCCACCGGGGCCGTCACCAGCGTGTCGACGGCGACTGGGGCCGCGGTACGGGTCGTCGCCCGCGAGCCGGGCGTCATAGAAAGCGGGGGTGCTCCGGGAGGGCTGCAGGATCACGGTCCTTCCAGGGAGCCCGACGGCGATGCCGACCCCTGCGATTGCGGCGATCGCGATCAGGAGTGGGGTCCGGTCCGTGAGGGCCGGCCGGTCGACGCTGCACGATCCGGCGGCGGCGGACCGTGGTTCCTCCGCGGCGATGGCCCGGAGACCCGGTCCAGGGGACGGCCGTTGATGGCGGCTTTCCCGGACGCGGAACGCCTCTCCCACGGGATTCGACCGAACGTCTTTTGACGTGGTTGGGAGTATTACGCCCATCGACGCCGCGGAGGCGAGAGTCGCCGCCCGGTGCGGCCGGGAGCGGGTTCCGGCCCCCCGGCGCAGGGGGTGAACGGGCGCCCGGGTCGATGGGGGTTTGCATATGGCAAAGAGAACGCGGAAGACGATCGAGGTGCAGGGAACGCCGATCACGGTCCTGTCGCGGGAGGGGGAGGACTTCATCTCCCTCTCGGACATGGTGCGGCCCTTCGAGGGCGGGGAGGCCCTCATCGAGCGGTGGCTCGGGAACAAGGACACCATCCTCTTCCTGGGGGTGTGGGAGCAGCTCAACAACCCGGCGTTCAACGCCGTCGCGTTCGAGGGGGTCCGCGACAAGGCGGGGCGGAGCAGTTTCTACCTGCCGGTCGGGAGATGGATCGAGGCGACGGGGGCGCGGGGCATCGTGACGTCCGCCGGGCGCCACGCGGGGACGTTCGCGCACCGGGACATCGCCTTCGAGTTCGGGTCCTGGCTCAGCCCGGAGTTCAGGCTCTACCTGATCACCCAGTTCCAGCGCCTGCAGGCGGAGGAGGGCTGCCGCCGCTCGGAGGCGTGGGACCTGACCCGGACCCTCTCGCGGCTGAACTACCGGATGCTCTCCGCGACGATCAAGGAGAAGCTCGTCCCGCCGTCGGTCACGCCCGAGCAGGCCGCGGACGTCTACCGGAGCGAGGCGGACCTCCTGAACGTCGCCCTCTTCGGCCAGACGGCCGAGGCGTGGCGCGAGGCCAACCCCGGGCTCGCGGGCACCATGCGGGACTACGCGAGCATCGAGCAGCTCCTGGTGCTGGCCGGTTTGGAGAACCTGAACGCCGAAATGATCCGGATGGGTCTGCCGCAGGAGAAGCGGTTGCGGCGGCTCAACGAGATCGCCATCCGGCAGATGTCGGCCCTGGCAGCGGGCGACGTGCCGCGCCGGATCGGGCCGGGGGAGGCCTGTGCGG
>CAYWVY010000105.1:2388-5171 GCA_964461885.1 uncultured Methanospirillum sp. | reverse complement strand
TCTTCGCCCGCCACCTGGTGGAGACGGTCGGCGTCGCGGCGGTTCCCGGGAGTTCGTTCTACCACGCCGGCGGGGAGGACCGGCTCCGGTTCACCTTCTCGAAGAGCGACGAGACACTCGAGGAGGCGTGCCGGCGCCTCGAGTACCTTTCCTGATCGGCCCCCGTCCGCAGACGCCCCGCTCGTTTCCACCGGCCGATCCTCCCCGGGCCGCCGGCGCGTCATACGGGCCGATCCTCCGCGAGTGCCGGCAGGTCAAGCCCTCCCTCGTGGTCCCGCACCGGTCCGCCACTCGTCTCGCGCGTGGTGACGGCATGACGGGGGCCGGAGGCATCGGGATGATTTCGGAACGGTTATTGTCTCTCTCACCAGACACGCCGTCATTGGTGAATGTACATGGCACATACCTGGTGGATAGTTCTCCTCATCTGCTGCTCCTTCGCGCTTTCGATCCCCGTCGCGGCCGTGGAGCCGCCGGCGCTGGCCTGGAACACAACCCTCGGCGGGAGCTGGGATGATATTGCCTTCGCCGGGCAGCAGACGAGCGACGGGGGTTATATCATCGCTGGGCGGACCGGATCGTCTCAGAGCGGCGACGTCGAGCTCACCCATGGCATGGATGACGCCTGGGTGGTGAAACTGGATGACGCCGGGCAGATCGTCTGGACCGCGGCCCTCGGCGGGAACCGGGATGATCAAGCCTCCGCCATGCAGCAGACGAGCGACGGCGGGTATATCGTCGCCGGGTACACCACCTCGAACCAGAGCGGCGACGTCGGGCTCAACCATGGCAAAGCGGACTACTGGGTGGTGAAACTCGACGACGCCGGGCAGATCGTATGGACTGCGACCCTCGGCGGGAGCGGGTCTGAGTATGCCTACGCTGTGGATCAGACGAACGACGGCGGGTATGTCGTCGCCGGGTATACCGCCTCGTCCGAGAGCGACGACGTCGGGCTCAACCATGGCATGGATGACGCCTGGGTGGTGAAACTCGACGGCACCGGGCAGATCGTCTGGACCAAGATCCTCGGCGGGGGCGGGCAGGATTATGCCCGTGCCGTGCAGCAGACGAGCGACGAGGGGTACGTTGTCGCCGGGTATACCTATTCTATCGGCGGCGATGTCGGGCTCAACCATGGCGGGTGTGATTACTGGGTGGTGAAACTGGACGGCTCCGGGGAGATCGTCTGGACCGAGATCCTCGGCGGGAGCGGGCAGGATTATGCCCGTGCCGTGCAACAGACGAGCGACGGCGGGTACGTCGTCGCCGGGTATACCGCCTCGTCCGAGAGCGACGACGTCGGGCTCAACCATGGCATGGATGACGCCTGGGTGGTGAAACTGGACGGCGCCGGGAAGAGCATCTGGAACACGACCCTCGGCGGGGGCGCGAATGATCATGCCCGTGCCGTGCAGCAGACGACTGACGGCGGGTACGTCGTCACCGGGTACACCACCTCGAACCAGAGCGGCGACGTCGGGCTCAACCATGGCAGCTATGTCTCCGACTACTGGGTGGTGAAACTGGACGGTGCCGGGAAGATCGTCTGGACCGCGACTCTCGGCGGGAGCGGGTATGAGGAAGCCAACGCCGTGCAGCAGACGAGCGACGGCGGGTACATCGTCACCGGGTACACCACCTCGAACCAGAGTGGCGACGTCGGGATCAACCATGGCAAAGCGGACTACTGGGTGGTGAAACTGGACGGCGCCCCGATCGTGCAGCAGATGCCCGGCGCCGCCGGGCTCCCGACGGACACGGACGGCGACGGGAAGTACGACGACGTCAACGGCAACAACCGCGCCGATTTCGCGGACGTGGTCCTGTACTTCAACCAGATGGCCTGGATCAGTGGGAACGAGCCCGCAGGCTTCTTCGACTACAACGGCAACGGCCGGATCGATTTCGCCGACGTCGTCTGGCTCTTCAACCACCTCTGATCCCCCTTTTTTTTCACCAGCGCGGCCTCCCGTTCACTTTCACACCGCGACCTCGTCTGCTCATATAGTCCCCCGTCGAGGATCTGATCGTCCGCCGCCATCACCACGACGACGGCACCACATCGGAGTTTCGTGATGAACACAGACGAACGACGCGGCCCCTCCACCTCCTCCCCGGCACCAGCGTGGCGGTCGGACGGGACGCAGACAACGAACGGGAGGCGCGGCACGAGCCCGCCCCTCCCGCCACCCGGGCGCAGCGCATCCGGAGCGGAGGCGGTGCCCCGTGCGGATCACGTGTGACCCCGGCGTCACGATCGAGCCCGGGCGGTACACCGCCCTGGTCGGCCCGCCCGGTTTCCTCCTCGACATCCTGAGCCGGCCCGAGATCGACCGGTTCTCGGCCCTCTATCTCTACGGCGTCGGCTCCCGCGTCCTGCAGGGGCTCCCCCGCCGGGCCCCGCGCCTCGCCCTCCAGAGCTGCATGACCGTCCACCAGCTCCTCGCCTCCCTCCGCGCGGCCGACCAGACGATCGTGATCGTCGAGTACGACGACTCGATCTTCTCACCGCTCGAGGGCGACGACCGCGACGTCATCTTCGCCGTCGGCCGGACCCTCCGCGAGCTCGCGCAGACATCGGCCGTCCTCCTCTACGCCCCCCGGGCCGACCGCGGGCTGCGGGCCCTCCTCAGCACGGCCGATCAGGTCGTCTGGCGGTACCACGAGCGCCCCCCGTCGCCGGTCGGCCGGCCGCAGGACCGCCTCCGGCGGCGCGTGCGAACGGCGCAGGTCACCCTCGCCGACGCCGACCCGCCCGGGCGCGCCTGAGGTCGCGCGCC
>CAYWVY010000105.1:0-2288 GCA_964461885.1 uncultured Methanospirillum sp. | reverse complement strand
GCGCCTGCCATATCGCATGGCGCCCGGCCGTCCGCGGCCGGCGATCGCAACGGAGAGCAGCATGAACTCGTCACAGAGATCAAAGAGGGCCCGGCCGGCCCGCACGCCCGCCGGGCGACACGCGGAGAGAGAACAATGCCCAGAATAAGCGGCCCCCCCGCACATGCCCGGTTGCACGATGGTATGAGGGGAGGACCAGCAACAACATCGTCGGAGTGCAGAGATAAGGATTCCGAAACGGGCCCGCACGCCTCCCCGGTCGTAATCATGCAGAGCGCGGGCGGGGGGATCGAGATCCTCGCCGAGGACCGCACCTACGCCCTCGAGCCCGAAGAGGTCCGGCACCTCCTCTTCTTTGGCAACCGCGTCCGTCTCTCCGGCGGCGACGCCGTGGCCTGGCCCGGGGCCGACCGCCACTGGATCTGCTTCATCCTCGACGGCGGCGTGCACATCCTCGGCCGGTCGCGCCTCGTCGCAGTCCTGCGCGGCTCCGTGCCCGCGGACTGGCTGGTCCGCCTGGAGGGGCCCTGATGCCGCCCGGCACCACGGTCGCCGACTACCTCGACGCCCTCCGGTACCGCCGGTACTGCCGGACCGTCCTGATCGAGCGGCGGCGGGTCCTCACCGTGGCCGCCGCCGGCGGCACGGACGACTGGTTCATGACCGCCCCGGTCCACGAGGTGGCCACCGCGGCTCTCGAGAACAGCCGGATCCGGTCCCGGACCAACCTCCGCAAGCTCGGCATGGCCGTCGAGAACTACCGGCGCTGGCGGAGGGAGCAGGAGGGCGCCGATGACGCCGGACCGCCGCGCCGAGCAGGGCCGGCCGTACCGGCCCGTCCTCGAGGCGCTCGAACTCCTCCTCGCGCCGGGCGGCGTCGCCGAGCTCCGCGCCCTCGGCCGTGACGGCCGGGTGGCGTCGGGGTACTTCGACGACTACGCCGCGCTCGCCGACGCGACCGGACCCCTGGACACCGCGGGCGACTACCGCGGGATCTACGTCACGCTCAACCCGGTCGCCCCGGCCCTCCTCGCCCGCCGGGCGAACCGGGTCGAGGGCCGGCTCCGGCGCGGGGATCCGACCACGGCCGACAGCGACATTGTCTGTCGCCGCTGGCTCCCCATCGACGTCGACCCCGTCCGGGCGAGCGGCGTCTCCAGCACGGCCGACGAGCACCGCGCCGCCTGCACAATCGTCGGGGCGATCCGGGACGCCTTCTCATCCGCCGGCTGGCCCGCGCCCGTGATCGCGGATTCGGGGAACGGCGGCCACCTCCTCTACCGGGTGGACCTCCCGAACGACGACGAGTCGACCGCGCTCGTGAAGGCCGTGCTCGCCGCGCTCGACGCCCGGTTCTCGACGGCGCAGGCGCTGGTGGACACGGCGAACTTCAACGCCGCCCCGATCTGGAAGTGCTACGGAACCGTGGGCCGCAAGGGCGACTCGACCAGGGAGCGGCCCCACCGGCGGGCCGGGATCGTCTCCCGGCCGTTCACGCCGGAGGCCGTTCCGGTCGAGCTCCTCCGGGTGTTCGTCGCGCCGCCCGGGCCCCCGCGCGGGACCGGGGACCTCCGCGCCTGGCTCGAGACTCACGGGGTCGCCGTGGCCGCCGAGAAGCTCTGGCAGGGCGAGACCCTCTACACGCTCGCGCAGTGTCCCTTCTCGGATGCCCACGCCGACGGCGCGTACGCCGTCCGGTTCGCGAGCGGCGCCGTGCGCGCGGGGTGCAAGCACGACAGCTGCGGCGGCGGAAAGCAGCGGTGGCAGGAGATCCGCGCCCGGTTCGAGCCCGGTCCCGCGCCCTCTCCGGCCGCAGACCTGGCCGTCGCCGCGGCGGCCCGCGAGGTCCTCGAGCGGGGCGACCCCGTCCGGTACTTCCTCGAGACCTTCGCACGGAACCACACGTCGGCGACACCACCCTCGGCCATTGCCTGGTCATGTCCATCGCCTCGCAGTCCGTCCTGAACTCACGCGGCCTCCACGTCTACGTCACGGGCGAGAGCGGCAAGGGCAAGTCGAGCGGCATGACGGCCATGCTCAAACAGGTCCCCGAGGAGTTCCGGCTCGCCGAGCGGCTCTCCAACAAGGCCCTCTACGACTCGGACGACATCAACCCCGGCACGGTCCTCCTCCTCGACGATATCGCCCTCTCGGACGAACTGCAGGAGGTGCTCAAGGAGGCGACGAGCAAGCTCGCCGAGCCCGTCCGCATGCGATCCGTCGACAGCGAGCGGAAGGTCCGGCGCTACACCATCCCCGAGCGGTGCGCCTGGTGGCTCGCGAACGTC
>CAYWVY010000104.1:0-5217 GCA_964461885.1 uncultured Methanospirillum sp. | reverse complement strand
CGCGCCTCCTGATCCTGGACGAGCCCTCGCTCGGCCTCTCACCCCTCTTCGTCTCGAGCGTCCTCGAATCGATCGCGGCCCTCAACCGCGAGGGCCTCACCATCCTCCTCCTCGAACAGAACGTCCGAAGCGCACTCGAGGTCTCGGACCGTGCTTACGTGCTCGAGAACGGCCGGGCCGTGATCGAGGGGCCGTCAGGGGACCTGCTCGTGGACCCCCGGGTGCAGGCCTCGTACCTCGGCGTCTGACGAGGGGATCAGTTCTCAGGGCCGTCCCGCCGCCGCCACTCCTGCAGCCGCCGCGGCAGGGAGACGAGCCCGTTCGGCAGGAAGATCACGGTCAGGATCAGCAGCAGGCCGATGATCACGAACCGGGCATACGTCAGCCCGAGCCCGCGCAGTCCCTCCCAGAGGAGGGTCACCGCGACCGTGCCAACGATCGGCCCGGCGAGGGTCCCGAGGCCGCCGCTGATCGAGTAGATGATCGGCCAGAACGAGATGTCGGTCCCGAAGACCTCGGGGGTCACGTATCCGAACTGGTGGACCTCGAGCGCCCCGGCGATCCCGGCCACGCAGGCGGAGAGGCCGAAGGCGAAGAGCTTGTACCGGACCGGGTCGAGCCCCGAGGCCCGCGCCTCGACCTCGTTCTCGCGGATGGCCGCGAAGGCGAGCCCGACCCTTCCGCGGAGCAGGTGCCGGAAGGCGAGCAGAACGACGATCAGCACGGCGAGGATCGCGTAGTACTGGACGTACGGCGCGAAGGGGACCGACGACGGCACGAGCGCGATCGCGGCCGTCCCGTCCCACCCCCCGGAGATGTCCGCGAACTGGCTGACCATCAGGGTCTGGATGATGATCGCGAATCCGAACGTGACCATCGCGAGGAACCACTCCTTGAGGCGGACGCAGGTCAGCCCGATCAGAAGACCAATGAAGGCCGCAAAGAGGCCGCCGATCAGGACCGTCAGGACCGGCGGCAAGCCGAATGCCGACGCGGTCAGGGCCGAGGCGTAGGCACCGATCCCGAAGAAGGCCGCGTGGCCCAGCGACCCCTGCCCCGAAGCGGCCAGGAAGTTCCAGGCCTCCGAGTAGATCATGAAGACCAGTGCGATGGACGCGATCGTGAGCAGGTAGAGGCTCCCCGAGGCGAGGGCCGGCACGAGCAGGGCGACGGCGAGCGCAGCCCATGGGAGGTACGGCCGGAGGCGATCGAAGGGCACGCTACTCCCCCCGCTCGCCAAAGAGCCCGGTGGGCCTGATCACGAGCACGACGATCAGAACAATGAACGAGATCGCGTCCTTCCAGGCTCCGCCGAGGGTGTACGTCGCCGCACTCTCAGCGAGCCCGTAGAAGAGCCCGCCGATGATTGCGCCGGGGATCGATCCGAGCCCGCCCAGGATCACGATGGCGAACGCCTTGACGGCGGGCACCGAGCCCATGTACGGGTCGAAGACCTGGCCGCTCACGGCCCAGAGCGTCCCGGCCGCTCCGGCAAGCCCGGCACCGATTCCGAACGCGATCATGTCCATCCGCTCCACGTTGATACCCGAGAGCATCGCGGCCTTCCGGTTCTGGCTCGTCGCCCGGAGCGCGAGCCCGAGCCGCGTCCGCCTGAGCAGGAGCTGGAGGCCGACGAGGATCGCGATCGTGACGCCGATGATGATCAGGTAATCGAGCGGGAGCCGGAACGACCCGATGGTGACCGCCATCGACGCGAACGGCGAGCGGATCGAGAGGTAGTCGTCGCCCCAAAGCATGGCCACACCGTTCTGAAAGAGGTAGATCAGGCCGATTGAGAGGAAGATCTCATTGAGCTTGTGCGAGCCGAGCACGGGCCGAAACGCGAGCCGTTCGACTGCGACGCCGAGCACGAGGAGCACGGGTACGGTTGCGACGAGGAGCACGTACGGGTTGACCCCGGTCAGGGAGAAGAGCGTCCAGGTCACATACGCCCCGATCATCAGCAGCTCGCCGTGGGCGAAGTTGACGGTCTTCATCACGCCGAAGATCAGGTTCACGCCGGTCGCGAGGAGGATGTAGATGCAGCCAGCGTAGAGCCCCCAGAAGAGGATCTGGAGCAGGGTGCCGGGGTCGATCGCCATAAGGGGGGGGGAACGGGATCAGCCGCTTCCCGGGCGGTACCAGTCGGGGATCTGAAACTCCGCCTCCTTCAGCTCGTCCGGCCAGATGATCTTCGGCCGGAGCTCCTGCTCTGCCGCATCCCAGTGGAGCTGTTCCATGAAGAGGTTGAACTGGGTTTCGCGGTGCTGGTTCGCGAACGAGATCACGCCGCCCTGCTGGGACTCGACGAGCTCGGGCACGCGGACAGTGTTGAGCGCGTTGATCAGCGCCGCCTTGTCCATGGTGCCGGCCTGCTCGAGTGCTGCTGCCGCAACGTAGACGCCTTCGTACGTGGCCGCTCCCATCATGCCGGGCGAGGCGCCGAACCGGGCTTCGTAGTCCTTCCGGTACTTCTCGACGTTCGCGCTGATCGGGCCCTGCGGGATTGCGTAAGCCGAGAACCGGCTCTGGATGATCGAGAAGTCGCCGTACTGCCCGAGCCCCCTGTAGTAGTCGGGGTCATCGACGCACTCGACCGCGAGGAAGATCGTGTCGAGCCCGACGTCGCGGCGGGCCTGGGTCAGCATGGGAACCTCTTCGTTCAGGAACGCAATCGGGTAGACGACGTCGAGTCCCTTCGCCTTGACCGAGGTCAGGATTGTCCGGTAGTCGGTCTCACCCATCTTGAAGGCCTCCTCCGCGACGACCTCGACCTTCAGGCCCTTCGCCGCGATCGTGTCCTTGATGGAGGCGAGCGCCCCCTTGCCGAACGGGCTGTCCTGGTAGATCACGGCCATCCGCAGCGGCTGGTCGGCCGGGCGTCCGAACCGTGCGTTGATCGCGGGTTGCATAATGTCGCCGACGAAGACGGTCCCCGCAGCGGCCGAGGCGTCAGTGATCGGCGCAAGGTGGTACATCATCGAGGTGTTGATGTCGGTGCGGCGGGTGACGGTCGATGACGAGGCGCCGGTGATGATGTACGGGACGCCGTGCTCGGCTACGATCGACTGGTGCGCCGTGACCACGGCCGACGAGAACCCTCCCGTCAGGACGTCGATCCGGTCGTCTGTGATCATCTTGGTGACGGCCTTCTGTCCGCCCTCGCGCGTGGACTCGTCGTCGCCCTGGACGAGCTCGATGGTCACGTTCTTCCCGAGACTCTTGACGAAGACCCCGCCTCTGGCGTTGATCTCGTCGGCCGCGAGCTGGGCCGACTGCCAGACGTCCTTGCCGGTGGTCGAGGCCGGCCCGGTCATGGAGGCGACGACTCCGATCTTGAGGCCATCACCCGATGCCTCTGCCTGGGTGCAGCCCGCAAAACAGGCCGAGACCAGGAGCAGCCCGATGATGACCCCGATCAGTACGGTTTTCATGCCTGTACCTCATATGCCATGCTATAGCATAGCACGAATTCCGATATAAGCCTTCGGCTTTCAACCCCACCGAAGGCGGGGCACGGTCTGACGGTATTTATACGCCGCCACAAAAATGTAGAGGTGGACGGTATGGCGGCGATCGAGGCAGCGGGTCTGACTAGGCGGTTCGGGGAGCTGGTGGCGGTTGACGGCCTCGACCTCACCGTCGACCGCGAGGTCTTCGGTCTCCTCGGCCCGAACGGTTCGGGCAAGACCACGACCGTGCTAATGCTCACGACCCTCCTCCGTCCCACATCGGGCACGGCCTCCGTCTCGGGCCGCGACGTGGTCCGCGAGGCCGCGCGTGTCCGCGAACGGATCAGCTACGTGCCCCAGGACATGGCCGTCGACATCAAGCTGACCGGGCGCGAGAATGTCTCGTTCTTCGCGGCGCTCTACGGGGTACCGGGCCGTGACCGGATCGACGAGGTGCTTGGGATCATGGGCCTCTCCGAGCGGGCCGACGACCTGGCCGGGACCTACTCGGGCGGGATGCGGCGGCGGCTCGAACTCGCCCAGGCGCTCGTTCACGAGCCCGAGGTGCTCTTCCTCGACGAGCCCACGATCGGCCTCGATGTGGCGGGCCGGCAGACGATCTGGGCCCACATCACGGAGCTCCACAGGAGGGGCATGACCGTCTTCGTGACCACGCACTACATGGACGAGGCCGACCAGGCCTGCGACCGGGTCGGGGTGATCGCAAAGGGCCGACTCGTCGCCGCGGACGCACCGGCGGTCCTTCGCCACCAGCTCGGCGGCGAGCGGATCTCGCTCCGGACCGATAGGCCGGCCGCGCCCGTCACGGTCGAGGGGGCCAGGCTCGTCCGCCGCGAGGGGGACCGGCTCATCTACCATGCCGACGACGCGGCCGAGACGGTTCCCGTCCTCATCGCAACGTTTGCTGCCGAGGGGGTCCGGGTCCACGGTCTCGAAGTCGCGGCGCCAACCCTCGACGATGTCTTCCTCGCCCTCTCGGGGCGGCAGGACGAGGGCGGGAGCTTCGATTACCGGCGGTTCCGTAACATGATGCGGAGGCGGCAGTGAACGCAGTTCTCGTCTACTTCGTCCGGGACATGCGCCGCTGGATCCGGGGCCGGTTCAACGTCTGGTCGGCCCTGATCATGCCCGCGGCCTGGCTCATCTTCATCGGGCTGGCTCTCCCGACCCGTTTCACCGACAGCTACCTCGACTTCATCGCCCCCGGCATCCTGGTGCTGACCATGCTGTCGGCCGGGATGCAGGGCGGTTCGTCCCTGATCTTCGACAAGATCCTGGGGTTCCTGAACAAGTTCCTCGCCCTCCCGTCGCCGCGCGAGGCGATCCTCTACGGCAAGATCCTCTTCACCACGGTGCGGGGCCTCCTGCAGGCGAGCGTGATCATGCTGCTCGCGGTCCTGCTCGGCACGACGATCTTCACTCCTGCGCTCGTCGCCTTCACCTATCTCGTGCTCTTTGTCTTCGGGGCACTCTTCTCGGCGTTTTCGACCGCGATCGCGCTCTTCGTCCAGGATCACGACGGGTACGCG
The DNA here is from genome assembly GCA_964461885.1 of uncultured Methanospirillum sp. Lineage (GTDB taxonomy): Archaea > Halobacteriota > Methanomicrobia > Methanomicrobiales > Methanospirillaceae > UBA288. The sequence continues at coordinate 215 of CAYWVY010000104.1, read as the reverse complement.
GCCGTGAACGCCCTCCTCTCGATGCCGCTCTTCTTCACCTCGTCGGCCCTGATGCCGTACGACGTGATGCCGCTCTGGCTCAGGGCCATCGCGCAGTACAACCCTGTCTCGTGGGCGATCGATCTGATCCGCTCGTTCGCGGCGCCGCCCGTGCTCTGGACGAGCCTGCTGGCGCTGGTCCTGCTGGCGGTGGCGATGGGCGCGGTCTCGTCCCT
>CAYWVY010000103.1:0-5220 GCA_964461885.1 uncultured Methanospirillum sp. | reverse complement strand
CGTGGCCGAGCTCGAGGGCGTGAAAGTCGTGAACCCGGGCATGGCCTCGGACGGCGACTGCGCGCTGATCCACTTCGGCGACAGCGCGAAGGAGATCGGGATCGAACTGCTGAAGGTCTGACGGAGCGCAACTCTCCACGGCAGGAGAGAGAGCGCTCCTTCTTTTCGGGACAGTTCGTCTCCCGGCCGTGAAAATCGTAACAGGGGGGGGTGCATCCCCCTCCATAACCTTCAAATTCAGTTTGGCTTCTTTTCAGTGCCGAATTAAGGCGTTAGCCCTCCCTCCAACCCTCATCGCACAGCCGGCTGACACTGTGTTGTTCATACAGCCAGTTTCTCCTTTCCACACTTCCTTAAGTCCGTAGACGCCGATTAGGCCGACCGACGCAGTGAGACATCTCGTGACCGCCGCCGAGGTCGCCCGGATCCCTATCTGCTGCCGACGATCCCTTCGCATGCAAAGGTAAGCCTGCCGACAGCCTCCTCGACCATTGCGATCTCCCACTCGCGCCGGGCGGCAATATCGCGGCAGGTCTCCTCGTGCTGCCGCCGCGCCTCGACGGCCGCCGCGATCGCGCCGTGCGTTGCCCGTATCGCCTCGGTCAACCCCTCGTCGAGTTCGGCCGCGAAGGTTCGGAAGGCCGCGTCGAGGTCCTGGAGCATCGACCAGCGGAGGTTTTCGACATTCGCCCGGACCAGGTTCTCGACCTGTTGTCCTAGCCGCTCCCGAACCCGCCGGTCGCGCACCTGTCGCGGCATCACCCGCTCGATCACCTCGGCCGGGATCGGGATCAGCAACGTCATGGAGAAGTCGCGGCGGACCCACCAGGCCCGCGACCGTCGCTCGAACCTGTGCTCGGTCTCGGGGACGCGGTACGGCACCTCGAAGAGCTCGGCCGCGGCCTTCCGCACGGAGCCGATCAGCCGCGTTGCGTTCTCGCGGTGGACCCGCAGCCGCTCGCCGAGCTCCCGGTCCAGCATCGCCGCCGTCGCCTCGAGCTCCCGCGGGAACTCTGTGGCGATCGCCCCGGCCATCGCCTCGATCGCTGAGGCCTCGTTTCCCCCGCCATCGAGCACCGCCCCGGCCACGCCGGTCAGCACCGCTCGGTACCGTTCTCGGAGCGCCCCCGCCTGCGCCTCGACGATCACGGTCATGCGCTTCTGCTCCCCGATGAGCGTGTCCTTCGAGAACCGCTGCTGCTGCTCGGCCTCGCGCAGGGCCGCGTCGAACCGCCAGCTCTTCTCCTCCAGCTCCTCGATCGGCATCGCGAGGGCCCGCAGCGAGAGGCGGAGCGCGAGCAGGACCTCGTCGGCGATCTCCGCCGCCCTCTGCCGCACCGAAGTCTCGAGGACCTGCTGCTTCTCCTCCGCGAGGAACCGGAGCAGGCGATCCGCGATCTCGGCGCAGCCGCTCGCCTGCCACCCCTCGGCGTCACCCGCCTCCCGGGCAGCAAGGCCGCGCCGGGCGGAGACCGGGTAGATCGGCACATCGGCCGGGAGGCCTGGCTGCTCGGCCAGCACCCGCCGGAGAAAACCGATGGCGGCCGCCGCCTCGTCGTCGGAGAGGTAGTCGACCTTGTTCAGAAGGAAGAAGAGCCGGGGGACGCGCACCCGCACCTCCCGCAGAAATGCGACCTCGACCGCCGTGATCGGCGGGTCGGCCGAGACCAGGAAGAGGGCCGAGTCGCACTCGGCAAGGAACGCCATGGTGGTCGCGGTGTTGTGCGCGTACGTCGAGCCGATGCCGGGCGTGTCGATCAGCACGACGTTGTGGGCCAGGGCCGGCGACGGGTGGAGCACTTCGACCTCGCGCACGCCGAGCCGGTTCGCGGGGTTCGCCTCCTCCGTGACGTACCGGGCGAGCACGGCCGCGAGGGCGGGCGCGTCCGGCACGGCCGCGGCCTCGTCGGCCCTGCCGTCGACAAACGCGATCCGGACCTGCCGCGCAGGCCCCAACCGGATCCGCGTCGGGATCGCCGTGAGCGGCACGACCGAGCTCGGGAGCACGGCCTCGCCGAGCAGGGCGTTCAGGAGCGTGCTCTTGCCGCGCTTGAACTGGCCGAGCACGGCCAGGTGGAACGAGCCTTCGGCGAGGCGGCTGAGAAGGCCGTCGAGCCGGTCGGCCTCTGGGGCGAACTCCGGGCCGCAGGAGCGGACGAGGGCGACGAGATCGGCCAGGTCGGCCGCGAGTGAAGGTGGGTCCGTTGATGTCGTTGGGTCCATGGGTGTCTCCTCGAAAGGGTAGGAGTTATCAGCGGGACCCGCGGTTGACGGTGAACTCCATCACCGATCTCAGTCTGACGTCAGGCAACGTCAACCTTCGCGCGAACCCGCACCCGGCGCCGCTTCGGCGATCCTTATGAGTCGTTTACGGGCACCTGTCCGCGAGGTCGCGGAGGCCCGGCCCCGCGATCGTTTCGAGCGCGTCGAGCAGGGCGAGCGTCTCGATCGCGAGATACGTGTACTCGAGCGTGGGCGACCCGCCGTACCGGGACCGGACGAAGCCGCCCGAGGGGTGCCGAAGACCGAGGACGAAGGCGCTGACCCGCTCGGGGAGATGGAGTGGCTGCCGGAGGAGGAGGCTCGCCCGGACCAGGGCCGCGACCGGCTCGAGGAAGATGAACCCGTCGTGCGGGCTCTCGGCGCCCGCGACGAACGCCGACGCCCCAGCGGCCTCGTTTGGCCGGCCGAGCATGGTCAGCACCACCACGGCGTCCGCGGTCTCGACGAGGGTCGGCTGGCCCGCCCCGAACCCGCCGCCGGGATGCCGGAAGGAGAGGACGTGGCGGAGGACGCCGTCTCGGGCTGCGTTGTCGATCGGGACGCCGGCCAGAGTGCAGGCCTCGACCGCGGCGCGCACGCCCTCGAGGGCGGAGAGCTGGTCCGGGGGGCGCTCGTAGTCGCCGAGGAGGGCGAACGAGGAGAGGAGGTAGTCGCCGGGGTCGTGGCGCGGCGTCTCGCCGAGCAGGGCGAGTCCGGCAAGGACGTGGTCGGCCACGAAGACGTTCGGAAACGCGCCGTCCGGCCCAGGCAGGGACCGGAGAAACGCGACGGTCGCGGGGTCGGCCGGGAGCGGGCCGAGCCGCGACCGGATCGCGAGGGCGTACCGCGTATCGGCCGCGTTTGGCTCGGGGAGTCGGTAGAAGCAGTACCCGCCGTCGTTGCACCGGCGTTCGTCAACATAGCGGAGGACCGCCGCGGTCTGCCGAAGCATCGCCCCTGCCGTCACCGGATAAATGCGGCCCGGCCCGCGTACCGCGCTCCGCCACCCATCTGCTCCTCGATCCGGAGGAGCTGGTTGTACTTCTCAACCCGCTCGCCGCGGGCCGGGGCGCCGGTCTTGAGCTTGCCCGCGCCCATCGCGACCGTGAAGTCCGCGATGAAGCTGTCCACGGTCTCGCCCGAGCGGTGCGAGACCAACGCGCCCCACTTATTTGTGCGAGCGAGCTCAACGGCCGCGATCGTCTCGGTCACGGTCCCGATCTGGTTCGGCTTGATCAGGACCGAGTTGGCGGTCCCGCTCTCGATCCCACGGCGGATCCGCTCGACGTTCGTGACGAAGATATCGTCGCCGATCAGCTCGATCCGGTCGCCGAGCGTCGAGTTCAGATGCAGCCACCCGGCCCAGTCGTCCTCGGCGAGACCGTCCTCGATTGCGACGATCGGGTACGCCTCGACGAGCTCCTGGTAGCGGTCCACGAGCTCAGGCGAGCCGAGCCGGACGTCCTCGGTCCGGAGGTGGTAGAGGCCGTCCTCGAAGAAGCCGGACGAGGCGGGGTCGAGCGCGATCCCGATCTCCCGGCCCGGCGCGTACCCGGCCTCCTCGATCCCCGCGACGATCAGGTCGAGGGGCTCGCGGTTCGAGGCGACGGGCGGCGCGAAGCCGCCCTCGTCGCCGACGCCGACCGAGTGCCCCCTCGATTTGAGGACGACTTTCAGCGCCTGGTAGACCTCGGCGCCCCACCGGAGGGCCTCGGCGAATGACGGGGCGCCGTACGGCGCGATCATATACTCCTGGAAGTCGGCCCCCTGCCAGTTCGCGTGGACGCCGCCGTTCATGATGTTCATGCACGGCACGGGCAACACGGTGGTGGAGGGATCGTTTGCGAGGTACTGCCAGAGCGGCAGTCCCCGCGAAGCGGCCGCGGCGCGGGCGGTCGCGATGGAGATCGCCAGGATCGCGTTCGCCCCGTACCGCGCCTTGTTCGGCGTGCCGTCGGTCACGATCAGGGCCTGATCAACGGCGAGCTGGTCGTTCGCGTCGAGGCCCTTAACGGCCGCCGCGAGCGCGGTGTTGGCCGCGTGGACAGCGTTCAGCACGCCCTTGCCGCCGAAGCGCTTCGGATCGCCGTCCCGAAGCTCGACGGCCTCGTGGACGCCCGTTGAGGCGCCGGAGGGCGTAGCCGCTCGGGCCGTTACCCCGCTCTCGAGGGTGAGGTCGACTTCGACGGTCGGGTTGCCGCGCGAGTCGAGGATCTCGCGGGCGCGGATGGACTGAATGGTGGTGTTCATGGTCTGTCTCCATATGAGATGGCCGGAATCGAAGGTTCTGCTGGAGAGGGAATACTCGGTCCCAGAGGAGAGATAAAGCCCCCGCTGGGTCACAGAGACAGCCGGCCTGCCGGGGGCCGGTACAGCGGGACGGGATGCCGAACATTGACCGGAGAGGTAGAAGTCATCAGCCGGCTCCCGGCGGTTCAACGGCGGACTTCATCGCCTGCATCGGGGGTGGTTCGGATTGGCGCCGTACGGCGCCATCGCGGTACTGTAACGAGGGCGATCTATATCAAGGGTTCAGGAGGTGGATGGAACAGGGTTGTATTCAACCGGCTCTAGCCGGTCACCCACGGCGATGCAGGCTTTCTTGCGGAAGACCGGCACGATTCCTGCGAAGCCATTCCCGTTCCGCAGCACGGGCTCCGGCTCTCCCGGGCTATGGGCGAGCGAGCAGGAGCTCGAGGTATGAGGCCTTGATCGGCTCTCCCGTGATCCCGATCGACCGGGCGATCGCGTGGACCCGCTCCTCGATGGCTTTGTCGCCCACCTCGCCGATGATCTCGACCTCCGCGAAGGTCCCGAGGGATTCGACCTCGTCGAGCGCGATCGACGCACCCTCGAACGTCCAGAGCTCGCGCCGCTTCAGGACGACCGCGGTCCGCCTGAAACCGAGCCGCTCGAGCACGGTCTCGAGGACGGCCCCGTCCTCGACGGCGAGGTTCA
>CAYWVY010000102.1:0-5283 GCA_964461885.1 uncultured Methanospirillum sp. | reverse complement strand
TTCAAGTGCCTCCGGCGTGGATTCTTTTTTTGTTCGAACAATAATCGAACCTTTACATGGGGGAGACAGTGCCCGACACACGCCCGGGCACCGTATCCGGCCCGTGGTCCGATGGCGATCGTCATGTTTTATGTCATCTGTCGACGAATCCACGCAGTAACGGAGGCTTCTTGACTGCTGGTAATGAAAGGGCGAACGGTGTGCCCGTAGAGTCGCCGATCGGCGCGAGGACGACCGACACGGCCGGTTCGGCCGTCTGCGGGGCGAGGATGGAGCCGGCTCGCGCGTACGCCGGGATCCCCGGACTGCTGCAGCGGGTGATCGACGACGGCGACGAGGCGGCCTGGGCGGAGATCCTGCAGCGGGTCGACTACATCCACGCGCACGTCGACCTGGCGCTCGGGGCGCTCGATCGCGAGACCGGGTTCGGCGAACGGGTCCAATCGCTGGTGCGGGCCGGCAAGAGGCTGGTCTTCAAGCCGAACCTGGTCGGCCCGACGGCGATCCACACCGTCACCCACGGCGAGGATCTCGGCGCGCCGATCTGCACGGACTGGACCGTGATCGCCGCCCTGATGCGGTGGTTCCACGACCGGCTCGGCATCGGCTACCACTGGATGGCGCTGGGGGAGGCCTCGACGTCGGTCAACGTCTGGGAGTTCCTCTGGAGCAGGACCACGGGACGGCGGATCACCACCGAGGCGGTCTTCGAGGGGCGGAGCGGCGACTTCTACGGGGGCTGGGGGTTCTGGTTCGTCCGACGGTACCTCGCCGACCGCCACCCCCCGGGCCACCACGACGACCCCATGAGCGGGTACGAAGAGAGCGTGGCCGGCACGTACATTCCGCCGGGGAGGGCGACGGGCCGGCTCATGGTCTACGACCTGAACCGCGTCGGCGACGACGGCTCGCGGGGGAGGACGGTGCCCGTCCCCGGGGGGGCGAACTTCCCCGAGGTCACCCTGCACAAGGTCATCGTCGGCGGCGACCCGGCCGACCCAGCGGACCTCGCGGACTACCCCGGCTGCGTCCTGGTCAACGTCCCGAAGCTGAAGATCCACGCGCAGGACCTGATCACCAACGCGATCAAGAACCTGGGGATCGGCCTCTACCCCGTGCAGTGTCCGGCCGGCGGGGGGGCGGGAGGGCACGCCTGGAAGTACGCCCTGCCCTCGTCGCCCACGCCGACCTACAAGGCCAGGCTGCCGCACATGCCCTGGGTCATGGAGATCGACGAGGAGACGGGCGAGCCGCTCCGGGACGAGGACGGGGCGTACAGGACCGTGAAGAACAACGGGATGCCCGGGACGCAGGCGGACGTGATCCGCGCGACCCAGGAGCAGCAGGTCCTCATGGTGCACGTCTCGGACGCGATCGACACGATCAACCTCAACCACAACCCCGAGAGGATCGCCGTCCGGTGCCCCGAAGGCTACCTCTGGTCCTCCCTCGACCCGGTGGCCCTAGACCTCTTCTCCGCCCGGTACTGCTTCAAGACCGTCCCGATGGCGGAGGGGATCCGGCTGCGGTCGGAGCACGGCTGGAGCACGGAGTTCGTCCGGCACGTCCCGGTGGCACGGGTGGACGGGACGACGATCGTCTCGGATGGGGGGCTCGACTCGCCCCTGTTCCGATACAACCTGTACCGGTACGCCGAGCGCCGGGGCGTGGGACAACAGCAGTACTACGTCACGGGCCGGGACGGCGTCACCGGCACGCCGCTCGCCTCCCTCGACGGCCACCTCGGCCGGATCCGGGACGGGACCTTCACGGAACTGATGACCGGGACGATGTACCACAACCTCTCCTGCATGCTCTGGGACATGCAGCGGACCCTCCTGAGCTACGCGGAGGCGCACGACCGGCTGACCGGCTCCTCGCTCCACGCCGCGTTCATGGAGGGCTTCGACGAGAACGGCGACGGGATGATCGACTACGACGAGAACGGGCGGAAGGGGTACTGGACGATCGCGTTCAGCATCCTGTCGCGCGCCCTGGACATGCAGATGTGGGAGGAGTACGGGCCGCTCTCGGGCCACTTCTACCAGACGTCCCGGCTCTTCCTGAAACCGACCCGGCCCGACTGGAACGCGGATGGGCACGACTTCGCCCATGAGTACCACCTGGTCAACCTGGCCACGGCGGCGTTCCAGCTCTCCCGGAACGAGACCGCGGCCGACGATCCCTTCGTGCCGGGCATGCGGTGGGGGCGGGGGATGTGGCCGAGCTGGGAGTTCACGTCCTGGTACTTCCTCACGTCGGTCCTGTACGGGGGGCAGTCGACGGCGACGGTCGCCGCCCCGTCCCTTTACGCCGACGCCTTCCAGTACGCCGACAAGACCGGCAACGGCGGTGGCTATACCGGGAGCCGGGACGCGTCCGTCTCGGACCCCTGCGCGATCGCGACCTACCTCGAGGCCGTCTCGAACGGGGCGGCGCCCCTGGACTTCACGCTCTATGTGCCCGGGGGCTACGGGTCCCTGGGCGGGACGGCGATCCCCAACGTCGAGGAGACGGCCGATCCGGCGAAAGTCTTCACGGCGCACTTCAACGGCGGTCGGGAGGTCTGGTAGGAGAAGGGCTGCAGGTATCCCCTCTGGCTCCGTCGCTCCCGCGAGCTCGGATCGACCTCCTTTTCCCCGGTCGAGTCGCACACCGGCCATAACGCCAGTATCGGCCGGGAACGAAGGGCACTCGCGGTTACGGCGCCGCTGCCGGTTCCGACAGTCGCGAGAGCGCGTGCAGGGTGGCGGTCAGGGCGAAGAGGAGCAGGCCGTTCACGAGGAGGATCCCCGCGATCACCAGGCCCGGGGCGATGCCCGGCGCGAGCATGGAGATCCCGAAGACGATCCCGACGGTGCTGAGCAGGGTCTGGAGCACGAAGAGCCGCCTGAGGATGGGGGGCGCCGGTTCGGCCGGGCCGGCGCTTCTCGCCCGCACCACGGGCAGGTACTGTCCCGCGAGCAGCACCGCTCCGCCGAGGATGTTCATGACCCCGATCAGGAGGGTGATCACGCCCGTCAGGAGCCCCGGGACGATGCACGAGACGATCCCCATTCCGGCGAACAGGATTCCGATCGCGGTGAGCCCCCAGGACCGCCGGAAAGCGCCGAGGGGCGTGCTTCCCAGGGCCATGATCTGGATGGAGGTGACCACGAGCAGCAGGCCGAGCTGGCCGTCGGGGGAGAACGGCAGCAGCCCCAGGTTCACGGGCACGAGCAGCACGCCGAGGAGAAGGAGGAGGACGCCGACCAGGACCAGGACGGCCTCCGAGAGTGGAAGGGAGGCCTCCTGCAGCAGCCGGGAACCGACCCCGGGCTTCGCGGCGGCCGGAGCCACGTCAGGCACCTCCGCCGTCCTTCGTCGCCTGCGGGGGATACCGCCGCACGATCGCCTGGATGCACCAGGCGAGGTAGAAGAAGCCGAGGCCGTAGACGACCAGCAGCACAGCCGTCTGGGGGTCCGTGGTGATCCCGGGCAGGAGGGTCACCAGGCCGAGCGCGACGGACAGGACGTACACGATGCTGCAGGCGAGGGTCAGGTGCGTCAGCACCCCCCGGACCTTCAGCCAGGCCCGTGCCCGGTCCCGGGCCGCGTAGAGCTGCACGAGGAGCGCGATCCCCCCGGCGGTGAGGATCGCACCGACGATGATCCGCACGGGCCCGGCCAGGAACCCGGGGATGAAGCAGGCGATCATCCCCAGGACGGCCGTCGCGATCCCGACGACGACCAGGAGCCACGAGCGGCGCAGGTCGCCGAACGGGGTCTTTCCCATCGTGATCGCCTGGAACGAGACGAGGACCAGGAAGAGGCCGTAGGTGCTGTCCGGGGCGTACGGCAGGGCGCCCGTGTGTATCCAGAAGAGGAGCAGGCCGAAGAGGAGCGTGAAGACCCCGAGGATGAGCAGGACCACCACCTCGAGGGTGAGGTCGGACTCCCCGGTCAGCCTGCTCTGCGTCGTCTCTCCCTGTTCGCCGTCGGGTTGCATTGGCCCTCTCCCTCGACCGATAGTCAGTGTGGCTCTTCGCAGCGGTGGATCGTGGTGGTCCGTTCCTATCGGGACGGCGCTCCCGGCCCTGACAGGAGCCGTCGGACCGCTCCCCGTCCCGGCCGCCGCGGCGGGGGGGGTCAGAAGTACGAGCCCTTCGTCTCGTAGGAGACCCGCCGATCGTGCGCCATCTGCAGGAGCAGGGCTTCCATCTCGGGGTCCCCGTTCGCCCAGCCCCGCCAGATATCGGTGCCCGGCTGCTCGGGCACGACGATGACCCCCTTCTTCTCGGCGACACGGTCCAGGATCTCGATCGCCGCCTGCTTCACGGGATAGGCGTCCTCGGGGATCGGCGCGTTCTCGTTCACGGGCCCGTCGCCCGCCCGCTGGAAGATCGGGGTCGCGATGTTGGTGGGGCAGACCGTCGAGAAGGCCAGCCCCTTCTCCGCGAACTCGTACCGCAGGCACTCGGTCATGCCGGTGACGCCGAACTTGGTCAGCGAGTAGAGCGCCTGGAACGGCGGGGGGATGATGCCCGCCGCCGAGCTCGTGTTCACGATGTGCCCCGAGCCCTGCCGAAGCATGATCGGGAAGGCCGCGTGCACGCCGTAGATCACGCTCCAGACGTTGGTGTCGATGATCTTCCTCCAGTCCTCGAGGGTCGCCGTCTCGAACGGCAGGGTCCCGCCGATGCCGGCGTTGTTGAAGAGCATGTCGAGCCGGCCGGCCTCCGCCGCCGCTCCCTCGATCGCCGCCTGCACCTGCGCCCCGTCCGTCACGTCCGCGACGAGCGTCCTCACCCGGTCCCCGTGCGCCGCGAGTCTTCCGGCGGCGGACGCGACCTTCGCGGAGTCGCGCCCGAGCATGTAGACGGTCGCGCCGCGCTTCAGCAGTTCCTCGGAGAGCGCGTACCCGATGCCGGAGTTCGCGCCCGTGACGATGCAGATCCTGTTCGTGTAGTAGTCCTGGTTGCTCATGGAATTCCCCCCTTGGGGTGGTCCTCGGTCGTTCTTCCGCGATCCTGATGTGCGGGGTCGATACCGCGCGCCCCTACTCCAGGACGCGCCCCTGGCTCGGTCTCAGGACGGCGGTGCTCTTCGTCAGCATGGCGGGACCCATCCCCCGGACGGGCAGGTCCGCGAGCGCGTTGACGATGTGGTGCTGCATCGGGTTCTGCCACGGCGCGAGTTTGATCCACTCCACCGAGCCCGTCCCCGTCCAGGCGCTTGTTACCTCGGCTCCCTGGGGGTAGAGGATCGGCTGGCTCAGCGCCGCTCCCGGGCCGCTGACGTTGG
>CAYWVY010000101.1:0-5303 GCA_964461885.1 uncultured Methanospirillum sp. | reverse complement strand
CATCGACGGGGGATTATATCGGGCCTTTTTCTGCGGCAGCTGTCACCTCATCGAAGATCCGTCCTGCCACGAGCCGTAGCCCCGTCATCCTGGTTGTCGCCACCTGCCAGACAATGGGCATACGTATGGTGAAATAACCATGGACCAGCACATCTCGCAACCCGGCGATCCGCCGCCACTAGATACCGGGGTGCTCGTCGCGGACCCCATCCGGTATCTGCTTGACGGTCTCGCCGATGATCAGCAGGTTGTACAGGACCGACTCGGTCCGCATACGGTCCTTGACGAACGCTTCGTAGTCCAGGCCTGCCACGTACTCCTCGATGCGCCCGGCCGCGTCGATGATGTCACGACAGTACAGGCGGAGATCCCTCGACATACACCGCCTCCGAGAGGATGTACGGCTGAAGCAGCGGCTTGATCGACGCCTCGATCACAAGATCGACCCTGCGCCCGAAGAGGTCCTCGAGATGGAACTTCAGGTCCATGTAGTGCTCGAATGTCTCCTCTCCGTCCTGGAAGACGACCAGGACATCGATGTCACTCTCGTCCCGCGCCTCGGCACGTGCGAAGGAGCCAAAGAGGCCGATACGGCGCACGCCGTACTGCGCTGCAAGCAGCGGATACTCTTCCCGGAGTGCTGCTAGAGGATCCATCGTACGGTCACCAGAAGGTAATATTCTCAAGTAGACGGCCCGGGCATATACATGCTTCGACAGAAGTGCGGAGACCTGCCGGTGATGGTGGAAGCATCGCATTGTTGTTCCCGGCACCGCGACCGGGGCTTTCACCATCGCCGCCCCCGAGCCCACCGGCTACCGGGTCCTGCGCCGGCCCGGGCCGTAACCCTTATGACCCGGGACCGATACCACTCCCCCATGCGACCCGTACCCGCCCATGGGGGTGCGTGACCACGGCCTCCGGGATCGACGCCGGGGACGTCGTGGCCCTCTGCATCCTCGAGGCCGACGGAGACCTCGCGATCTCCTGCGCTGACCTGGCCGACCTCCTCGACGCGACCGAGCGGCGGGCCCGGGCCGGCTTCGGGCCGGTTTTGGGGGCCCTGCGCCGTGCGCTCGTCGGGCTCGCGTTCGATGCCGCCCTCGTCTCGCCCGAGGATCTCCGCGAGCGGGGCATTGACGCGGCCTTCGCCCGGATCACCCTCCGGGATCTCCTCCCCCCCATGCTCTCGCGGGACCGGCTCTGGTTTGACGCCCGCGGCGGTCCGCACTGGACCGCGGCCGCGCCGGCGTCGCTGGCCTCGCCGGGGTCACGGCCCCGGGCCGGGGCTCTTCTCTCGCTCGTGTCATCCCGCGCACCTCCGGCCGTGGTGCTCGCGACGCTCGAACGGCTCGGCGTGGACCGGTCCTTTATCCGGGTCCTCCTCGAGCCCGGCCCTCCCCCCGACGACGAGATGACCCGCGAGCTGGTCTCCTACCAGGACTGGTTCGAGTAGCGCCCCGAAAAGGAGCCGCTCCGGGCCGCGATCGGTCGCTATATCAGGGCACACGATCCGATTCGTATGCGTGAAGCGAATGAAGGGGCACACCCTCCTCGCGGCGGTCGCCGCCTTCGCCCTGCTGGTCGCCGGCTGCGCCAGCACGCCGGCCGGAGACAACACGACAGCGAACACCTCCAGCGAGGGCCGGGGGCCCGGGCAGGAGACCCTCCTGGGGACCTGGCAGCTCACCTTGTACCTCGGCGCAAACGGCGGGACCGTTCAGGCCGTCGCGGGCTCGGTCCCGCTCGTGACCTTCGGTTCCGACGGCTCGATCTCGGGCACCCTGGGATGCAACCGCTTCGCGGGCAACTACACGGCCCGCGACGGCCAGCTCTCGATCGGTTCGATCGCCTCGACCCTGATGTACTGCCCGGACCCTGCCGGCGTCATGGACCAGGAGCAGCGGGTCTTTGAACTCTTCCCGCTGACCGCGGGGTACACGGTCGCCGGCAGCACCCTGGCCCTCCTCGACGGGACCGGAAGCCGGATCATGACCTTCGAGCGGGCCGTCGAGTCTCCGAGCCTGCCGCTTGCAGAGACTACGTGGCGCCTGTCAGGGTTCCTGGAGGACGGGACAGCCCGGTCCGCGCTCGCAGGCTCAAACGCGACCCTTGTCTTCTCGACCGACGGCAAGGTCTCGGGCACGACCGGGTGCAACAACCTCATGGGGCCGTACACGACCAGCGGGAGCACCATCTCCATTGGGCCGCTCGCCACCACCCGCAAGGCCTGCGCAGATACGGCACTGGCAACCCAGGAGCAGGATCTGCTCGCCGTGCTCGAGGCGGCCGCAGCCTACGAGATCCAGGGTGACCGGCTCGTCCTGGCTGACACGTCGGGTTACCCGTCGGTCGATTTCGTGGGGATCGCCTGATCCCTTATTTTTTTATCCGCCGTCCACGACCCGGGCGAACGGGACGTTCCCGGCGCCGATCTCGGTCGAGGCCGGGATCCCGAGCTCGCGGCAGTACCCGGCCATGTTCATCCCCGAGAAGGCCACGATCGAGAGGCGGTACGGGTCCGGCGGCGCGTTGAAGACCTCGATGCCCATCGTGACCGGGAAGACGAACCCGGCGTCCTGCATGGACCCGATCAGCTCGGTCACCTTCGCCCGGGCCGACCCCGGCACCTGGCGGATGTTCGCGAGCCCCACCCCGGTCCCGGTCGCGATGAGCGACCCGATCGAGGTCAGTCCCGAGGAGATGAAGAGCGCGAGCGGGTCGATCGTGGTCCCGCGGTACCCGATCAGGTCCACGAACTCCGTCGCCTCCCCCTCACGGACCCGGAGGGTGCCGCCGTACGCGACCCGGACCGGGATCCCGTGGTGCTGAAAGACGCCGTCCATCGTGATCGAGCAGACCGTCATGATGCCGGCGCAGTCCGACGGCATCTGCGGGTGGCGATCGACCACCCGGTAGTGCGAGAAGAAACCGCACCCTGCCCCTATCACCGCGTCGAAGGCCTTTCGCGCCTCGTCAAGCCGGTCCTCGGGCACGATCGTCAGGTTGTAGGCTACGTCCCCGGTCATGGTCCCGGGGTCGAAGGTCGATCGGAACGCGAGCCGTTCGAGCTTCGAGATGATGAACCCCATCCGGTCGTCCACGAGCGCCTTCTCCGTCTCGCTCCGGCCGCGCTCGGTCAGCACCCTCCCGTGGTTGCCGACCTTGCTCGTAAAGCCCATCTCGTCGAGGTACCGGAGATAGTACTGGACCGCCCGGTCCGAGAGGACGAACCCGCGCTCGGCCATCAGCTCCGAGAGCCGTTTTGCGCCGATCGGGTCCTGGTGATCCTTTAAGATCCTGAGGATCTCGACGACCTTACGCTCGGTCCTGATCATGCCTGGCCCCGACGGCACCCTCGCTCTCCTGGTACCGCCCGCGGTACGGCTCGTGGTTTGCCATCACTTCGGCAAAAATGATCTGGACGCAGCGGTCCCCGGCCCGGACCTGGACCTCGTCCTGCCCGAGGTTCGAGAGCGCCAGCGTCAGCTGCCCGCGAAAGCCCGGGTCGACGAACCCGCCCCCGAGCAGCACCCCCTGCCGGCCCAGGGACGAGCGGCAGCGGAGCGTCGCGGAGAGCCCGACCGGGACCTCGACCCACTCCATGGACGGCACGAGGCGGCACTCTCCGCGGGGGATCACGGTCTCCTCGCCGGCACGGAGATCGTAGGACGCGACCTGGAGCGACCCCTTGGAAAATGGCCGGATCGTGAGGCGTTCGCCCGGTTCGAGCGTGTGGAGGCGGCGGACAATCTCATCGCCCGACAGAATCATAGGAAGATCAGGAGCTTCCGAATACTTAATAGTCATCGATGCCCAATGAGCTGCCGGATCTATAGGGTAGAGGACATCCTCTTGGGCTTCGAACCCAAGGACCCGGGTTCGATTCCCGGTGGATCCGTGCGCCGTGCGAAATCGTTAAGACTCCCTGTGTCGTTTTAATGATACAACATCTCCCGCAGGGCCCGGGCTGGGACCGGGCGTGCGTGCGACCGCAAGGCTCTTGCCGGTTGCGCCGGTTGTATCTGGCATCGGTGGTTGAACATGAGGCATGGCTCGATGAATAACGGCCCGGCAATGGGTTCGTCCTGTTCTGTTCTCCTGTTCTTCCCCGGTACCGCCGGCGCATCCACGGGGCGTGCGTCGCGCAGAGGGCGAGGATGGGTAAAGCATGCTGAATGAGCTGATTGATAAGCGAAAGATAATTCTGGCGGAGTCCGAGCAGCACAAGGAGCGGCGCAACGAGCTGAACGCGACCGCGAGCAAGTTCGCCCGCGAGCGCAACGCACTGAACGGAAAGACCCGCGAGTTCGTCGAGGAGGCGCAGAAGAACAAGGAGCTCCGCGACCAGGCGAACAAGGACGTTCAGGCCCAGAAAGAGGAGCGCAACACCCTGAACGAGCAGGCGAACGTTCTCTTCGAAGAGCTCGAGGTCTTCAAGAAGGAGCACGGCTCCCTCAAGAACCGGGGCATCAAGGAACTCCAGAAGCAGATCGAGAACATGGAGTTCCGGCAGCAGACCGAGGTCTTCTCCGTCGACAAGGAGCGGGAACTGATCGAGAAGATCAAGGCGCTGCGCACGGAGATCCGGGACCAGGAGACCGAACTCGAGCAGAACAAGGAGATGCGGACCAAGCTCACGGACGCCCGCGAGCTGCGCCATCAGGCCTCGGAGGTCCACGCCCGCGTCACCGAGCTCGCCGAGCTTGCCCAGCGCCACCACGACCTGATGGTCGAGAACTACCGGAACGCCGACAAGTCTCGCGAGACCGCCGACGATGCGCACAAGCAGTTCGTCGAGGCCCAGGAGGCCGCGGACGCCGAGCACAAGGCCTTCCTCACCTGCCAGAAGGAGCTGCGCGACTACGACAAGGTGATCGGCGGCATCCGGAAGAAGACCCGGTCGACCAAGGTCACCAAGGAGCAGAAGGCCGTCCGGCAGGAAGCCGAGCGGATCTTCACCTCATTCCGGAGTGGCGAGAAGCTCACGACCGACGATCTGCTGCTGCTCCAGCGGTCGAAAATGGTCTGATTCTTTCTATTTTTAGCCCTACATAAAGTCCATCGAACCGGTCCGCGAGGAGCGGATGCCAGCCGTCGCTCAGGAGGAGCCAGCGACGGGACTACGGGTGTCTGTGTTGCCTTGGTCCGGGAGAAGAAACGAAAAAGGCCGTCAGGGCGTAACCGACCGTAGGGGGTTGGGGAGATGGATCGGTCACCATCGATGCCGGATATTTTTCCCCCATGGGCCAGAGGGCGCCTCCGAGGGAAGTGAGGGGATTATCGGAGGGAAAAATAGGGAT
>CAYWVY010000100.1:0-5309 GCA_964461885.1 uncultured Methanospirillum sp. | reverse complement strand
ATGGGTTGAGCAGGGCGAGGGCTCGACCTTCCGCATCACCCTGCCGGCCGCGTGAGCCGCGGACCGGCTTCGCCGACGTCGTCTGGCTCTTCAACTACCTCTGAACGTCGATCGGATCTCTCCGTTTTTCCGATCGCACGACTCGAGTGAGGCCGGCCCGAGCTCCTCGACGTCGCCGGGCCTCGAGTTCGTTGATGCGCCCGGGCATGACGATGATCTGAAGCGATACCGGGCTCGAAGGTACGCGATGGCCGGCAACCGGATCCACATCGTGATGGATCGGCCGCAGTCGGCCCTCGAGGTGCATCCCCCGCCTGGTAGCAGTGTTAACATGGCCGGGGTGACAGTGGAGCACTCTCCGCCGCGGTTGCTGCCGGCCGGCGGATGGGAGAGACCATGGCTCCGGGCGCCCCCCTCCGCACCCGCGATCCCCTTCGTCCGGCACGGGCCGCGCCGGCGCCGGAGGTCGTACCCGGATTCTGCCGGATCGGCGCCCGTCGCGGGTCCTGCCGGCAGTCCGCCCCGGCCCTTCCAGAACTGTTTCGAAAGATATATCCGGCCCTGAACGATTATGTGATAATCGCGCGTGGAGCGACAGACTCCCTTTGACGGCCTCCGGGCCGGGCGCCATGCCAACCCCTCCGCGCGGGAATGAACCCACCATCGCCGCTTCGAAGCGAAGCGGCCGGGAGGATATCATGCATTCCGTCACATTCAATCGGAGGCGCTTGTGCGCCCGTGCGCCGGCAGCAGTCCTGCTGCTGGCGCTCTGCCTGCTCGCCGTCGGCGTGCAGGCCCTGCCCGACTCGCCCGCGCTCGCCATCAACGAGCCCGGACGCTACACCCTGGACCACGACCTCTCGCCCGGCTCGTCGATCGGCGTGCTGATCACCAGCTCGGACGTCGTCTTCGACGGCATGGGATACACCATCGAGGGCATCGGCGGAAACGGGACCGGCGTCTATGTCACCGGGCTCGCCAATGCGACCCCGGGCGGCCCCATCACGAACGTCACCGTCCGTAACGTCACCGTCCGCGACTGCGGCGCCGGCGTCTACATCGGGCGCGTGAACGGTTCCGTGGTCGAGGACGTCGTCGCCGAGCAGAACGGCATCGGCTTCGGGTACGGCTACGCCGAGCAGGGCGGCTCCGAACAGGCCGTCCTCCGCGACTCCGTCGTCCGCGACAGCACCGGGACCGGGATCGTCCTCGACTACCCGAGCGACGGGATCACCATCGAGCGCTGCACCGTCACCGGGAACGCGAACGGCCTCGCGAGCGACCTCTCGGGCCGGCTCGTCGCGAACTCCCTCATCGACTCCGAGGTCTCGGACAACGCCGGCTTCGGCGTCTCGCTCAAGGAGAGTGGCCTCATCATCCGCGGCTGCACCATCAGCGGCAACGGCGCAAACGGCATCCAGCTCGAGCACGCCGGCGCCGAGATCGAGGCCAATCGGATCGAGGGCAACGCCGGCACCGGCGTGCAGGCCACCAACCGCGGCGGCTCCACCATCACCTCCAACTGGATCATCGGCAACGGCCAGGGCGTGGCCGTCGGCGGCGACTGGTCCTCCCAGGTCACGAACAATGTCCTGAACAACACCGACAACGGGTTCTTCGGGGCGGCCGAAGTCGGGCAGCTGAACGTCACCAGGACGGCCGGCCCGAACATCGTCGGCGGGCCGTACCTCGGCGGCAACGCCTGGGCCTTCCCGAACGGGACGGGCTTCTCGCAGACTCATCCGGACACCGACGGCGACGGGTTCTGCGACGAGCCGTACGTCGTCAACCCCGACGAGGGCGTCACCGACTACCTGCCGCTCGCGCTGCCGAACGCGCCGCCGGTCGGCGGGGACCGGGGCTATTTCCTGGTCTCGACCTCCCCGCTGGGGGCCAGCATCTACCTCGAGGACCTCTCGGGCACCCGGACCCTGCAGGGCACGACCGGCCCGGGCCCCCTCAACGTCACGGTCTACCTGACGGGCACGCCGGTCCGGAAGATCGTCGCGACCCTCCCCGGGCACCACGACGCGTTCTATACCGTCACCCAGAACCCGCCCAAGGGCGGGACGGTCCCGGTCAGCCTGGCGCTCGCCGAGTCGAGCAACGGAACGCCGTACAAGCCGCACACCGTCCCCGGCCGGATCGAGGCAGAGGACTACGACATCGGCGGTGAGGGCGTGGCCTACCACGACACGACGCCCGGCAACACCGGCGGCGCGTACCGCCACGACGACGTCGACATCGAGAAGACCGCGGGCCTCGCCACGCCGAACGTCGGCTGGATCCGGAACGGCGAGTGGCTCAGTTATACCGTGAACGTCACGGCGGCCGGCACCTACACCCTGACGGCCAGCGTGGCGAGCCCGAACAGCGGGCGGACGGTGGTGGTCTCGGTCGATGGCGCCGCTGCCGGGACGATCGCGGTCCCGAACACCGGGTCGTTCGCGACCTTCCAGACCGTCGAGGTCCCCGTCACGCTCGCGGCCGGCTCGCACACGGTGAAGCTCGCCTTCCAGGGCGACGGCCAGAACCTCGACTGGATCGCGTTCGCGGCGCCCGTACCGACGCCGTCGCCGTACGTGAACGTCACGATCCCCGGGACGCTCCAGGCCGAAGACTACGACCTCGGCGGCGAGGGCGTCGCATACCACGACACCACCCCCGGCAACAGCGGCGGGACGTACCGCCAGGACGGCGTGGACGTCGCGCCCATCGCCGGTGGCCACGCGGTCGTGGGCATCGAGGACGGCGAGTGGCTCACCTACAGCATCGGCGGCGTCTCGCCGACGCCCCAGCTCCCGGCCCTTGTCCTCTACCTCGGGAGCGACCGCGACGGCGGGAGCGTCCAGGTCGAGGTCAACGGCCGGGTCGCCGGGAACGTGAGCGTCCCGAACACGGGCAGCCCGACCGCCTTTAAAGCGGTGCAGACGCAGGTCCAGGCCGCCGCGGGCACGCTCCGGCTCCGCTTCCACGGGAGCGGCATGGGCATGGACCGGATCGAGTCGCCCGTCTTCGTCGCCTACGGGGACGCGTACGCGACCCCGAACTTCACGACTGACCGGACGAACGGCACGGCGCCGCTCTCCGTCCACTTCACGGACATGTCGTCCGAGTGGGCCTACGAGTGGCGCTGGGACTTCGGGGACGGCACCACGTCGACCGAGCGGAACCCGGTCCACACGTTCCAGCGCCCCGGCGCCTACACGATCAGCCTCAACATCAGGGAGTCCGACCGCTGGCTGGGCGGCGGGTACTTGCACATCTGGAACGACCTCTCCCACGGCAAGATCATGCAGATCACCGTCGAGGGGACAGGGCCGGCGCCGGGGCACGCAATCCCCGGCACCATCCAGGCCGAGGACTACGACGTCGGCGGCGAGGGCGTCGCATACCACGACACCACCTCCGGCAACAGCGGCGGCGCGTACCGCCAGGACGACGTCGACATCGAGACGGCGGGCGGCGTCACGAACGTCGGCTGGATCCGGAACGGCGAGTACCTGACCTACACCGCGAACGTCACGGAGACCGGCGCGTACACCCTGCAGGCACGGGTCGCGAGCCCGAACAGCGGCCGGACATTCGCCGTCTCGGTCGACGGTCTTGCGGCCACGACGATCACGGTCCCAAACACGGGATCGTTCTCGGCCTTCCAGACCATCGAGGCCCCCATCAGGCTCACGGCCGGCACGCATACACTGAAGCTCGCCTTCGCCGGCGACGGCCAGAACCTCGACTGGATCGCATTCGCGCCGGTCGGCGTCACGACGCCGACGCCCACGCCGACGCCAGGAGCGGGCGGGGCCTCGTTCACGGCCGCACCTGTGACGGCCCGGCACGGCAGCGCGGTGAAGTTCAGCCTGATCCCGGCGGCCGGCAAGAGCATCAGCGCGGCCTGGTGGTCGTTCGACGCGCCGGCGCACCTGAACACCTGGAACTCGCGGGCGACGAGCCCGACGTTCTTCTACCCGGCGACCGGGACGTTCTCGCCGCTCGTGAAGATCACGTACAGGGACGGTACGACCGAGACGGTCCAGCGGAACGGGTACATCCGGGCGACCTGAGCCGTTCGATCTTCCTCTTTTTTTGATCCCCGCCGCGGCCGGCGATGGGGTGAGTACCTGTTCAGGAGCAGCGCACACCACCTGCCGGGGAACCGCCCTCCCCGGACCCTCCGGGCGCAGAGAGCGGCACCGGGTCCCCCCTCGACGGCCGCCACCGGCACAGCGTGCTCACCGTGCCGCGGAGCGGAATGGGTAAACATCGACCGGGTGGATATGAGAACGAATGGCAGACACAGCGGGCGTGCAGGGACTGTCACGGGCGCGTATCCTCGCACGGCTTCGTGCCAACCGCCAGGCGCTGGTCGAGGAGTTCGGGGTCGCCGAGCGGGCCCTGTTCGGCTCCGTCGCCCGCGGTGAGCCGGAGGCGGGCAGCGACGATGACCTGATGGTCGAGCTCTCCCGTCCGCTCGGTTGGGACGTCGTCCAGATCCGCGATTACCTTGAATCTCTGCTCGGTGTCCCCGTTGACCTGGTGGTCCGCGGTGGTCTCCTGCAGCCCCCGGCCCTCTGGGACCGGGTGAGCCGGGAGCTTGTCTATGTCTAGCGCCGGTCCGTGGTCGTCCTCATCGACGATACGAGGGAGGCTACGGAGCGGGCTCTTGGCTACGTGGACGGGTACCCGTATCCGGCGTCCTGCGGCGGATGCCCGGACTCCTCGATGCGGGCCTGCGGAACTTCGAGGTGATCGGCGAGGCGACCTCCCAGGTCCCCGTGCCGTTTCGCGAACGGCATCCGGAGATCCCCTGGCGACAGATCGTCGGTCTTCTGAACGTCGTGGTGCACCGGTACTTCGCGGTCGACCCGGAGACCGTCTGGGCGATCGTCGACGGGCAGCTGCCGTCCCTCCTCCCGCAGCTCCTGCCCCTGCAGAGCGAGGCGACCGACGACGCCTGACCACCGCCCGCCGGGGTTCTGCGGTTATGGACCGGACACGGAGGCCGACGTCCGCCACTCATCATACTATCGCTGGATGCCGGCTCGGACCGGCCCGTGCTCCTCGGTGTCACCGGGCGGCTCGAGTTCGTCGATGCGCCCGGGCATGCCGATGATCTGAAGCGATACCGGGCTCGAGGCTACGCGATGAAGGACAACCGGATACGCATCGTGACGGATCGGCCGCAGTTGGTCGTCGAGATCCATCCGCCACCGACGACGGGATGAGCCGGGCGAGGGCTCGACCTTCTTCTTCACCCTGCCGGCCGCGTGACGGCCCCATCGGAGTGGGCATACCCGGCGGACACG
>CAYWVY010000099.1:0-5338 GCA_964461885.1 uncultured Methanospirillum sp. | reverse complement strand
AATCAGCGGATCATTAGCGCTATGGACATAACAAGCATGCCCTTTGCACCGGGGACGCGAGGGAATCGTACGGGGAGATGGCGGCTCTACGCCGCCGGGAGCGTGAAGAGGAAGGTCGAGCCCGCGCCCGGCGTCGACTCGACGCGGACGGAGCCGCCGTGCCGTTCGACGATCTTCCGGACGACGGCGAGGCCGATCCCGGTCCCCTCGTATGCGTCGTGGGTGTGGAGGCGGCTGAACATCTCGAAGATCCGGTCGAAGTACTCCGCCTCGATCCCGATCCCGTTGTCGGCGACCGAGAACTCGACCATGCTGTCGCACTGCCGGGTCGAGATCCGGAGATCGAGCGGACGGGCGGGGTGCCGGTACTTGACCGCGTTGCCGACCAGGTTCGTGAAGACCTGCTCGAGCTGGGCCGCGTCCGCCAGCACCGTCGGCAACGGGCCGACCTCGGTCGTCGCATCCGCCTCCTTCAGGGACGGCTCGAGGATCGCGAGGACGCCCGCGACCACGCTCGCGGCGTCCGTCGGCACGGGCGCGTTCGCCCGCGTCTCGACTCGCGAGACCTCGAGGAGGTCCTGAATCAGGCGCTGCATCCGGTTCCCGCCCTCGACGATGAACGCGATGTACTCGTCGGCGTCCTGGCCGAGTTGTCCCCTGTACCGCCGCTCGAGGAGCTGGCTGAAGCTGATGATGCTGCGGAGCGGCTCCTGCAGGTCGTGGCTCGCCACGTACGCAAAGCGTTGCAGCTCCTCGTTCGACCGCCGGAGG
The DNA here is from genome assembly GCA_964461885.1 of uncultured Methanospirillum sp. GTDB lineage: Archaea > Halobacteriota > Methanomicrobia > Methanomicrobiales > Methanospirillaceae > UBA288. The sequence goes on along the minus strand of CAYWVY010000099.1, from coordinate 4,567 downwards.
TCCCGCGCGTACCGCATCAGGGCCTTCTCGGTCTCGCGCAGATCCGTGATCTCCAGGGCGGTGATGATGACACCGGACGCGGGGTCCGCCGGGTCGATCAGGGACGAGCTGAGCAGGACATCGACGACGGTCCCGTCCTTCCGTCGCCACCGCGTCTCGACCTCCCCCCGGGCGCAGATCTCGAGCTGGACGACCGACTCCTCGGCGACGTCGGCGTACGCCTCGTCGTCGGGATAGAGGATGCGTGTGTCCTGGTCGATCAGCTCATCCCGCGTATACCCGGTCATCTCCAGGAGGTGATCGTTGACCTGCTCGAACCGCCGCCCGGGGGGGAGCCCTGAGATCAGGCCGATGCCGGCGGGGGCCGCTCGGAAGAGGCTCTGCAGGAGCCTCTCGTGGGCCCGCACAGCCTCTTCGGCCCGGGCACGCTGAACGGACGCCCAGATCCGGTCGCCGGCCTGCCGGACAAGCTCGACCTCCGCGTCGGTCCAGGTGCGGGGCCGCGCGCTGTGGACGGCCAGCACCGCCGCGAGCCTGCCCCCGCGGCAGAAGGGTACGCCGAGCGAGGCCCGGATGCGCAGGGCGCAGTGCGCGGCCGTCGCTTCCTCGTCGTGCCCGACCGTGATGTCATCGGTCCGCCGGACAAGCCCCTGCCGGTAGAGGTCGCCGATCCCGAAGTCGTCCATGCGGAAGTGGCCGGCCGTGCTGGGGACGGTGCCGTCGCTCCAGTCCGCCCGGACGGTTGCGCACTCCCCTGCCTCGTCGACCTCGCAGTAGACGACAGCGTTGGCCCCGAGGTGCCAGCCCAGCATCCCGGAGCTGACGGCCATGATCTCGCCGGCGTCGGGGAGCTCGCTGACACGGTCGCCGAGCGCAAGGAGAAAGGCCTGCCGCCGCTCGCTCTCTGCCACGGCCTCCTCGGCCCGCTTGTGCTCGGTGAGGTCGAAGAGGAGGCCGGCGAGGGCGAGGACACGCCCGTTCTCGTCCCGCTCGACCGAGGCGCTCACTCCCCGCATCCAGCGGTATTCGCCGTCCCGGGCCCGTATGCGGAACTCGGCCTCGAACCGCTCGTTCTCGCCCGCGGCGAAGGCAGCGAAGGTCGCGAGGGCGGCCGCGAGGTCCTCGGGATGCAGCAACGCCCGGGCCCACGGCGCGAACTCGGGGAACCGCGGCAGTTCCCCCGGCTGGTACCCGAGGAACCGGGCGAATCGCCCGCTGACCGTCCCGCTCGAGAGATCTGATCGCAGGTGGAAGTACGCGGCGCCGGAGGCGTCGATCACGTCCGCGAGGTACTGCTGGCTCCGGCGGAGCGACTCGGTGGTCGCGACCCGCTGCAGGGCGACCGCGATGAGATCGGCGAACGCCTGCATCGTCGCGAGCTCGTCCCGGGTGAAACGGTCGCGGGAGGTGCTGCCGAACGAGAGCACGCCGAGGGTCCGGCCTCCCGCTGTGAACGGGTGACAGGCGCAGGCCCGGACGCCCAAGCGGGCGACGAGGCCCGTCCGCGGGTCGGGGTTGTCGGGGATCGCTTCGGCCATGGCCCGGCAGCCGTCACGGGCGACGCAACCGCACAGGGCCGCGCCGTCGAGCACCCGGATCCGCTCGATCTCGCCGTCGAGGACGCCGCCGCTCGCATTCAGCACGAGCCCGCCCGAGGCTTCGTCGGCCAGGTAGTGCAGGAAGAGATCGCAGCCGAGGATCGGCAGCGCCTTCGTGCATAGGTCGTCGATGACGGCCCTCACATCATCGGCCGCGAGCAGCCGGGCGGCGACCTCCGCGAGCATCGCCTGCCGGGCCCCGGCCGCCTCCACCGTTTCTTCGGCCCGCTCGATCCGCCGGTCCTCGATCACGTCGTGACAGAGGACCAGGGCGCCGGTGATCGCTGTTCCCTCGCGGACAGGAGCGGCCGTCGCGAGTATGTCGAGGGTGCGGCCGTTGGCGGCGGTGACCATGAGTGGGAGATCGATCACCCTGGTGCCCCCGAGTGCCTGGCACGCGGGCAGCTCGGCCAGGGAGAGCGGAGCCCCGTCCGGGTGGCGGAGACGGAGGATCTGGATCACCTCCGCGGCGGAGAGACCGCCGAGCGGTCGTCCGGCAACGGTCTCGGCCACCTCGTTCGCGGCGACGATGCGGCCCTCGAGGTCGTAGAGGATGGCCGGTTGACTGATGGCGTCGAGCGGGACGGAGCACGGGTGCATGGATAAGTGTCCGGCAGAGTTGTATCGATCACCTTACCCGGAAGGCTATAATGGTTGGCATTACCGTGCCGGATACACCACTGCCTCACGCCGCCGGGAGCGTGAAGTAGAAGATCGAGCCCTTGCCCGGCGACGACGCGCTCCTGGCACGGTGATCGTGCGGCCCAACGCTCACACATGCGCCGGACAGCGCCTGTCGGATATCCTCGAGCGGCTGATGGGGTACGAGCCCGGGGACCTCATCGCGAATGGCCCCGGACGTCTCTTCGCACTGGTACCAGAACATCGTCTCTCCTCTCCGTAGGGACTTCCTGCGTCGTATCCCTGAGATCCTGGGATATCTCCAGGGGTGGGTTTCCTGACGGTAACCATGCAGGGATGCACGGTGGCCCGGACCGTCCGATGCCCGGCCCGGAAGCGGATCCGGGTGGTCCATCCTCGAGCCCTGCAGGGAGCCGGGGTACACCCGCCGGTGCCCGGAGCGGCAGGAGGTCCTCGGCGGGGCCACGCAGATGGACCTCGCCGTACGGCTGCGCGGGCCCGGACATGGGAGACCGAGAATCCGGAGTGCGGGAACCAGGACGGCCCCGCCGGCGGCTCAGTGCCCGTGGGCGCTCGTGACGTCTACGTACAGGTGGTGGGAGAAGACGACCCAGCCGATGAAGGCCTCGATGAACTCCCGCCCGGCCACGACGTCGTCGGGGTCGTACTCCCGCGTCTCCATGACGCGGGCGAATCGGTGCCGCAACACGTCCTCGACGGCCCCGAGGACGAAGTCGATCGTCTCCGAGGGGTCGCCGGTATCGATCGCCCGCTCGGCGCGGGGCACGACCGGCCCCTCGCTGAGCCCCGCAGGCTTCAAGCCCGTGTACGCCGCGCCCTCCCCGGCCCGGTGGAGCCGGATGGCGGTCTCGAAAAACCAGTCGTCGGCGACCTCCTGCGCGTCCGGCCCGGCCGTTCGCGCGCGCAGCGTCCGCTCGAAGACGCCGCGGAGTTCCTCCTCGGACTCGCGGGGGATCCAGATCAGGACGTAGTTCAGGTTCCCCGTCTCCAGCGCCTTCAGCGCGGCCTTCACGACGGGGCCGTCCCTCGTATCGCAGTGTGGTGGCATCTCTATCACTCCCCCCCCTTCCATGTGCATCATCCTGTATTCATCGACTCGCCGGTGCCAGGGTCGGGCCCGTGGCCCGTCATGCCTCGCTCCGGTACCCTGCGGAGAAGGGTCGATGAAACGATCGCTCGTCACGGTCTCCGCCCCGCTCGATCGCGGGACCGCTCCGGCACCGCAGCGACGGTCGGGCGGGTCGCATGCCGGCACACCGGGTGCCGGACGGTCATCGGAAACCAATTAGCCCCATCTCCCGATACGGCCCCCTCCCGAACACCGTGCGGTCCCGGGTCGCAATGGTCGGCGGTTCGGCCTCGAGATACGGTCGCGAGCACGACGCCCGCGACCCCGTGCTCCTGCCGCGGTGGCCGGCTCTGGCGCCCCGTCAGGCCTCGACGATGACCGTGAACCCTCCGTAGGCCATCTTCTTCATGTCGAACGGCATCGGCCTGTCCGCGCGCGCGGGATCGTTCATGAGCGGGTCCTTCATGACCTTTGCATTCACCTCGTCGCGGTGCTCCCGGGACGCGAAGACGATGAAGGAGAAGACGACCGTCTCCCCGGGCCCGGCCCTCGCCATCTGCGGGAAGGTGACCCCCGGCATCCCCGGGGCCAGGTCGTCGCCGACGCACTCGTAGTACTCCAGCGCGCCGTGCTGCATCCACATCTTTGCACCCTCCTCCGCCATCTCCCGGTACGCCGGCAGGTTCTCCTCCGGGAGAACGATGACAAAACCATCCACGTACTTCATATCTCATACCTCCGTCACGGAACCGGGCCGGTCCGCGTCCTCCACGCACGTTCGTGGGGACATGGAGCGCCCGGGCGTCGGCCCGGGGCCCATCTCGTTCTGTCCGCCTAGGACGACCCGTACCCTGAGAGGGCACGGTCGTGTTCAGGGTATTTATGCCTTCTCCGATTGGATGGCGCGGATTGAGGAGGAGGGGCCGGACCACCGCCGGCAGGGGGCGACGGGGGTCGAACTCCTTGCCGGGCCGCTCCGCCCGGGAACCCGCTTCCTGCCGTGCCGGCTCGAGCCCGATCTCCCGGGGCCGGGACCTCCGCGGAGAATGGAAACTCTATTAATCCCTGTGCGTCGACATGCACCTCATGACGGGGACATCGGATCGGCGGGCGTCCGGCCCGGGCGCGGACAGGGCGGACGGGGAGAGCGCCGTGCTCGCGAAGATCGCCGAGCTGCCCGGCCCGTACCGCGCCATGGGCGAGCGGCTCCATGCCCTCATCAGAGCCCGGGCGCCGG
>CAYWVY010000098.1:0-5384 GCA_964461885.1 uncultured Methanospirillum sp. | reverse complement strand
GGTTCACATTCCCCGAAGAACTCAAAGCATTGCTACGAGAAACAAATGGTGACCATTGGTTTTTGCTTTCAGCAGAAAGAATTATCAGCCATGTAAGGGAAAACAGAGAGATATTCCCCGAATACCTTGACCCCGAGGAATTTGAAGAAAAAGTCAATCGTTTTGTTTTCTTTGCGACCAATGGTTGCGGTGATTATTACTGTTATCGTGTTCTTGAAAACGGCGAAACAGATACAACGGCAATTTACATTTGGGAACACGAACTATTTGAAATTCGTGAGGTGGCAAAAGATATTGCTGATTTGATAACCAAGTATTATAACGATGAAGTGTAATACTGACCAATTCCAATTTGACGATGCAAAGAATAAAGCCGCCGATCAATCGACGACTACAAGCGAACACGGTCGTACTGAAAAGACTGACGAAACGGAGGTGTAAGCATGAAAAAGATAATTGCCGCAGTATTGGTGTTGATCTGCATATTGGGGCTTGTCGGCTGCACCAACAACTCTGATCCAAATCCTTTTGACGCTGATGCAGATGAAAAAACAGCTTTCCTTCGTATAGGCCAACAAGGAGAGCTTTATGATGGGCAGACCACGGAGGCAGTAAAGTTGATGATACAATTCAAATCAACAGAAGGTCCTTCTGAAATTACTGTCGAAGTTTGGCACAGATTGAATGATGGTGAGTTCATACTCTCTGGGGAGTCTGTGTCTGTGAAGGTCGGCGAAACAGCTTCCTTTGCCGTTCCAAGTAATTCCGATTATATTGTGAAAACAACCGCTACATCCGGCAATGATGGTAATGTTATCTTTCTTGTGTCGCAGGATAGTTGAAGATTTGTAGGAGCAGCCACATGACAACGTTTAGTTTGAAGATAATTGCGATAATCGCTATGACCGTTGACCATTTTGCCAAAATATTGGGACAAAGTGGTTTGCTGTCTATATTCCCCGGCATGTCGTTGAGCACATCATATTTGATCATAAACCTTATGGAAGGTATAGGAAGGATTGCATTTCCTCTGTTTGCGTTTATGATTGCTGAAGGTGCTTCAAAAACACGTAGTTTGCCAAAATACATCGGGCGTCTTATGTTGTTTGCAGTGATTTCTGAACCCATTTTCTATTACGCGTTCAGTATTCAAAACGCAAGTGTCGAAGGATTTTTTACCGGGCTATTACGGCTACATCTAACAAATGTATTCTTTACATTGGCACTTGGCGTTGTCGCAATTTACATCTATCAAATGTTGGAGAAAAAAGCCTCCAAAAAGAAACTGCTCATATTTATCCCAGCTTTGCTATTTCTCATTCTTTTTGCAGGTTATGCAAAGTGTGACTATGGTATAGCTGGAATTATACTTATCGTTGCACTCTACCTTGCAAATAAGAAAACATACAGAACGGTCACAATAATCGTTTGGGCGTTAGGGCTTTACATATTTGGTCAAGCCTTTAATGGCTTTGGATTTAATTGGTCTCAGGTTACTATCTACGCAGTTATAAACTGTATCTGTGCCATTATACCCGGAGCGTTGATTTGGTCCTATAACGGGAAACGAGGCAAACCGTTGAAATGGATCTTCTATATATACTATCCTGCACATCTGCTTATATTTGCCTGTCTGAGTAATGTTTTGCAATAACAAAAATAAAGCCGCCGATCAATCGACGACTACAAGCGAACACGGTGGTACTGAAAAAAGTAAAGGGTGTGATTGTATGAAAAAGTTGATAGCACTTGTTTTGGCATTGGTCTGTGTCCTCTCTTTGGTTGGTTGTAACAAACCTGAGCCTAAACTCATTCATAAGACATACACAGGAGAAGTCACAGAGATTACTGATACAACCATTACGATTATTTACTACGGTGGTGCAAACAGAGAGGTCACTTTTGAGATTACAGATTTGACAATTTCAATCCCATCTGACTTAGCTGTAGGTGACGAGGTTATTGTGGAGGCTGAATATACCACAGATACAGATGAGCCGTATCCGTTTGTAATGATAACTTACAATAACACCGATTAAGCCAATAAGAATTTGACAAGGAGTGTGATTGGATGAAAAAGCAGAATGTTGGATTTGCATTTTTGCTGTTGGGACTTATCTTTGCAGTAACACAAGAAACATTATTTTGGTGGATAGGTGTTTTGTTGGGAATAGTCGGTTTTATGATCGTGCTGTGCAATTCCAAGAAAGACAATTAAGCCAATTCCAATTTGACGAAACAAATAATACATCCGCCGATCAATCGACGACTACAAGCGAACACGGTGGTACTGAAAAGGTATCGCCGTGTCTTGCTATCACAAAAATATTTTGAAAATTTCTCTTTCCATGTAGTTTTCCGGGCGAAAACCGTAGTATATAGGTGAAAGGAGGCGGTGTTATTGATGGAAGATGAAAAAATCATAGAGCTGTTCTTTGAACGATCCGAGCAGGCAATCAAAGAAGTGGATACAAAATACGGTCGGGCTTGCCATAACATTTCCTACAACATTCTGCATAACGATTTGGACGCAGAAGAATGTGTGAACGATGCCTATCTGGGCGCTTGGAATGCGATCCCACCGGCCAGCCCCAATCCATTGCTCACTTTCCTGTGTAAGATCGTGAGGAACATTTCTCTGAAACGCTATGAGCTGAACACGGCCATCAAGCGAAACAGCACCTATGACGTGGCTATGGAAGAATTAGAAAACTGCCTGGCGTCGCCTAATACTGTTGAGGATGAAATCGCCGGAAAGGAATTGGCGCATATCATTGAAGGGTTCCTGGATACTTTGTCTGTTGAAAATCGAGTGATCTTTCTGCGGCGCTATTGGTTTTCCGATACATATTCGGATATAGCACAGCGCGTAGGTCTTACGGAAAAGAACGTATCCGTCCGGCTCACCCGTACCCGGAATAAATTACGGGAATAAGCTCATAGAATATACTCTGAACGGCTATAAATTGAATCCATCCCTCAATGTTATGACAGATCTGCAGAAATTTGAAAGATTGTGGAAACAAGCTCAGCAGGACATTCCGATTCCTCAAAAAGTACACACTCTGAAACACGCAATCAAACTGTACAAGGGTCATGTGTTAGGAACTGCCTGCGATGACCTTTGGCTCGTCGGTATCGCTACGGATTATAAGATGAAGTACATCACCATGGTGAATGAGTTGTTGTCTATTTTCGCAGAATTTGAGGATTATGATGCAGTTCATCACTTTGCAACCAAAGCTCTCAAACTTGTGCCTGAAAACGTCAAGGCACAATACTGGCTCGTGTATGCGATCTATCATTCTGGTGTTATTACCCTCGCAAAGAAGGAGATTCAACAGGCAAAAAGCCGCTTGACTGCCGAGGAGTTTGAAACACTCCAAAAGTTCATCTGCAAGGACGAATCGCTCCCTTACGGACAGCTTTTCGATGAATAATAGTCCCATTTGACTTTGAAACGACCCTAAAACGACTTTCGTGCGACACCTCTTTTTACCAAACGACTCTCATTTGACGCAGAAAGGGGTAAAACGACCGCCGTGCGACTCTCATAAGACTTTTATACCACCTCCGTAAATTAGCCTTTAAGGGCAAAAGCTCTTAAACCAATTTACGGAGGTTTCTATTTTGAACCACACATTCCTTAACAGGGGTGCTTTTGCAAAACGCAGAAGCGCCCCTTCTTTTTTTGTCAGCCGTGGTACGGTACACGGTTGTCGTGATCCTCCGGATTGAAATTTGACTTTAACCAAAATCAAATTTCAAAAATTCGGAGGAAAACATAATGACAACCAAAAACAGATTTGAACTTGAACAGGATTTTAAGGCAGAGTGCAAAGTAATTGACTTCAAATTGGAGTATAGCAATTTCATCGGCACAGAGAAATACGGTATTGTTTCATCCCTTAGTGAAAAGGAACTGCGTGAAAAATACAACCTGCTTCTCTGCGAATATGAACCTTTCGTTTACATGACGGTAGAACAGTATGAGCCTATCCTTGAATTTCGCAACAACAACAGAAAACACAGCCGTAGATATGCTGCTCACGTTGTTCCTTTCACTTATGAGGATGATATTTCAGAACGTTGCAATCCCGCTTTGATTATCAACTTATTCGACGGCAAGCCGAACTGGACAAAGCTATATGCCGCCATTACACGGTTAGCTCCAAAGCAAAAAGCAAGAATTGAGTTACATTTCTTTGATGGCTTGACCTTTGTTGAAATAGCAAAGCAGGAAAATGTATCAGTACAAGCTGTACAGCAAAGCGTCGAACGGTCTCTGGCGACCATGAAAAAATTTTTAGAAGCAGAAAACTTTGATCCATACGATGATCCGATTTGGGACTGATTTCACATAAATGAAAGGTAGGTTATTATACAATGAAAAACAAAGTAGAACGTGGAGATATTTATTGGTACAACTTTGGTCAGAACGAGGGTAGTGTTCAGAATGGTATTAGACCGGCATTGGTGATTCAAGCAACCAACTTTAACGCCAATAGTCCTACAACCATTATTGCCGCTATCACAACGGCACAGAAAGGGATGTATCTTCCTTCGCATATTTTCCTTGGTGAGCGTTACGGGCTTGATCGTCCATCCACCGTTATGTTGGAACAAATCCGCACAGTAAATCAAAATGAGTTGGGTCCTTATATCGGAACCGTAGAAGATCATACTACACTCAATGCGATTTCCAAGGCGCTGAAAAAGACCTATGGGTTGTGGGTTTATCATGCGCCCAAGGACGACGTGCGTTGTCTCTGTAAAAGATGCCTGGATGAATATAGAGACAGCAAAGAGTACATTATCACCAGACGAGACCCGTTCCAGAAAGAAAAGGAACCCTGCGATAGATGCCGCCACCTTGGTTACGATTACATTTTGAAGCATCGTCGGAAATAATAAATACCCATTCTCGCAAAAGAGCTTGCAGTTCGCTGCAGGCTCTTTTTGCCGTTCATAAATTAGTTACATCTGGGATAGTTGTAATTTTGCCGAATTTGTGATATAATGAGGACGCTTACAGGAGGTATTACCTGCAAGCCATCAGACAACATTGCACACAATAATCGGTTTTCATTTGTGAGACGAAACAACACTCACAAGCCACCTGAGAGATTTCAGAGACAGTCCTCATTACTCCAAGTTAGTGATTAACGCTTACATCTCCCATAATTGAGGACAATTCGTGAGGTCAAAATGAGGTCAAATGCCCGTAGACCTCTGAAACAGGTGAGAATAACGTGCAATTTTGACCCGAAATGCCATAGAAAATGACCCAAATTCTTACTTGTAGACACCAGAGACAAAAATGGTTAGCGAGTGGGAATAAAAATTTGAAAGGAGGAAAAGAATGACAAAATATATTTTTGTAA
>CAYWVY010000097.1:322-5430 GCA_964461885.1 uncultured Methanospirillum sp. | reverse complement strand
AGGAGGCTGACGCCCTATCCTGACTAGGCCACACGCCCAATGCCTCAATACGTCTGCCGCTAGAGGTATAATGCTTGTGCGATAGTGCAATGGACCTCGTCCCGGTCACGGAGGGCGCCACCACGGTCCTGGTCCCGGCCCCGGACCCGGATGCCGCGTTCCCGCCCGGGACCGCCCCGGTCTTCTACAACCCGCGGATGGCGCTCAACCGCGATGCGACTGTCCTCTTCTTCCGCGCCCTCCCACCCGAGCGGCGCCCGCCCGACTACCTCGACGCGATGGGCGCCACCGGCCTGCGGGGCCTCCGCGTCGCCGGCGAGGCCGGGCTCGCGGTCACGATCAACGACCGGAGCCGGCGAGCACTCGACCTGGCCGCCGAAAACGCGGCCCGGCTCGGCCTCGCGGTCGAGACGATCCGCTCGGACGCGAACGCGCTGATGTCGTCGCGCCGGTTCGGGGCGGTCGACCTTGACCCGTTCGGCTCGCCGGCCCCGTTCGCGGACGCGGCCTGCCGCTCGGCCGCCCGGTACCTCTTCGTGACCGCGACGGACACGGCCCCGCTCTGCGGCGCCCACCTCAAGGCCGGGATGCGCCGGTACTTCGCCCGGCCCATGAACACCGAGTACCACGCCGAGGTCGGGCTGCGGATCCTGCTCGGCTTCGTAGTCCGAGAGCTCGTGAAGTACGATCGCGGGCTCGTCCCCCTCTGCTGCTTCGCCCGCGAGCACTTCGTCCGGCTCCACCTCGGCCTTTCGGAGGGCGCGGCCGCCGCGGACCGGACCCTCGCCCAGATCGGGTACGTCCACCAGTGCCGGCGCTGCCCGGGCCGGGCCGAGCAGGCGGGCCTCCTCCCCGAACCCGTGCCCTGCCCCGCGTGCGGCGGCGAGACGTCGCCGGTAGGGCCGCTCTGGCTCGGCGCGATCGCCGACCCCGCCACGATCGGCGCAATGCGCGAGGCGATCGACGGCTCGACCCTCGCGCAGGGGACGGCGCTCGGCCGGATGCTCGCCCTGCTCGAGGCCGAACTCCCGACCTCGACCTTCTACGACTACCACGTGCTCGCAAAAAGGGAAGGGGTCTCGCCGCCGGCCATCGAGACCGTCCTCGAGCGGCTCAGGAGCGGGGGGTACCGGGCGAGCCGGACCCACTACGCGGGCACGGGCGTCAGGACCGACGCCCCGCTCGCGAGCGTACTTGCCGCGATCACGGGATAGGATCGGACGGCATCCGCTTCGACGGCGAGCGATTCCGCGGCAGCGTCGCCCCGGGGGAGGCCTGCCGCGATCCGGGAACGTCCCGAGCTGGGCGCGTTCCCGACGGCGTGTCACGAGCGGTTCGGGAAACGTCCCGTCACCGTGGTCGGGCTGAGCCCGGAGCTGGAGCGGAACACCCCGTGCGGTATCTCAACCAGACCCTGCGGAGGGTTCGCGCCCGGCGAGTCCGTGAGGCGATTTCCACCAAGGACAGGAGGAACTGGGAATCCAGGCAGCTCCCGGGTACCGGAAGGCCGGATGGGGAGATGCCGGTGAGTCTAGTGAGTCTGGGGAGTCTGGATTAGCCCCGTTGCAGTTCTGTTTTCTTCTCGATTGGCTGGAGATGGAAACAGACTCACCTAGACTCACCAGACTCACCCTGGGACCGGTCCACTCACCAGGGAGATGATCGCTCTGCGGCGTGCCCGGGCGTCAGCGGGCCGTGATGATCGTCAAAAGGTCGCCGTCGTCGAGGTGGTGGACCAGGCCGACCCGCTGGCCCGGGTGCTTGACCGACCCGCCCCAGACCCGGGCGTACCGGAACTTGTCCACGAACTCGCGGTGGAGCTTGCGGCAGATGTCCTCCACGGTCGCGTTCGTCCGGACGATCAGGGGCTCGTCCAGGTCCGCAGGGCCGCCCGTGGGCTTGAGAAAGACGCGCATGAACCCGAGCCGGTCGTAGATCTCGTCCTTGAGCTCCTCCATGTGGTAGCCCGTCACGGCCGAGATCATCTGCGGCTTGTCTCCGAACCGCTCGGCGAGATCCCGCTCGATCTGGTCGCAGGTCTCGGCGTCGACCAGGTCGACCTTGTTGACCGCGATCAGGGCCGGGACGTAGACCCGGTTGCCGATCATGGCATCGATCAGCTCGTCCTGGGTCGAGTTGCCGCGGATCAGCACGTCCGCGTTCATCAGCTTGTTCTCGTTCAGGATCGACCGGATCTCCTCGAGATCGAGGTCGAGGTCGCCCACGGCGTGCACCTGGACACCGCCCGAGCCCGTCTTTTTGATCGTGATGTCGGGCTTCGGGGTGTTGATCCGGATTCCAGCGTCGTAGAGCTCGCGGAGCAGGACGTCGACGTGGGCCTCGTTGAAGACGTCCACGAGCACGACGATGAAGTCGGCGCCGCGGACGACCCCGATCACCTCCTTGCCCCGGCCCTTGCCCATCGCGGCGCCCGCGATCAGGCCCGGGATATCCAGGATCTGGATCTTCGCGCCCTTGTGCTCGAGCGCGCCGGGCACGACGGTCAGGGTTGTGAACGCATACGCGCCGACCTCGGAGCTCGTCCCGGTCAGCTTGTTCAGGAGCGTCGACTTGCCGGTCGATGGAAAGCCGACGAGCACGACGGTCGCGTCCCCCGACTTCTTGACCGTGAACCCTTCGCCGCCACCGGCCGATTTCATGGCGCGGGTGACGGCCTCGTCGCGGAGCTTCGCGATCTTTGCCTTGATCCGGCCGATGTGCTTCGAGGTCGCCTTGTTGTAGGGCGTCCGCTCGAGTTCGTCCTGCAACTCCCGGATCTGATCGTCGATGCCTGCCATGCGCTGGGTCTCCTAACGGTTTGCGCCGACGGCTATTAGGTGTGTGGGTTCGTGCCCCCGGGCCCGTCCCTTATATGGGTGCGGAGGTTCTACAGGCAGGTTTAAGTCTGGGGCGTTGCAACATAAATGACGCACCTGCTGCTATAGTGTAGTCCGGCCAATCATGAAGGACTCTCACTCCTTCGACTGGGGTTCGAATCCCCATAGCAGCATTCTTCTTTATTCTCGCGCTCGATTATCCTGCCTAGTTCCTTGGTTTGTACTGTAAGATACCGCTCGATTGATGCGCGCACCTCGAATAGGCGCCCTTTCAGGGCATCAAGAGTAATAACCGATTCTTTGATCGGCACAATGAGAAAGGCCCCATCGACATCATAAACTGCCGCGCGCTTATTGATCAGATCGTTGTGTTGGTTCTTCGGGAACCGGATCGTTGTGTAACAGTAACCCTTCTTCGGAGCCTCTCTTTTGATCTGTAAGAGCGAATCGAGGTGCATACTGCTTGGTTGTCCGGTCTGTACATCAATGTATCACAGCGAAGGCAAACCCTTTCTCTGGTTGGAGTAGAGTTATTATCGTTTAAGGTGTCGACAGTCGGAGTAGATCGCAGGATGGACCCGCCTCGTTCCAAGCGAAAACAGACTAAACTGTTTGATCAGAGAGACATCGGGGAGTGTCCCTGGTATGAGGCATTAGACGCAAAGCGGTCGAAATCAACAGAGGCTACGATAACGGAAAAGTTGGCTGCTAAGGCCGCTGCTTGGGCCCGTCAACCCGAGATACTCAATACGAGTCATGTATTTTTTGAAGGTGACTCGCGGGTTATGGCCGGTCTAGAGGCTGATACGAAGGTACATCTGATCGTTACATCTCCGCCATATTGGGACTTGAAAAAGTACTCCGATGAAGGCGAGGGGCTCCAGTTAGGCCATGTATCAGACCGTCAAGAATTCCTATCAGAACTAGGAAAGGTCTGGAAAAAATGCTTTGATATGCTGATACCCGGCGGGCGGTTATGTGTAGTTGTCGGGGATGTATGCAGGTCTAGAAAGAAATATGGACGGCACCTTGTTGATCCTCTTCATGCCTATATCCAAGTCCAATGCCAAGAGATCGGGTTCGATCCCCTTTCACCGATCATCTGGAATAAAATTGCAAACGTGGTAACAGAGGTTGCAGGGAACGGATCGGTCTTTCTCGGCAAACCCTACGAGCCAAATGGGATAATTAAGAACGATATCGAGTATATCTTGTTGTTCAGGAAGCCGGGAGGATACCGCCACCCCTCACAGGAACAACGCGATCTGTCCGTGATTGATCGGGAGGATCACGGACGTTGGTTTCAGCAGATATGGACGGATGTTCCCGGTGAAATTCAACGTGGGCATCCGGCACCGTTCCCCGCTGAAGTGGCCAGGCGTCTGATCGGGATGTTTTCGTTCGTTGGTGATACCGTACTGGATCCGTTTGCCGGAACTGGTAACACGACATTAGCCGCGACACAGATGTATCGAAATTCGATCAGTTTCGAACTTGAACCGAAATACATCAAACTCGCAGAAAAACGACTATCCAAGGCTGCAATACCCGTAACCTTCCATTATCTTGATGGTGAAGAGTAATGACCCCGAATCCAACGCCATTCATCGATCACTTAAAACAAGAAGGATACCATCCCCGGTCGGATAAGCACTCCAACGCATTGTGTGAAATCATTGTTGATGAGTTGTTAGCGTACTGTCCCCAATTGGCAGAGCAAGCAGCGGCGGGTAAAATCGTCTACGACATCAACTTTGATCTTATCAGCGGAACGGTAAAACGGAACGTGGATTTGGTAGTAGGTGCCGCTCCGTTGGGAATGGGAGCCGCACCCTTGACTTCACCAAGAAAGATCATAAAGGCAAAACCGTCCACCGTTCACATCTCCATTGAGATTAAAGCCGTAATGACTGAGCACCGCAAAGCGGTAAAGAACCGAATGCATGACTTTGATGCTCATCATGCTCACGCCCATCAGTACAATAAGAAGACAATCGCCGGAGGGGTGTTGGTATTAAACGCATCGCCAACTTTCCAATCTCCATTGAGGGACGACTTAACGGTTCATAAAAATCCTGAGAAACTGATCCAACACTGCATCTCTGAAATGCGTTCGGTCTTGTCGAGTGATGGAATCGGAGCACCGGGCCTAGATGCAAAAGCGATCATGGTGGTCAACTGTGATAATGTCAATCTCAGAAAAGCAAAATACGAAACAGGCCGCCTTGCTCCTACTATGGGAGATCCCCTCCATTTCGACTCGTTCATCAA
>CAYWVY010000097.1:0-312 GCA_964461885.1 uncultured Methanospirillum sp. | reverse complement strand
TTGTACAAGGTCAGATTCCTCTAAAACGTTGTAAGAAAAGAAGCGATTTCCGACGAGTATATTAGCGTTCTAACGGAACAAATTTTCAAGGCAATCTTTGTCTATGCCTATGTGGAATAACTGGTACCGGGAGAAGAGAGATGTGTTATTTACACCATCCCTTTACCTGTTCCTTAATCTGTTCCCTCTCTTCTTCCGTGTATGAAAGGTTGAGGTAATGCTGCAATTGCACAAGCACGGTATGACCCTGTGACAATGCTATGTAGATAGAGCGATCCGGGTTCGCGGTCAGCAACCACGATTCAAGCGTCT
>CAYWVY010000096.1:0-5504 GCA_964461885.1 uncultured Methanospirillum sp. | reverse complement strand
GGCGCGCGCGCCGAGCACCAGGCGAGCTGGTTGAAGTAGAGGACGACGTCCGCGAAGTCCATCCGCCCGTTGCCGTTGACGTCCTCGCAGAGCCCGTCGCGGTTGGGGTCGCCCGCGGGCCCGCTCGCCCCCGGCACGACGAGGGGGGCCTGGGTAGGCAGGACGATCGGCGGCACGGTCATGGTCGGGATGGGGGCCGCGAGCACCGGGACGAGCGCCGCGTACCACCGCGCCGCGATCTTCTGCATGCCGCTTTTGACGGGGTGGAAGCCGTCGGGGCCGTTGTCGGCCGCGCCGTCGTACCCGCTGTACAGGTCGACGACCGTGACCGGCGACCGGTCGGTCGAGAGCTCGGCGGCGAGCCCCGGAAGGGCCGCGTTGTAGGGGACGATCTCCCGCGCGTTCCGGGCGGCGTCCGCGGTCGGGACGATCTGTGCCACGAGGATTCGGACATACGGGTTCCGCTCGCGCAGCTGCGCGACGACCCCGCGGAGGTTCGCGAGCCGGGTCGCGTGCGGGATCTGGAGGAGGGCGTCGTTGGTGCCGATCATGAGCAGGACGACGTCGGGCGGGCCGTACGCGGCGAGCCAGGCCCGCAGGGGCTCGGTCGCTCCGTTCGCGAGGAGGGTCCCGGTCGTGTACCCGCTGTGGCCGTCGTGGTCCTGGTCGAACGTGAACCGGGTGTAGGTCGGGAACGTGGTCGAGCCGACGAAGTCGACGTCGTACCCACCGGTCCGCAGCTGCTCGTAGAGGTAGTAGCGGTAGCTCCCGTCGAGCGAGGCGGCGTCGGTGTCGCCGCGGGTGATGGAGTCGCCGAGGGGCAGGACCGTGACCCGCGCCGCACCCGGCGCGGCGAGCAGGGTGAGGAGGAGGACGAAGAGGCAGAGGTGGCGGAGGTTCATGGCGGAGGTGGGGCGGCGGCGCGCCGGGCGGAACGGGGCGCGGGCCGCGCGTTATCAGGGTTGGCGACGGGGACGTATGGCTGTTTCGAGCTCCCCGGGGGGCTGGCGGACCAGGACGACGAACCGGGCGAAGACCGGCGCGGTCATCTCGGCGCGCTCGACGTGGTCCGCCACGAGTTCCTTCAAGAGCGGCTCGGCCAGGTCGAGCCAGCCGCGGCCGTGAACGGTGAAAGCGATTTCCTCGGGACCCTGCAGGGGATTGGGTGGGACGGCCCGGCCCTTAGACGTGCGCGTCGGGAACTCCTACCACTCCACGACCATGACCGCCTCCTCCTCGTCCGTGAGCGGCACGTCCGTCTCCTTCGGGTCGAAGCGGTACGCAGTCCAGGGGTCGTACTCGGGGTAGAGCGCGGCCTTGTCGAGCACGTCCACGAACTCGCGGAGGAAGAGGCGGGGGATCACGTCGACGCGCCCGCCGAACCGGCCGGTCAGCTGCCGGATCTGGGCCCGGATGAACCGGTGGCTGACGCGCTCGCGGTCGACCTCGCCGTGGGCCTCGGCGTAGATATCCATGACCCGGAGCGCCACCTGCTCGAGCTTCTGGGCGTCGAACCGGGCCAGCGCGAGCTGCGGCTGGAGCGGGTTGCGGTAGCCGTCGTCGCCGACCGTCCCGATCCGGTCCGCGAGCGGCGGCACGGAGCGGATGCCCTTCGCCCCCTCGAAGAGGGACGGCGTCCCCGTGACGAGGAGGTAGGTGTGGGCGAGCTGGCCCCGGTCGAGCAGGTCGATCAGCTGCCGCAGGTTGTTGTAGGCCTTCTCGCGTGAGGCGCGGGGGAGGGCCTGCGTGGTCTCGGCCTCGTCGAGGGCGATGACGAGCCCGGCGTACCCGGCGCCCCGGATCACGGCCACGAGGTCCGAGAGAAAGGCGAGCGCGACCGTCTCGTCGATCGTGCCGCGGATTCCGGCCTTCGCCCGGAAGGGCCGGCCCACGTTCGGTTCGCCCGCGAGCCAGCCGAGTGCGGCCTGGGCGAGGGCGTACTCCTCGTCCGCGTTCGCCTCGTAGTAGGCCCGGACGGCGGCGGCAAACGCGCTCGAGCCCTCGGCCAGCTCGGCGAGGGACCGCTCGATCGACCGGACGGTCTCCTCGCGGAGTTCCTCGTCGGCCAGGTCGCCGCCCCGGATCTCGAGCACCCGCTCCTCGATCGCATACAGGAACGAGTCGAGCACGGCCTTGAACGCGGCCTCGTCGTCGTGGGTCGCGAGGTTCGCGCAGACTCGCTGGTACACGGACCGGGTGCGGGTGAGCGGTGTCTCGGGCGAGACCACGACGTGCGCCGTGGCAAAGCCAGCCTGCTGAGCGATCTCGAGCGCCCGGGCGAGCAGGAAGGTCTTACCCGCGCCGTAGTCGCCCTTGATGAACTTCAGGTCGCCGCCGCCGTCGGCCACGTACCCGAGCTGCCGGGCGATGACGCCCTCCTCGACCTCGATCCCGACCGCGAGCCGCGAGAGACCGCTCCCGGGCACGGTACCGCGCCGCAACGCGTTGATGATGTTGACGCTCTCTCCCCTATCGTCCGACATAGACATACTCCTCTCCTTCGTCCCCGGTCCCGCGCCGCTCGATCAGGACTGTTCCCTGCTCGCCCGCGCGGCGGATCAGCCGGTTCACCAGCCCGGCCACGCGCCGCGTCCCCAGGACGGTCCGGAGCTCGCGTTCGGTCGCCGCCCGGTGCTCGCGCAGGAACGCGACCAGCTTTGCCTCCACGTCCGAGAGGGCGAGCGCGACCTCGGGTGGCGGGGCCGGGGGTTCGGGCGCGGCCGCCCCGGTCCGTGTCCGGCCGAGCACGGGCCGGTCGATGACGGCCTCCTCCTTGCACCGGGCGAGCAGGGCCGTGAAGTCGTCGAGGCGGAGCTGGCCCGCGTGCACGGGGAAGAGGTCGAGCCCGACCAGGCAGGACTCCTTGGCCCGGTCGTACCGCCCGGCCTCGTACGCGTCCGTGGCCCTCGCCAGGAGGGCGACGGCCGCGAGCTCCTGGCCGAAGGACGAGAGGGAGTCGCGGCGGGACGCGAGCCGTTCGGCGAGCCGCTCGAGCAGGCGCGGGAGCCGGTGCATGCCCGTCTCGGCGTCGAGGGCGACCTCGGCCACGCGCTCGAGGTCGGCGGTCTTGGTCGCGTGCTCGGCGCAGTAGAGCATCACCTTCTCGCACTCCCGGAGGTCGCCCTGCCGGCCGAGGAACCGGGCGTAGGCGAGGCCCCCGCGGAGGAAATCGGTCCGGTAGGCCCGGTAGAGGTAGTCGCGGGCCGGGCCGGTCTCCCCCTGCCGCTCGGCGGCCTCGCCGATCCGGATCAGGCCGACCGTGGTCGGGTCGCCGCCGACGACCTCGACGTACCGGGCGAGCGCTTCGGGCCCGGGCCGGGCCGCGAGGAGGATCTCTTCATACCGGCGGAGCACGATCTCGAGGGTCTCCATGTCCTCGAGCGAGCCGAGGAGGTCCCGGGCGAGGGCCTCGGCCGCCGTCTCGGCTCCGGCGAAGTCGCCGGCGAGCCCGATCAGCTCGGCCTCGACCAGGCGGTGGAACGGGGCCGGGTCGGTTTCGCGGAGGTCCGCGGCGGCTTCGAGCGCCTCGTCGTTGCGACCGAGGGACTTGAGGAGGAGGATGCGGTCGAAGTCGATCCCGGGCGAGGTCCCGGCCCAGCCGGCGTAGGCGGCGACCGCGCCCTTCTCGTCGAAGACGGACCAGGCCGCGAGGTGCGCCCGGAGGAAGGTGGGGTCGCCCGTGGCCTCGAAGACGTCGGCCGCGATCGCGGCCGCGCGGCGGGGCCGGCCCGCGCCGAGGAGGGCCTCGGCCGCCTCGATGGTGGGCGGGTCGGACGGGGCCGACTCGAGGACGGCGACGGCCTCGTCGCACTCGCCGAGGACCAGGAGGGACCGGACGAGCAGGAGCCGGTCCTCCTGCCGCCGGGACTGCGCGACCAGGCGGCGGGCGAGGGCGGCGGCGGCGCGGTGGTCCTCGCGGCCGGCGAGATACGCGGCGACCTCGCGGAGGGCCTCGGGGTTCTCGGGGTCGAGCCGGACGGCCTCGGCGAACTCGGCGATGGCCCGCTCGTCGCCGCGGGCCGCGAGGACGCGCCCGAGCAGGCTGTGGAGGTACGAGGCGTCGGGGAGGCGGCGGGCGAGGTCCCGCAGGTGCGCTTCGGCCTCCTCGTTCCGGCCGAGCCGGTGGAGGGCGGTGGCGGCGAGGACGGCGAGCTCGGGCTCGGCCCCGTCCTGCATCAGCCCCTCGGCGATCGCGAGGGCCCCGGGAGCGTCGCCCTCCTCGAGCAGGCGGAAGGCGTGCCCCTTCTCATCTTCGCGCGTCATCGCCACCGCAGGCCCACGAGGCGTCTGAGCATCTGCACCGAGTCCCCGCCCCCGACCTTGGAGCCGCCGTGGTCGTACCAGACGGTGGGGACCTCGATGACCCGTGCGCCCCGCCGGGCGAGGCGCCAGAGGAGTTCGACGTCGAACTCGAAGCCGGCGAGCTCCATCTCGTCGAGGACGGGGAGGAGCGCCGCGCGGCGGAAGGCCTTGGCGCCGCACTGGGTGTCGGCGTACGGCAGATCGAAGAGAAGCCGGATCAACAGGTTGAAGGCGCGGGACTGGAGCCGGCGGAGCGGGCCCTGCCGGACGGGGACGACCGCGCCGGCGCACCAGCGGGAGGCGATGGCGCCGTCGGCGTCGGCGAGGAACGAGAAGAGGCGGGCCATCTCGGCGGGCGAGGTGGAGCCGTCGGCGTCCATGAACCCGACGTACGGGGTCCGGGCGGCGTGGAAGCCGGCGAGGATGCCGCCGCCCTTGCCGAGCCGCCGGGGGAACTCGAGGCAGGCGAGGGCGAGGGCGGGGTGGGCCGCGGCGAACGCGCGGACGAGTTCGGCCGTCCGGTCCGTGCCATCGGCGACCACGATCACGGGCCCCTCGAACCCCGCGAGGGCCTCGAGCAGGCCGCCGATGCGGTGCGCTTCGTTGTAGGCCGGGACCACGATGGTGCAGTCGGCCGGGGCGATACTGCCCGTCTCCAGCGTCGTCTCGTCCGGCACCCGCACTCCGCTCCGCGATCGGCCGCCGTCGGCGCCGATCATACTTATGATGGGCACGCGGGCGTGAATAACCCTGCGGGTCGGTAAAACCTTTTTCGGCCGGGGCGGCAACAGATCTCTCGGATGACGTCGTATCTGGACCGGCTCCGGGCCGGGGACGAGGACGCGAACCCGTTCTTCGGGATGCTGGGCGTGCGCGTGGACTGCGTGGATGGGGGCGCGGGCGAGCTCTCGGTCGAGGTCCGGCCAGGGTTCTGCAACGGCGAGGGCTGGGTCCAGGGCGGGCTCTATACCGCGCTGGCCGACGAGGCGATCGTGCTCGCGGTCTACCAGGCGCTCGAGGAGGGCGAGACGATCGCGACGATCGCCGAGTCCACGTCGTTTCTCCGGGGGGTGAACGGCGGCCGGCTCCGGGCCGTGGGCCGCGTGGTGAAGCGGGGCCGGCGGGTGATCTTCGGCGAGGGGCAGGTCTTCGACGGCGAGGGGAGGCTCTGCTCGGTCACGACGGCGTCGTACGTGGTCTCG
>CAYWVY010000095.1:0-5515 GCA_964461885.1 uncultured Methanospirillum sp. | reverse complement strand
TCGAGCAGGCCGAAGACGTCCCCCTCGGCGTCGGCGCAGTACGCGATCCGGCCGAGGCCGGGCACGACTTGCCCCGGCATCATGACCTCGCCGCCGGCCCGGATGACCCTGAGCACGCAGTCCTCGATGGACGGCACCCCGATCGCGTTCGTGTACGACGAACCCCCGACCCGGGGCATGACCGCGCCGTCGATGCCGGGCTCGCCCGCGTCGGCCGAGATGAGGAGGAGGTAGTGAGGGTCGGCGATCCGGCCGACCCTCCAGCCGAAGACCTCGCGGTAGAACGCGGCGACCCGCTCGGGGTCGTCCGCATGGCACTCGAAGTGGGCGACGCGCGGCATGGCGATCACTCCCCTCTCCGGACCGAAGGGATCAGAACTTTTTCCCTACCGGTACTCGCGGCGGGAGTAGGAGTACTTCTGCGACTCCCCGCCCTTCCGGACGATGTAGATCCACTGGTAGAGCGACCGGAGGGTGCCGAACTGCTCGTACCGGCGCATGGAGAAGCCGACCCGGAGCTTCGGGTCGAAGAGGACCCGCCCTTCGCGGGCCAGCCGGCCGGCGATCTCCAGGTCGTCGCCGGCGTCGATTGTCCGGTACATGCCGGCCCGGACGAACGCGTCCTTCCGGAACGCGGTGTTGCACCCGAGCGTGTAGTAGAGCCGGCCCGTCCGGTACCCGAGGGCCGAGAAGAGGTTGGCCAGGCCGAGCGAGAGCCGGTTCTTCAGGGTCGCTTCGATCGGCCGGACGGTCCCGTAGACCAGGACCACGCCCTCCCGGCCCAGATCGTCCCGGACCCGCTCGACCCAGTCGCGCGGCAGAACACAGTCCGCGTCCGTGGTCGCGATGAGCGGAGCCGAGGCCGCGAGCACCCCGTCGTTCCGGGCGCCGCCGACCTTCGGGCTCGTCTGGACGAAGACCGCGTCGGCGTACGGGGCCGCGAGCTCGCGCGTCCGGTCCTTCGAGTTCCCGTCCACGACGATGACCTCGTACTCGTTCCGCGGCAGGGTCTGGTCTGCGAGCGAGGCGAGGCAGCGCTCGATCCCCGCCTCCTCGTTGTACGACGGCACCACGACCGAGACCGACGGCGTCATTTCGCCCGCTCCTGCAGCCTTTTTAAGGCCTCGATCTCGGCCAGGGTCTCGCGGTGGAACGAGAGGATCATGTCGCCGATCAGGCCGAAGATGAACATCTGTATCCCGGCCACGATCAGGAGCACAGTCAGTATGGTCAGGGGGAGGCGCTCGATCCCGCCCAGCCATTCGTAGAGGACGAACGCTCCGACCAGCAGGCCGGCGAGGGCGAGGGCCACGCCGATCAGCCCGAAGTAGAAGAGGGGGTTGTTCATCCGCGCGAGCCGGTAGATGGTCACGGCGATCCGGTACCCGTCGCGGAGCGGGTTGAGCTTGGTGGCCGTGCCGGCCCGGCGGTCGTACGAGATCGAAACCACGCCGACCGCATGCCCGTTCCGGACGGCCTCGGCCGCGAGCTCGGTCTCGATCCCGAACCCCTGCTCGGCGAGGTTCATCTGGTCGACCGAGGCCTTTGTGAACGCCCGGTACCCCGAGAGGATGTCCGCGAGGTACCGGCCGTGGGCGAGCCGGAAGAGCCGGTTCAGGAGGTAGTTGCCCACGAGGTTGAGCCGCGAGATCGAGCCCTTCCCGGCGTGCTCGAGCCGGTCGCCGATCACCTGGTCGACGCCCTGGGCGAGCGGCGCGAGCATGCGGTCCGCGTCGGCGGGCGCGTACGTGCCGTCGCCGTCGAGCATCAGGACGTACGGCGTCTCCACGGCCCGGAAGGCCTCGATCACGGCGTTCCCCTTGCCCCGGCCGTGCTGGACCAGCACCTCGGCGCCGGCCTCCTGTGCGAGCGCGGCCGTGCCGTCCGTGCTCCCCCCGTCGACCACGAGGACGCGCGTGTACCCCAGCGCCGAGAATTCCCGGACCAGCCCCTGGATGGTCGGCGCCTCGTCGAGCGTCGGGATCAGGACCGTGACCGCGTCCCGGTCGATCGTCATCCCTTTATATTACCGGCGAAAGCGTCATAAGTGCTTTGATGCACGCCGGAAAGCCCGGTCTGCGCGTGCTCGGCATCGCCGAGAGCTTTCGCGGCCGGCACGACGAGGGGGCGATCTCGCGCCTCGCCGGGGTGGTGATGCGGCGCGACCTCCGGATCGACGGCTTCGGCGCGGACGCGGTCACGGTTGGCGGGGACGACGCGACCGAAGCCGTGGTACGGCTGGTCCGGTCCGTCGGGCGGCCGGACGTCCGGCTGGTCATGCTCTCGGGCGCGGTGATCGCCTGGTTCAACGTGATCGACGCGGTCGCGGTGGCGGACGAGACCGGGTGCAGGGTGGTCTCGGTCACGTACGAGCCGTCCCCGGGGCTCGAGGACGCGATCGCCCGCCACTTCCCCGGCGATACGAAACGGCTCGCGGCCTACCGCCGGCTTGGCGAGCGAACGGAGGTCGCGCTCTCGACGGGAGCGACGGTCTGGATCCGCCCGTTCGGCCTCGACCTTGCCGCCGCCGCGGCCCTCGTGGATGCGTTCACCCTGGACGGCCGGGTGCCCGAGCCCGTGCGCGTGGCCCGGCTCATTGCGCGGGGACTGCGCTGCGAGAGAAGGAGTGGCTCGAGATGACGCAGCCCGTCCCGGTGTCGATGACGTCGACCCGGATCGTCTTACCGGGCATGAAGGTCCGGTCCGTGAAGTCGATCAGGACGGAGCCCCCGGACTCCCAGGTCTCGCCCCGGCAGCCCAGGCCCTGGATCCGCTCGATCCCGAAGTGGTGGCTGGGCACGACGTCCTCGCCGTGGAAGGTCTCTAGCCGGCAGTCGATGTGGACGCCGTCGGCATAGAACGCGGCCGTAAGCGGCCGGTTCGGGAGGTCATCCGGCCCGAAGTTCCGAAGGAGGAGGCGGCTGTCGTAGTTGAGTGGGGATCCCCCTTCACCGTAGTCGTGGACCGCGACGACCTGGATCACGGCCCGGGGGAACGGGTCGCAGAGGTGCGGCAGCCAGAAGAGATAGGCCGCGAGGATCACGGCCAGCAGTACGGTGACCGCGACCATGAGAACGACCCCGACGATCGGCGAGACGGCATCGGCCCGGGCGCGGTCCATGCTGGTGGGTGGCCCGGCGGGGAGTTAATGGTTTTGAAACGTTTCGGGACGATCGGCACCTTTTTCCCTCGCTCCTGAGATATGCAGGGTGCTATGCGCTGGCTCCTCCTTATCGCGGCCGTGCTGGCCGCTCTCCTGGCCGTCCCCGGCGCCTCTGCGTTCGAGGCGACGACGCTCGACGTGACCATCGGCTCGAGCGGCGCGGCCGACGTCGTGATGACCTACGACCTGAACTGGATCGAGCGGCTCGGCGTCTACGCGGCGATCGCGGCCCCGGGCCCGGCGCTCGAAAAGGCCCTCGGCGCCATCTCGGGCCAAACGGTCCGCGTCCGCGCGGCCGGCCCGGACAGCGCCGAGTTCATCGTCCCGGCGTTCGCGAAGGTCGCCCACGGCCGGGACGGGACGATCTACACCACGCCCGCGGTCGACTTCAGGGTCTTCGGCTCGGCCCTCGACCGCTACTGGTTCGGGCGGTTCGTCTCCCCGGACTTCTCGCCTGCCGTCACTACCCTGACGTTCCCCGACGGGCACCAGGAGCAGTTCGACGGCCGGACGGGTCTCCCCGCGGTCACGCACCGCGCCTGACCCGCCAGGTGCCGCGCCGAAGATGTTCATTCTTTTTCACCTCCTGACGGGCCTCCTGATCGGGTATTTGCTCGCGGACCGGCTCGGTACCCGGGCCGTGGTCCTGCCGTGCATGCTCGGCGCGCTCCTGCCGGACCTGGTGGACAAGCCGCTTGGCATCCTCGTCCTCGGCGGCGCCCTCGGGTCGGGCCGGATCTTCCTCCACACCCTCCTCTTCCTGCTCGTGCTCGTCCTGGCCGGGGCGGTCGTCTACCGCCGGTACGGCCGACCGGCCCTTCTCGCCGTTGGCGTGGGCGTGGCCTCGCACCAGGTCCTGGACACGATGTGGACCCAGCCGAAGGCCTGGCTCTACCCGCTCCTCGGCGCGGCCCCCCGGATCCGGACCGAGGGCTGGTTCTTCAGGATGTTCATCGCCGAGCTCACCAACCCGCTCGAGTGGGTCTCGGCGGCCGTGCTCCTGGTCCTTCTCCTCCCCGTCCTCTGGCCGGCCGGGACGAGCGCGTTCGCGGCCCGGTACGGCCGGACCCTCCGCGCGGCCGCGCTCGGTGCCGTGCCGTTCCTCGCGGGCTTCGGTCTCTTCCTGATCGCGAACGGCCTGCTCCGGCGGTCCGTCGGGCTCGTCGGCTGGACGGACCCCTGGGACAACCTGGTCGGGGGGGCCGTTCTCCTGCTCACGGCGTACGCCGCGTACCGCCTCTCCGCCAGGCTGGCCGAAAGCCCCCGCCCCCCGGACTCCCTCGCGGCCGGAACCCCGGCCCCGGGCCCACGGGAGTGACGCGCGGCCGAACCCTCCGCGCGGCCGGCCCCGCCCCCTGGATCGGGCTCATATAGCTTTGATACCTACTTTGATCCATAGACCATGACCTCCCTGCCGCCCGGCAGCCTCGGCCGGGACCTCGCCGCATCCTTACGGCCGCCGGCCGACCTCGCGGCCGCCGTCGGCTGGACCGTGCTCACGCTCTTCTCGGTCTACCTCCCGTTCGTAAGCGAGACCCCGCTCCGAATCCTCTTCGGCCTGCCCCTCGTCCTCTTCGTGCCCGGGTACGTGCTGATCGCGGCCCTCTTCCCGCGGAACGACGACCTGGACTGGCTCGAGCGGGTGGCGCTCTCGTTCGGCCTCTCGATCGCGGTGGTCCCCCTGCTCGGGCTCGTGCTGAACTACACGCCCTGGGGCATCCGGCTCGACCCGGTGCTGGCCGCGGTCTCGCTCTTCGTGGTCGCGATGGCCGCAATCGCCGTCGTCCGCCGGCTCGCCCTCCCCCCGAAGAACCGGCTCACGGTCCCGGCCCGCGAAACCCTGGACGCGATCCGGGCCGAGCTCTTCGCGCCCGGGCAGTCGCGGCTGGACCGGAACCTCTCGATCCTCCTCGTCCTCTCCATCGTCGCGGCGGTCGGCACGACCGCGTTCGTGATCGCCGTGCCAAAGGAGGGCGAGCACTTCTCCGAGTTCTACCTCCTTGGCGCGAACGGCAAGGCCGCGGACTACCCGACCGCCTTTGGCGCGGGGACGCCGCAGTGGGTGACGGTCGGGGTCTCGAACCACGAGTACAGGAACGTGACCTACACGGTCGAGACGCACGCGTTCAACCAGAGCTTCGACCCGGCCACGAATACGTCGTCGATCGACCGGACGGCCCTGCTCGACTCGTACCGCGTGACCATCCCCCACAACCAGACCGTCGAGCGGCGCGTGAACTTCACGGTCCCTGATACGGGCTACAACAAGATCGAGTTCTTGCTCTTCAACGAGACCGTGCCAGCCGAGAGCGTCGCGGGCCAGGCCCGGATCGACGCGAGCGAGCGCGACCT
>CAYWVY010000094.1:0-5555 GCA_964461885.1 uncultured Methanospirillum sp. | reverse complement strand
TGGAGGTGGTGGACGACCCAGACCTGCAGGAGTTTCGAGGCCGCCATCTCCTCAAGGGTCCCTGGGAGCCGTTCGCAGGGGAGCGTGGCCCCCTGCTCGCCGGTATCGCGACCCGCGTCTCCATCGCATTCGGCACGCTCGCCGCACAGGCGACGGCCGCCCTGCACGATGGCCTGATTCGCCGCGGTCCCGACATCTCCTGCACTGAGGAACTCACGCCGAGTACGTCAGTGCGAACACGTTGTCCTGGAGCCATCGCCGGAAGGTCTCATTATCGCTGAACTGCCGGTAGAGCTCGGTGTCGTCGGTCATGATCGCGTCCATCACGCGCTGCAACGCCCTGTCGTGCTCGATGCGGGCATTCTGTTTATCCGGGTTCTTCCGGGCGTTCTGATACGCGCTGTCGGCCGCGACCATCGCGGGAATCTGCTCCGTGAGCAGGCGGTGCACCCGGTCGGCATCGGTCCAGTCGACGTTGCCGAACTGGTCGTTGAAAGTCCGGAGGATGTTGGAGAGCCGGTCGAGCTCCGGCTCGGGCTTCTGACCTCCGCTTCCGGCCGTGACCGGGCCCACAACACCGTTCTCGTCGTCGAGCCGGATCGCGATGGCCTTCTTCACCTCGACGCGGTAACTGTCCATGTCGATGGCCTCGAGAATCCCCCTCGATAGGTCCGGCTCGATCGGCGCCGGCAGTCGCGGCACCAGGAAGTTCAGGAAGATCGAGAGGCGTTCCCAGTCGGCATTCGAGAACGGCAGTATCGACGCGAGAAACCCGTAGGTGCGGAGAAACGCCTTGGCCCCGGACTTGAACTCCACCTGCCCGTCCTCGTCGAGGGTCTGGTTGTACAGGGCGACCGATTGATCGAGGATCGGGTCGAGCCGGTCGCGGTCCGCGCCGGCGAGGTAGAGTTCGACGAGTTCGTGGACCTGTCCTCGCGCGTAGACCCCGTAGCCGTCCAGGTCTGCCTTCAGGTCGTGGAGGCGGTCGGGGTCCGTGACGTCGGAGAGGATCGTCGTCCGGTAGTAGTCCGAGAAGGCGTGATAGATGGTGTCCGAGTCGTTCATGAAGTCCAGGACGAAGGTGTCGTGCTTCTGGGGGTGCGCCCGGTTCAGGCGCGAGAGCGTCTGGACGGCCTTGATCCCCGAGAGGGTCTTGTCCACGTACATGGTGTGGAGCAGGGGCTCGTCGTACCCCGTCTGGAACTTATCGGCGCAGATCAGGAACCGGTACGGGTCCTTCCGGATACGGTCCGGGATCGCGATCGACGGGAACCCGTTGAGCGATGCCTCGGTCACCTTCACGCCGCCGTACTCGTGTTCACCCGAAAAGGCGACGATCGCCCGGCAGGGGCTCTTCCTCTCGGCGAGGTACTCGTTGAAGGCGTTGAAATACTGGACAGCGCGTTCGATGCCGTTCGTGACCACCATCGCCCGCGCCTGCCCGCCGATCTTTCCGAGCGCCATCACCTGCTGGTGGAAGTGGTCGACCATGATCTCGGCCTTGAGCCGGATCGCGTGGTCGTGGCCCTCGACGTAGCGGCGGAGCTTCTTCTGCGCCCGCTTGGTGTCGAACTCGGGGTCGTCCTCGATCTTCTTGACGAGTTTGTAGTAACTTTTAACTGGGGTGTACTGCTGCAGGACGTCGAGGATGAAGCCCTCCTCGATGGCCTGCTTCATGGTATAACTGTGGAAGGGACGGTGCCGGATTATGTCGCCCTCCTGGTAGGCCTCGCCGAAGAGCTCGAGCGTCCTGTTCTTCGGCGTGGCCGTGAAGGCGAAGTAGCTCGCGTTGGGCAGGAGCTTCCGGGCCTCCATGATCCGGTTGATCCGGTCCTCGGGGCTCTCCTCCTCGTCGGGACCCTCTGTCTCGGAGAGCGCGACGCTCATGGCCGACGCGGTCTTGCCGCCCTGGCTCGAGTGCGCCTCGTCGATGATGATCGCGAAGGTGCGGTCCCGGTGCTCGTTCCCGATCTCGTCGAGGATGAACGGGAACTTCTGGACCGTGGTGATGATGATCTTCTTGCCGCCCTCGATGAACCGGCGCAGGTCGCCCGAGTGCTCGGCATGGCCGACGGTCGCGCCGACCTGGGCGAACTGTTCGATCGTGTCCCGGATCTGCCGGTCGAGGACACGACGGTCGGTGACGACGATGATCGAGTCGAAGACGGGAGCGTCGTCCTTCGTGCGGTCGACGAGCTGGTGGGCGAGCCAGGCGATGGAGTTGGACTTGCCGCTGCCGGCGGAGTGCTGGACCAGGTAGCGGTGCCCGGGGCCGTGCTGATGGACGCTCTCGAGAAGGCGGCGGACGACGTCGAGCTGGTGGTAGCGCGGGAAGATCTGGACGCGGCTCTTCTTCTTCGTCTTCTCGTCACGCTTCTCGACGACCTGGGCGTAGTTCTCAAGGATGTCGGTGAGGCTGTCCCGGGCGAGGACGCGCTTCCAGAGGTAGTCGGTCTTGAGGCCGTGCGGGTTCGGGGGGTTGCCGGCACCGTCGTCGAACCCCCGGTTGAAGGGGAGGAACCAGGAGGTCTTGCCGGTGAGGTGGGTGCAGAAGCGGACCTCGTGCTCGTCGACGGCGAAGTGCGCGATGCAGCGGCCGAACTCGAAGAGCTTCTCGCGCGGGTCGCGGTCGCGTCTGTACTGCTCGATCGCATCGGCGACGGTCTGCCGGGTCAGGCTGTTCTTGAGCTCGAAGGTGAAGACGGGGAGGCCGTTCGCGAAGAGGCAGAGGTCGAGGGCACGCTGGGACTCGTCGCGGCTGTACCGGAGCTGGCGGGTGATGGTGAACCGGTTGAGGGCGTAGCGCTCGGCGGCCTTCGGGTTGCCGGGCGACGGGGCGCCGTAGAAGAGGGCGAGGTCGTGGGGGCCGTGCCTGATGCCGTTGCGCAGGACGTCGATGGTGCCGCGCTTCGTGACCTCGCCCTGGAGCCGGGCGAGGAACTTCCGGCGGGCGGGGCCGTCGCTCGCGAGGTCGAGCGCTTCGGCGGCGTCGGGCTGGGTGGCCCCGAGGAAGGCCCGGAGCTGGGCGAGGTCGACGCAGTACTCGCGGTCGTACTCCCGTGGCCGGCCGCAGGTGTAGCCGCCGCCGGCGTAGGTGAGCGACGGTTCGGCCACGCCCTCGTTGCCAGGATCGCACGGGGCGCCGGTCAGGGCCGTGCAGATCAGCCGCTCGAGGCCGCGCTCGGAGGTGTCGGTGGTCATGGAAAAATCGTATCTCGAGAATTCCTTTCCCTGCAGGTTATACGGTTCACTCAGTTCACTGACGGTTGTATTTCTCAATGAATAGGATAAAGGGATCGGAGGCCTCTTCAGGTTTATACGAAAGGACGAAGGACCGGCATTTGAGCGTTATGTGTCGGGAATGAAAAAATGGTCGATCCTTTGGGAATAAAACAAAGTAAATCGAACCCTGAATCTGGATTCCGGTTCGATTTGGGCGGCGTCTTTGTTAGTTACTAAATTTTCTTTGTTAATTCGCATCATTCTTCCCGTTGACCCATTGGGGCTTAGTCCGGGAGCCTTTGTTGACAATAAGCCTCTTCTTCGATAGGCCTGAAATCAGGTTGTGAATCTTCTCCTTCCTCTCTGACTCTGTGAGAACATCCGGGAGTTTACCCATCAGCATGTGATCGATATTCTCACGGCTTATCGGTCCATGATCCCGGACGAGTTTGAGGATGAGATCTCGATAATACTGGTTTTCAAAACCGCGATCGAGGATATGTCGGTCCGGTTGCCCGATAGCCTTGGCTATTCGTCCAGAGATGATCAAACGAGGGTACCGGCCTTCTACCAGGTTGGCACGCTTGAGGAACTGGTGGTCCTCACGGGAGATGGGGATGTGTTTTTGCACCTTATCGAGGAGTATGATCGCCGGGAGCCCGAGATGGGTCCGGTCCATCAACAACCGGGTATATTGTTCGTCCAGTATCTCCCCGCGTATGGTCACGGCGACACGCTCCGGTTCGGAGAGGTCATAGTCCGGCAACGGGAAGAAACGCTTAACCTGGGTCTCGAACATCCGCTTGATCCCGCCACCCTGGGTGTCGATCATGTTGAGGTTGACCATCGCATCGGCGAGAAACGGGTTCCGGTATAGCTCCGACGGCGCGTCTCGCTCGATCACGTCCTCGACGCTCCCGGGGAGGAATGCACCGCAGTTTCGAAGCAATACCGAGGTGGGCGTCTCGACCACACTGGTGCGGCATCCGAGCGTGTAGTCCTGGTGGGCGATGCAGTTATGGAGCGCTTCTCGGATCACCCACGGGTCGTACTGCGTGATCTCCTGCGGAAAGAGCGTTCCGCTCGGCAGCATCCGCAGCGTGAGATTTCTGATCCGGGCTAGAACCTGGTCCACCTGGAGGATGAACGGCGGAAAAAAGTGCTCGTAGTCCAGTTCGCGGTTCTCTGCGTCCTTGAGGATCCATGAGATCTTGGCCACGGATGGGGAGAGCAGGCCGGCCGACTCGGGTTTTCCGAGCAGGATGAGGGCAGTGTTGGTGATGTTGCCGTGCAGCGTCACCTTCGCTTTGTTGAGGAACGTCGTTTCGTCCCAGTCATCAACGAGCTCGGCGGAACGCGGGTGCTTGATCTTGAACTGCTGGCGCGCCTTCCGGATTGCCTCGGGATCAAGGTCCGCGAGGGTTGCTTGCTCGCAGATCTGTGCCGACCAGTCCAGGCCCCGCGACCAGATCACACGCTCCTTTTCCGGGTGCTTTGCCAGCTCGGTCTTGCTTGTCCCGACCCGGATGTACGCCGTTCCGTAGAACTTCACCGGGTACCCCCGGGGGGCGCCGATCTCGAAGAGGACGACTCGCCCACCCGGGTGGTCGACAAGATGGGCCTCGATGCCGATGCGGGGATCGAGCCCGAGTGTGAGCCAGAGCAGGAGGTCCTGATTCCCCTTTCCCTTTGCGGCATACGGGTTGAACGAGGTGCCGACGACGGCATGGGTCGCGTTATCGACGCCGAAGACCAGGTACCCGCGCGTCTTGCCGGCGACGCACGCGCCGTTGGCGAGCGCGGAGAGGTACTCGCCGATCACTCTGGGCTCGTAGCGGTCTGCCTTGAACTCGAGCCACTCGGTCTCGGTGGGTTCGCGACGGAGCCTGTCAACGAGGGCGATAGTCTCGGAGTTGCTCATTTCACTTCCTTTCACTGCCGTTTGCCGGGTGACTGCGGATGCCTCACGGCCCGACCTCGAGTTCGATGGCGATTCGAAATCTCATTCGAGCAGCCCGAGGTCCCGCATGGCGTCGTCGAGCGGCCGGAAGCGGCCGGTAGCGGCCGGCCCGGATGTCGGCTTCGGCCTCCTCGAGCCGGCGCAGGGTCTCGTCCGAGAGCGGCCCGTCGTCGTGGGCAATGTACAACGGTGCACCGCGGTCCGCGATAAATCCGCCGCACCGGTTGAGGAACCAGTTTGGAGGCGGTCGCTACGCCCCGATGCCGTCGCCGTCCTCGAGGGCGGCGCCGGGCTCCGGCCACGCGTCCTCTTCGTCGCCGGCCGGCGCGTCGAACGCGTCGAGGGTGGCCGGCTCGTCCGCCTCGTCGGGGAG
>CAYWVY010000093.1:0-5878 GCA_964461885.1 uncultured Methanospirillum sp. | reverse complement strand
CCCGATTTCGCGGAGATCTTCGACTACATCACGTCGCGATCCAGGACGTACAGCCTCAACACGAACGGGACGCTGATCACGCCCGAGATCGCCCAGCTCATGAAGCGGAAGGGGTCGAAGATGGTCGCGCTCTACGGGGCCACGGCCGAGGTGCACGACCATATCACGCGGAATCCCGGCTCGTTTGATGCCACGATGCGGGGCT
Organism: uncultured Methanospirillum sp.; assembly: GCA_964461885.1. Classification (GTDB taxonomy): domain Archaea; phylum Halobacteriota; class Methanomicrobia; order Methanomicrobiales; family Methanospirillaceae; genus UBA288. The sequence continues at coordinate 5,673 of CAYWVY010000093.1, read as the reverse complement.
TCGAACTGCTGAAGGAGGCCGGCGCCGGCTTTGTCGTCCAGATCGTCCCGATGAAGGACAACTACCACCAGTTCGAGGAGATGAAGGCGCTGGCGGAGTCGCTGAGCCCGCATTGGCGGATTGGTGCTTCATGGCTGTTCCTTTCGGCATCGCGGGACCCGGCGCAGAACGCCGGGATCGTCGCGCAACGCCTGCCCCCGGACGTCGTGGTGGAGCTCGACCCCCCGTCGTCCGGTGACGTGGATGACGGGCGCCAGGGGTGCCCGGTTGGAGACGACCGGCTCTTCGCGGCCTGCATCGAGGCGCGGCGGGAATTCCACGTCGACCCGTACGGGATGCTCTCCTTCTGCCCATTCGTCAAGGACCCGGTGCTGCGCTACGACCTCCGGGCCGGGACGTTTCGCGAGGGATGGGAGGAGTTCGTCCCGTCCGTGGCGGAGCGGGTGCTCGGAGGGGGTGAATACCGGGAGGGCTGCGATTCGTGCCCCGACAGGGGCGACTGCCAGTGGTGCCCCGTATACGGGTACCTCGAACACGGACGCCATTCGGCGCCGGTGGAATATCTATGCAAAGCCACTCAGGAAAGGCGGCTCCTCATGGAGAGGTTAATGAGAACCCAACGTCAGTACTATGAAATCGGCGGAATCACAGTTCAGGTCGACTCCGATCTCCCCTTTACCGACACTACCTTTGGCCCCGCTATCGACCAGTTCCGCGTCCCCGAGGCCGGAACCGATGTCGTGAAAATCCAGCATCATTTCGAGTTGCCCCGCATCGATGTGAACGAGCTTGGGCTGGAGGTCTACCGCCGGCCTCCGTGGGTGATCTATCGACGGGGAGAATCGTGGGTCTATCTTCATGGAGGACCTGACAGGACCGGCGGCGTTGAGGTGAACAAGGTCGCTGTCTTCTCTGCTGACCATTCGGCTGCGACTATCTATCACAGTGGTCCGGAACCCTTTATGAAGGGAAGTCTACATGCTCTGACGACGTTTCCGACGGATCAGATCCTGATCGCGCGCTTGCTCGCGGACCGGGACGGCTTCATCCTCCACGCTGCCGGCGCGATCATGGACGGTAGGGGTTTGGTCTTCGTCGGGCACTCCGAGGCGGGCAAGACTACGATCTCCAATCTCATAGCACCTCACGCCGAGATCCTCTGCGACGACCGGGTAATTGTACGACGCTGTGACGACGGATGGCGGGTACATGGGACGTGGTCGCACGGCGACCTTGCGACGGTCTCGCCATCGTCAGCTCCCCTTCATGGCGTCCTCTTCCTCGAGAAGGCCGACCAGAACTGCATCACCCGGATTGAGGACCGTCGCGATATCGTTCGCCGCCTCCTTTCATGCGTGATTCGTCCCCTGGCGACAGGTGACTGGTGGGAGAAGACCCTTTATGCGGTCGAAGCGTTTTCGAGAGATGCGCCGTGTTATCTGATGCAATCCGATCGGAGTGGGGAAATTCTTGCGGAGTTGGATCGGTTGTGACGGCCCCTTCCCCTTCATACGTTCGGACGCTGTCCATTAACGCGTACGACCCCCTGATGGGAAAGGAGGCGCTACTCGACCGTCTCGATGTGGAATTGACCGAGCGATGCAATAATGCCTGCATCCACTGCTATATCAACCGTCCCGAGAACGACTCGGAAGCGATGGGCCGCGAGATGGAGACGACGTTCGTTGTCGACCTCCTCCGGCAGGCAGCGGAACTCGGGTGTCGTTCCATTCGGTTTACGGGTGGGGAGCCCCTTCTTCGCCCGGACTTTTCTGAGATCTACCTTGCGGCCCGCAGGCTGGGCATGACAGTGCTGCTCTTCACCAACGCCCGCCTGATTACACCTTCTCTCGCCGAACTCTTCGCCCGAACCCCCCCCGGTGAACCTGTGGAGATAACCGTCTACGGCATGTGCCCCGAGTCGTACGATGCGGTGGCGGGCGTCAGAGGTGCCTATGCGGAGTTTCGAAGGGGAGTCGGCCTCCTGCTCGAGCATGGCGTTCGGTTCGTGGTCAAAGGGATGCGCCTGCCGCCGAACCGGGGGGAACATGATGAATTCGAGGCGTGGGCTTCGACCCTGCCCGGAATGGAGGGGCGATATCGATATCTCGACGTACTCGACCTCCGGGCCCGCCGTGACGACCCTGCCAAGAACCGCCGAATAAAAAAGCTCCGCCCGACTCCCGAGGAGTCCGTTGCCCGTCAACCGAGAACTCCGGAGTACCTCGCAGAGATGTCCTCCTTCTGCGCCCGCTTCATGCGTCCGCCCGGGAACGGTCTCTTCTCCTGCGGGGCGGGGCGCACTGTCGCGGTCGACAGTTACGGCTTTGCTCAGATGTGCCTCCTCCTCCGGCATCCGGATACCGTTGTCGATCTCAGGACGACACTGCGCCAGGTGCTCACCGAGACCTTCCCTGACCTGCGGAATGTCACGGCCACGAACCCAGCATACTTAGAGAGATGCGCCTCCTGTTTCCTCAAGGGGTTCTGCGAGCAGTGTCCGGCTCGATCCTGGATGGAGCATGGAACGCTCGACACGCCCGTTGAGTATCTGTGCGAACTTGCCCATGCGCACGCGCGCGCGCTCGGTTTAATTCAGGAGGATGAACGTGCCTGGCACGTCGACAACTGGGAGGATCGCGTCCGGGGCCTACCATCACAGGGCGGAGCGTGACCACGGTTTAATCCTCAACTGGTTTGAACCGACCATCCGTCAGCAAGATAGATCTGAGTGCTTGATCGGTCCGTTGCTCACGGTCGAAAAACGAATGGGATGTAACACCCTGTCTCTCCTCTCGGCTATACAAGCGATGAATTTATCTGGCGGCAATGGGAATTACTTCACATGGTATCTGTCGATAGGCGTGCTTGGGAGACTCCGGAGCTGATCGTTATGGTGCGAAGTCGGCCCGAAGAAGCAGTGCTGGCGGGATGTAAATATGATACGACTATTGTTGGTACCGGTGCATCTACAGAATTCGCGGGATGCATGTTAAGGCAAAACAAAAATATGTGCAAGGATGATTGCAGCGCAGGAGTCAGCTCATAATCTCTTTTTTCCGGCAGGCGGTCTCCAATTCTGACCGTCGAAAGTCTGCTTTCACGCGAAGGACCATATTGTCATCGAAGGACGGATCGTCCCATCGCTCTGCGCGTGCAGGCGGCGCATTACGCCTGTCGCTCACCAATTCAGCCAGCAATAGAGTTCTTTGCGCGAGAGAGTGACGTTCATTGCATTCGGAGGCATGATCTTCACGACGGATACGAGAGGAGCCGGAGTCCGATGAATTGCCCGGGTGATCCACCGTCGGTTCGCTGGGACGATAGATCGACCTCCTCTCCGAGAACGGCAATAGCAGTGCTGGGCACCGTCCTTAAGGCGTGCCATGCAGCCTGTTCTTGCCATCCACGACTCGACGCGGATGATACCTCATCCGGCCTTCGCTCTTGCTGTTACTGCGTGATCCTCGGTCTCTCCCCGCCTGAACAGTGGCCAGTTGGCATGGTTTGGTCGAACCGAAGACCGAGGTTCAGCCGTGTCGATATTGCAGGGTTCCCATAACCCGGGACACGAAGGAAGAGATACGTGCGCTTTACTGTGTGGCAGCCTCGGAGCGGAACCGTCGAGTATCCTTTGGAGCGAAGTCCTTTCGAGCGGGTATCGCTACTTTTTCCGCCCGTCTGCCATTACAGACCTCATTTCGATTCTATTATGCCTTTGAAAAGCTGAATCATCACCGTGGAACCGATCGAGCTTGCATCAGTCTGCACACCCTCGGACGATGTCGTGTCACGTGAGATCGAGGGCGAGCTCATAATCGTCCCGATCGCCTCCGGCGTCGGCGATCTCGAAGACGAGCTCTATACTCTCAACAAGGCCGGAAGGGAGATCTGGCAGCGATTGGACGGGCGACGGACTCTGGCCGAGGTGGCGGCGAATATTGCCGAGGAGTTCGATGCTCCCGTCGATCGTATCAGCCGTGATGTACTCGGATTTGCGAACGAGCTCCTGCGTCGGAAAATCATAGTCTGTCAGGGATAACCGCAGAACGGGAAGTTCAGGGGGATGCGGTCAATGCCTCCCTATCGTGCAGCCAAAGAGCGCTTTCGGTGTTGCTGGAGCGATGCGGCCGTCGCCTTCAACAATAAGGAGATCTCAGCCAATCGCAGGAGGGCACGGAGTCGTGTCCTTGGTCCGAGGAGATCTGCCGCTCCGTCCTCTGTCCCCATAGGAAGGATGGATTCGTGAAAGACCCCGCTGAGGGATCAGAGAGCGGTTTGATCATCCGATGGAGTTATCGAGCAACCGGGAAGTCCGCGTAGGAGAGACAGCCCAATGAATCAGGAGGGGGTTCCAAAGGATAAGTGGACGCCGCCGTACGCACAAACCGGCGGTTCTCACACACTCTCCGGCTCGGCCCTGGCTGAGATGGCAAGGGAAATCCTCGCTCAGGGGCACTCCTTTCGCTTCCTCGCGCCGGGCACGAGCATGAGCCCTTTTATCCGAAATGGCGACGTGGTCACCATCGTCCCGTTCGATACCGCCGCATGCGTTCCCGGTGATATTGTCGCCTTCGTCCAGCCGGAGAATGGCAGATTGATTGTGCATCGGATTATCGACGTTGCCGACGACCGCTGCCGCATAAAGGGAGACAACAATCCAGGAGATGATGGATTCCTTTCGAGTGATGCCATCATCGGTACGGTGGCACGTCTTGAACGTGGGGGTAGAGAGGTTCGATTCGGCCTCGGCCCTGAGCGGGTTCTCATTGCCCTGCTGTCGCGGCGCGGCCTGCTCTCCGGGTGCACGCTTCCCATCAGGGTTGTTTATTCGATCGTGCGGAGATTTTTATGATGGAATTTGTCGTAGAGAACACGGAAATCCAGAATTTTTCGCTCTGGGAAAAGATGAGGCATGGGCGGAACGTCTTCTCGTTCGACCTCGAGGTGACCGCGCGCTGCAATATGGGCTGCGCCCATTGCTTCATTAACCTCCCCGCCGGCGACCGCGCCGCGAAAGCGAAGGAACTTAGCCTCGAGGAGATCGGCCGGATCGCGGACGAAGCGATTGAACTCGGTGCAGTCTGGGTGCTGGTCTCCGGCGGCGAGCCACTCCTCCGCGACGATTTCACCGAGATCTACATGCTCCTCAAGCGGAAGGGGCTGCTCGTCTCGGTCTTCACGAACGCCACGCTCGTCCGGCCCGACCACGTCGAGCTCTTCCGGAAGTACCCGCCGCGCGACCTCGAGGTGAGCGTCTACGGCGCGACGAAGGAGACCTACGAGCGGGTGACGCGCCGGCCCGGCTCGTGGGACGCGTTCACGCGCGGCCTGCACCTGCTCGAGGAGGGCGGGGTGCGGGTGCGGCTCAAGGCGATGGCGTTGCGGTCGAACGTCCACGAGCTCCCCGCGATGTCCGAGTTCTGCCGGGCCCACACGAAGGACTACTACCGCTTCGACCCGCTCCTCCATGGTCGTTTCGACGGCGACGAGAAGCGGAACGCCGAGATCCGAGCAGAGCGCCTGTCACCCGACGAGATCGTGGCGATAGAGCGGGCCGACGCCGAGCGGTTCGGGGCGATGGAGAAGGGGTGCGGCGATCTGATCTTCGAGGACTGCTGCGAAACCGGCTGCGACCACCTCTTCCACTGCGGCGCCGGCAACGGGAGCTTC
>CAYWVY010000092.1:1997-5986 GCA_964461885.1 uncultured Methanospirillum sp. | reverse complement strand
GGTTGTTGTTGACCGTGCAGCCCACGAGCCGGGCCGACTGGACGTAGAACCCGGACTGGTAGAGCTCGGCCGGCTTCGTCCCCGAGCACCGGCCGTTCCAGCTCGCCCGGCAGCGCTCGAAGAGGACGTCCTCGGCCCGCTGCCGGTGGCCGTTCCACGACCCATCAAGACGAAAGCCATCCTGGTAGCAGTCCACTGCTTCACACTGCCGCACGGTCAACCGGGCGATGTCGCCGGTGTCGGGAATATCGTAGCCGCAGGACCATCGCTCCGTGCCGGAGCCGGCCGCGAGCGCCGAGCACTGGTCATAGAGGACGCCCGCGAACCCGCCGTCCTCCTGGGGCCCCGCCCGAGAGGTTCAGACTGAAGGCGTGGCGGTAGGCCGGTGGCCGGTGCAGCGCCGGAACGTGAGCTCTCGGACGGTGCGACCGGCCCGGCCCCAGACCATGAACGCGGCCGTGCAGCCGCGCTTCTGCCCGAACGGGACATACTCCCCGCCTATGGCGTGGGTTATGTACACATCCTCGCAGGTGAAACGGTCGGCCGTGCCCTGGACGCCGACGCATCCATAGCCGCCGAAGTTCGCGAGCTTCACGCCGGGCGCGTCCACCGCGATCCGGCAGGGCTCCCGCCCGGCCATGAGCCGGGTGAGACCGGGATCGGCTCCCCGGAAGGTCACGCTCTCAGCCGGCCGGAGGTATCGGTTGCCAGCGGCGGTGAAGCCGGCGTTCGCGTCGAAGGTTCCAGCCGTCAGCTCGATCTCCCGGTCTGGAACAGCCAGGGCCTTCGACAGGACCGCTACGTCGACCTTCCCGTCGCAGACGATATCCGCGCGGTTCCGGTCGGCCGGGCTCGAGTCCCGGGCCGCGATCACGAGGTCGGGCATGCGTCCCCCTCCACGAGTTTGCTCGACGAGGCAGCCCGCGCCAGGCTTGCGCTCGCGCCCCCGGACTGAGGGGAGGCACCGGGACCGGGAAACCGGCAGGGGAACGTGGGTGAGTATATGGCGCTCAGATGCCCTTCAGCCGGCGGCGAAGATAGATCAACACCTCCACGCCGACCACGATCCAGACGATGTGGAAGATCATCGGGATCGCGAGGCCGATGATCGCGACCATGAACCCGAACGTGTCGAATGTGTGCGCGATGAGATCGGTCCTTCCGGTGGGATCGGGGGAACTCGCCAGTGTGTCCAACAACGGCGTCGTGGCGTAGGGAAGGGGCTGCATACACTGATCGCCCCTCGGCGATAAAGGCCATGCGTTATCCTTCTGTGGTCCCCGCCAGTCGCGCCGCCGGAGCTGGGCCGGAGCCCCGCGTGCGTCGATCGGTCGCCGATCCCGGTCACGAGGTCCGGCATCGCGCCTCCCTCATGAGTTCCGCCCCGGCCGTCTCGAGGTCGGCGAAGAACCGGCCGGCCGCCACAGCGATCGCCCGCGCCTCCGCGTCATCGACCCTTCCGTCCTCGCGGGCGCGGTAGTAGACCGCCGCCTCCGGCCAGCCCTCCACAACGATGCTCGCACCGCCACCCGCGGTGACAGCGAGTGCGCCGGCCACGAGGCCGGCGCCGATGGGTTCCTTCATGACAATTCCTCCTGGATGGGGGCAGGGGGCGAACAAAGGGGACGCGTGCCGGGAAACGGTCGGTGCGGCCGGGCTTATACATGCGACCCGGCCGGCCGCGCGATCTAACATCTTATAATAACGGCCCGCATATAGTGATCCATCATGGTGGACCCGTACGAGGCCCTGCTCAAAAAGGCCTACGAGCACATCACGGAACCGAGTGGTACCGGCGAACGGTTCGTGATCCCCGAGGTCCGGTCGTATATCGAGGGCAAGACGACAGTCTTCGAGAACTTCGCCGAGATCGCCGACACCTTCCGCCGCGAGAAGGAGCACCTGATGAAGTCCCTGGTGGGCGAGCTCGGCACGGCCGGCAAGATCGATGGCAACCGCGCGATCTTCAACGGCAAGTTCGAGACCACCCAGATCACGAACGCGGTCAGGAGCTACTTCAACGACTACATCCTCTGCAGTGAGTGCGGCCGGCCTGACACGCGCCTCGTCAAGGACGACCGCATCCTCGTGCTCCGCTGCGACGCATGCGGTTCGCACCGACCCGTGCGGAAGCGGAAGGCCAAGGCCGAGGAGCCGGCCAAGCTCTTCGAGGAGGGCAAGGTCGTCGATGTGCACATCCAGTCGGTCTCGAAGCGCGGCGACGGGGTGGCTCGTGAGGGCAAGTACATCATCTACGTCCCCGGAGGCAAGCCCGGCCAGACCGTGAAGATCAGGGTGACCCGGATCTCGGGTTCGATCGTCTTCACCGAGCGGGCCCTTTAGAGAGCCGGGTACGGAGGGCCGTCCCGGCCTCCACCATCTCTTCTTGCGGGGGGGCTCAGCCCACCTGCACGGTCAGGTTGAACTCGCCGGCCGACAGCTCCGGGTCGAACGGCCGAACGTAGACCGCATCGAACTGCTGGGCCCCGCCCCGCACTCCCCGGACGGTCCAGGTGCGGGTGCCGCCGACGCCGACCATCCCGGTCGACTGGGGGTCGGGCGTGTACGCGGTGTCCGCGATCAGCAGCCCGTCGGTCACGGTCGCGTTCCAGGCGTAGCCCGTGGTCGGGTTCTCGGGGAGGCTGATGCTCAGGTTCTGCCCGATCTCGAGCGGGACCGACTTTCCGCTGTCATTCGCGTCGTAGGCGGCCGGCTGGGTCGTGGTGGGAGTGGCCGTCATGTTCCCGGGCGGGGGTGTCGTGCACCCGGCCGCGACGAGGAGGGCAGTGAGGAGTGCTGCCGCGAGGACGAGGGATCTCATGCGAAGACGGTATCACCGCAGGTAGATAAAGCGTCCGAAATGCTCCGGGGGGAGGGGCGGGCTCAGCTGAGCCCGAAGAAGTCGAAGTTCTGGCCGGTCCCGGAGAACAGGATGCGGAGCCGGTGGCTCCCGCGGGCCAGCCGGACCCGGGTCGAGACGGTGGTGTAGGCGTCGTTCGACCCGGTCCGCGGGGTGATGACCATGACCTCGGGCCGGCCGTCGACCTTGAGGTCGATGAACTGGCCGCCGCCCGGGCTCGAGAGGCGGAAGTCGAGCTGGTAGTCGCGCTCCTGCGGGGCGTCGACCACGTACTCGAGCCACTCGCCGGGCTGGATGCGGGTGACGACGTGGCTCCCGGCAGACGAGGAGTAGGCGATGTCGACGCCGTCGTTCCGGTACGCCCCACCCTGGTTGCCGGCGGTGGTGTCGTGATATGCGGCGCCCTCGCCGCCGGTGATGTAGTCCTCGGCCTGGATCTGGGCGGGGAGCCGGACGCCGCCCGTCACGGTCGGCTGCGCGGCGGGCTTCGTGGTGGGAACGGTCGTGATCGAAACCGGCGTGAAGACGACTTGGTCTAAATTCTGGCCGTCGCCGACGAACCGCAGCTTCAGGGAGCACGTCCCCGCCGGGAGGGCCAGCGTGGTCGTCGCGTCAGTCCAGGCGTTGTACGAGCCCGTGGACGGGACGGCGACCGTCGCCGCCGGCCGGTCGTTAACCGACACCTCGATCGCATGCACGGCGGTGCCCCAGGCGGCGATGCGGAAGGTGGCCGTGTAGGTCCCGGCGTTCGCGGTCGAGAGGGTGTACCGGAGCCACTCGCCGTCGCGGACGTAACAGACGGCGTGCCCGTCGCCCGGGACGGCCTCGACGTCGACGTCGTCGTTGCGGTACGCGCCGCCGCTGTTCCCCGTCGTGCTGTCGTGGTACGCGACCCCCTCGCCGCCCGGGGCATAGTCCTCCGCCTCGAGCGTCCCGGGCACCGTCCGGCCGGCCGGTTGCAGGGTCGTCGGCCTGGTGGTGGGGGTCGCGACCGCTCCGATCGCGATCCGGTCGAGGATCTGTTTGTCGCCGCCGAACCGGACGACGAGCCGGTGGGAGCCGGCCGGGAGCGCGACCTGTTTCGAGACTGTCCGCCAGCCGATGCACCGATTGTTTGGCACGGCGAGCG
>CAYWVY010000092.1:0-1897 GCA_964461885.1 uncultured Methanospirillum sp. | reverse complement strand
CCGGTGTCGTAGTCCTCCGCCTCGATCGTCCCGGGCACTGTCCGGCCGGACGGGGCCGGCGTGGCGGGCTTCGTCGTGGGCTTCGTGGTCGCCGGCGTCGCCGAGAGGACCGGCACGAGGGCCCGCTGCCATGCCGCCGCCATCTTCTTCTCGCCCGACGCCGCCGGGTGGATGCCGTCGGCCTGGTTGTCCGCGGCGCCGCTGTACCCGGCGTACAGGTCGACCACGCTCACGGGTGAGGATGGCGTCGAGAGGCCGGCCGCGAGCGACGGGAGGGCCCTGTTGTAGGCGACGAGCTCCGACTGCGCGTCGAAGGTCGCGTTCGCCGTTGGGATGATCTGCGCCACCAGCACCTGGACCGTCGGGTTCTTCTGGCGAAGGACCCCGACGATCGATTTCACGTTCGCGAGGCGTGTCGCGAGAGGGACGCCCGTGAGCGCGTCGTTCGTCCCGACGTGGAGGAGGACGATCTCCGGCGTCGGGGACGCCGCGAGCCAGACCGCGAGAGGCGACGAGGACCGGCTTCCGGCCATCATGCCCGTCGTGTACCCGCCGTGCCCCTCGTGCTGCTGGTCGAAGATGAACCGCGAGAACGCGGACGAGGTCGAGCCGACGAAGTCGATGGCAAACCCCTGGGCGCGGAGGGAGTCGTCGAGGTAGTAGCGGTAGCTCGGGTGCGAGGAGGAGGACCAGGTGTCACCGCGCGTGATCGAGTCGCCGAGCGGCATGATCTTCACCACGGCATCCGCGGGGACGATCAGCGGGGCGAGGCAGAGACAGAGGAGGAGCACTGGAACGAGGGGGGATCTCATGGCACGATCATCCCGGAGGGAGCCGGTCCTGCCGGGCGGGGCGACGGGCGGTGGCGGCCGCGGGCCGGCAGAGGGTTACATTACATAAACCGTTGATTATATTTATATGTTCCCAACGCGAACGCTCGCGCGGTTGGCGGATATGAATAAACGGTCGGGAAATTTTCGCGCGATCGGTCACGGGGGGACATCGGCACCTGCCGAAGCGCTGTTCGCGACCCGTCGTCACAGTTAAACCTCTCCGGGTCGAGTCTCATGGCATGCGGACGTTCCGGGGCCCGAGCATCGCGGCCGCGCACGAGTGGGCGGTCCGGACCGTCCTCGAGAAGGGCTACGCGGTCACGACCGAGAACGGCGAGGCGACGATCGAGTGCGAGCCGATCGCCATGGAGCTCCGCGATCCCCTGGCCGAACCGATGGCCAGCCCGGCCTCGCGGTTCCAGCGCCGCTTCCTCGAGCAGTACGCGGTCGACCTGATCGAGGGCTCGGAGGCGGTCTTCGAGTACGACTACCACTCCCGCCTCTTCGGCTGGGGCGAGGGGCTCGCCTGCGAGAACGCGGCGATACCGGTCGACCAGGTTGCCTACATCGTCCGGAAGCTGACCGAAGCGCCCGAGAGCCGGCGGGCGATCGCGGTCACCTGGAACCCCGCGACGGACGAGGAGATGCGCGACTGCCCCTGCCTCCAGCTGGTCCAGTGCGAGCTCCGCGACGGCCGGCTGGCCTTGCAGGTCGTCTTCCGGTCGAACGACATGCTCTCGGCGGCCGGCGCGAACATGTTCGCGCTCGTCCACCTGCAGCAGGAGATCGCCAACCGGCTCGGGGCGATGGTCGGGACGTACACCCACATATCGCTCGTGCCCCACCTCTACCACCGGCGGGACGCGGCCGACCTCGCCCGGTTCTGCGAGCGCTTCGGGTCGGTGGCGCCCGTCGCCGGCGCCTGCGCCGCCTGCCGGGGCTGCGCGGGGCGCTGAGACGGGGGTCGGCTCCGGCACCTTTTTTATTGTTCACTGCGACCTATATGGGTCAAGCAGCCCGGTAGTGTAGCGGTCAATCATGGTGGACTCTGGATCCGCCGACAG
>CAYWVY010000091.1:0-6596 GCA_964461885.1 uncultured Methanospirillum sp. | reverse complement strand
CGATCACCTCGGCGAGGAGGCTCGCGCCCGTGCCCATCTGCGGCTTGTCGAAGAGGACCATGGGCACGCGCCCGGGGATCATGGGCCGGACGAGCGGAGTCATCAGGGCCGCGAGGGCGTTGGCCCGGCCGGCCCCGGCGCCGCCCGGCTCGACCACGAACGGGAAATCGGCGAGCGCGTCGGAGACGAGCTCGGCCGCGGCGGCGACCTCTTCGGGCGTGGGGTCGTCGGGGACGGGGGGCAGGTTGAGTCCGGGGGCCGGGCTGTAGTAGAGCCCGGTTTCGGCGTCGTATCCCGGCGCGGTGACGATGCGGCCGTCCAGGCAGATGGCCGGGGACCCGGTCAGCCCGAGGAGCGGCGGGAACCAGGAGCAGAGGCGGGCGGAGGCGAGGATGTTCCGGGCGACGGGCAGGGGCGGGTTCGCGGGCCGGACGATCGTGCCCCGGGGGTCGGTGACGGCGCTCACGAAGTCGGCGGACTCGCCGAGCGCCCACCTGGCCTGGTGGTCGAGGACGGGGCGGATGACGGGCCGGCCGTGCTCGTCGGGGTCGACCCGGACGAGGTCGCCGCCGCGGATGAACATGGACGGGGGGTCGTTCCAGGCGCGGAGGGCGGCGACGGCATCGGCCGTGATCTCGGGGAGCTGCCGGTCGTTGACCTGGATCGCGGGCCGCGATCGGGGCCGCGAGCCGCCGCGCTCCTTCTCGGCGATGGCCGCGTCGGCGGCGTGGAACCGCTGGTGGGCGAAGTCGGCGACCGCCTGCTGCTCGCGTTCGGCGCGTTCCGTTTTCGCCCGCGCGGTCTCGTCGGCGATGATGGCTTCGGCGCGCTCGCTGCCGCCGACGATCCCGCTCCAGGAGGCGACGAGGGCGGGGAGGTCGACGGCCCTCCCCTCGCGGACGGCGAAGGCGACGGTTCCCCGGAGTTCCATCTCGGCGAAGGTCGACGCCCTTCCGTTGGGGCGCTCGCTCTCCTGTGCCAGCGCCCGGGAGGAGCCCGGGTCGGCCACGGTCCCGGGCGGGGTCACGCGATCACCGGCGATCCGGGCCCGGGGACGGGGGCGCTCTTCCGGCCGTCGCCGGCGGTGACGAACCGGAGGTTGTCTCGCTCGAGCCGGGGCGGGATCGCCGCCCCCGGACCGGTGGAGTTATCCGCCGCCGCGCGCACTTCTCTGTACCCCCTTCCGTTCTGGCTGGGTGGTGCCCTGGACGGGGCCCTCGTTGCTGCCAGGCTCGCCGGCTCCGTCCAGGTCTGCTTTCATATGTTCGGCTCGCACAGCCCGGGCCTTTGCCTCCCGCGGGAGGGTGATGGCCGTCGGGCTCGATGCGGTTCCCGGTCTCATCGGCCGGCTCCCGGACGGCTTCGTGATCCATGCATATGCCTCGGATGTGCAGTGTAGTGCTAGGAAAAGCTATCGGTGATGGTCGAAAAAATCAGGCTCCGATCTGTCGTGCACGACAAATTTGGCCGTATTCTGTGTACACAATATATTATTCTTGTGGGTACCCTGGGTACACAGTATGCTCCCGCACGGGGAGTCGCCGGCCGGGCCGCACGGGGGACGAGGGGGTGCCGCATCGCCGGGGTTCGGGTTCCGCGACGCGTGCGCTCGGGGCGGCAGTAGGAGAGACGATGCCCCTATCTCGCGACGGCCGCCTCAACCACGACGCGCTCCTCGGGGGTGAGGCAGTAGAGGTCGTAGACGAGCGCGTCGATCTCGCGATCGGTGGCCTCGATCTGCATCTCGATAAGGCGGCGCTGGTGCCCTGTCGCGGCGTGAGCCGAAGGATGGGCGGAGACGATCGCGTGCCCGTTCCAGCAGCGATCAGCGTCGGTCGGGGTCCGCCGATCCCTCTCTCTCGAGATCGAGCGGTTCGAGGGCCGCGACGAGCGCGGGGAGGTCCCGTTTCACGGTGAGGTAGACCTCGACGAGATCGACCTTGGCGTAGGAGTGGATCAGGGCGTCCCGCGTCCTCGCCATCAGCGACCAGGGGACCTCCGGCATCCGGCCGCGGGTCTCGGGCGAGACCTGCTTTCCGGCCTCGCCGATCACCTCGAGGCAGCGAACGACCGCATACTGCGTCCGCCGGTCGTCGAGGAAGCCGTCGCGGTCCATGCCGTCGAGAAAGCCGATCGCGTCCCGGGCCATGAGCAGGATGTCGAGGAGCAGGGCGGGGTCACGCTGCATAGATCGGCACCATCGTCTCGAGGATCCGCGACCGCCGCAGCCGGTTGCGGTCCTGTTCGACGCCGCGGAGGGTGTGCAGGTCGACCCGCCGGCCGGTCAGCGCCTCGAGTTCGCGGGCGAGGGCCGCGAGGTCCCAGAGCGTCGGCTCGGCGCCGGGGAGGAAGTCGACCACGAGGTCGAGGTCGCTCGCGTCGGAGAAGTCGTCCCGGAGTGCGGAGCCGAAGAGCAGGAGCGTCCGGATCCGCCAGCGCTGGCAGAGGGCCCCGAAGTCGGTGGGACTGACGGGGACGGCGGGGATCGGGGTTGCGAACGGCATGGCGGCGGGCCTCGGGCTGCTTGAGTGAGTATCCTTTCGGCGACGAGATATCTGTATCGGCCCGTGGGGTCGTTCGTTCCCCAAGAGGCTCTCCACGATCCCGCTGAATTGCGCGAGAGCGTTCTCGGGAGCCTGGATGGCCAGAGTCGCTGCCAATACAATACTTATCCTGCAGCAGAGCGACAGGTTAGTAGGGCCGATCTGCGGAAAGTTATCATACGGGGTCAGAGAGAGACATTCAACAGCGACCAATCGATTGGCGAACAACACCCGTTCGCGGTCTCTTTCGCCACCACCCCGACTGCGGATCGCTCACCGATAACGGCGAATTTCCTGCGGTCGTCGTTCATCGCCCCACCTGACGGCTCTTCCGACATGAAGTGGCTTCGCGGCCTTCGCCGGGGCCGACGGTCCGGGGTCCGCCACCTGGCATGCATACAAGGGATTCAATAATGGAACAATCGCAGCTCACCTGGATCGTCAATTTTATCTGGGGGATCGCCGACGACGTGCTCCGCGACCTCTACGTGCGCGGCAAGTACCGCGATGTCATCCTGCCGATGACCGTCATCCGCCGGCTCGACGCCGTGCTCGAGCCGACCAAGCCGGCCGTGCTCGAGATGAAAGCGAGCCTCGACAAGGCGGGGGTGACCAATCAGGACCACGGCCTCCGCCGGGCCGCCGGCCAGGCCTTCTACAACACCTCGCAGTTCACCCTCCGCGACCTGCGGGCGCGCTCGACCCAGCAGAAGTTGAAGGCCGACTTCGAGGCGTACCTCGACGGCTTCTCGCCGAACGTGCAGGAGATCCTGGACAACTTCGAGTTCCGCAACCAGATCCCGCGCCTCTCGAAGGCGGACGCGCTCGGGACCCTGATCGAGAAGTTGCTGGACCCGGCGATCAACCTGGGACCGGAGCCGGTGCTGGGCGTCGACGGCACGCCCCGCCTGCCGGGGCTCGACAACCACGCGATGGGCACGATCTTCGAGGAGCTCCTCCGCCGGTTCAACGAGGAGAACAACGAGGAGGCCGGCGAGCACTGGACGCCGCGCGACGCCGTGAAGCTGATGGCGCGCCTGGTCTTCCTGCCGATCGCCGACGCGATCCCGTCGGGCACCTACCTGCTCTACGACGGGGCCTGCGGCACGGGCGGGATGCTGACCGTGGCGGAGGAGACGCTGCAGCAGATCGCCTGCGAGCGCGGCACGGAGGTCGTGACCCACCTCTACGGCCAGGAGATCAACGCGGAGACGTACGCCATCGCGAAGGCTGACCTCCTCCTGAAGGGCGAGGGCGACGCCGCGGACAACATCGTCGGCGGGCCGGAGTACTCGACGCTCTCGAACGACGCGTTCCCGTCGCGCGAGTTCGACTTCATGCTCTCGAACCCCCCGTACGGCAAGAGCTGGAAGGGCGACCTCGAGCGGATGGGCGGCAAGGTGGGGATCCGGGACCCCCGCTTCGTCATCGAGCACAACGGCGACCCCGAGTTCTCGCTCGTCACCCGGTCGAGCGACGGGCAGATGCTCTTTCTCGCGAACATGCTCTCGAAGATGAAGCGGGCGACCCCGCTCGGCAGCCGGATCGCGGAGGTCCACAACGGCTCGGCGCTCTTCACGGGCGACGCGGGCCAGGGCGAGTCGAACATCCGCCGGTGGATCATCGAGAACGACTGGCTCGAGGCGATCGTGGCGCTGCCGCTGAACATGTTCTACAACACGGGGATCGCGACGTACGTCTGGGTGCTCACGAACCGGAAGCCCGACCACCGGCAGGGGAAGGTGCAGCTGATCGACGCGACGCAGTGGTACAAACCGCTCCGGAAGAACCTGGGGAAGAAGAACTGCCAGCTCTCGGAGGAGGACTGCCGGCGGGTGACCGACGCCTTCCTCGCGTTCGAGGAGACGGAGCAGTCGAAGATCTTCTTGAACGAGGCGTTCGGTTACCGGAAGGTGACGGTCGAGCGGCCCCTGCGGCTGAAGGGCGTCGACGGGGGCCGGGCCTATAGCCCGAAGGAGATCAGGGCGCTGAAGGAGAGCCAGGAGCGCGACGAGGCCGCGCAGCCGGTGATCCGGAGGGTCCACCGCCGGGGGGTCGAACCCGACCCGCTCCACGGCCTCTTCGCGGCGACGATCGACGGCCGGCCGGCCGTCGTGGAGTACGAGCCCGACCCCGATCTGCGCGACACCGAGCAGGTGCCGCTCCTCGAGGACGGCGGGGTCGAGGCGTTCCTCGAGCGCGAGGTGCTGCCGTACGCGCCCGACGCCTGGTTCGACCCGGACGTCGTGAAGGTCGGGTACGAGATCAGCTTCAACCGGTACTTCTACAAGCCGGCGCCGATGCGGACGCTCGAGGAGATCCGGGCCGACATCCTGGCCGTGCTGAAGGAGAGCGAGGGACTGCTGGACGAGATCCTGTCGCTCGGGACCAGATCATGAGATGGGGGCGGCGCGACCTGTTCGATCGTCTGGTAGCCGACGGCGGGTCAGATATCCGGAATTACCGGATACCTGGGCGAGACATCATTTCCCCGACGGGGGGTCGTTCAACTATTAAGGATTCCTTGACAGTTCGATTGGCCGCCGCGCCGACGGTGCCGGCACGCCAAAAAAGGGGACATTAATGGGACAAATGGGACATGGCGAACGGGGACGCCGATCCGTGAACCCGTTGATGTGGTCGCACACGCGGTGCGAAGAAGGAGCCGGCGCATGACAGCCGGGCTCTCCTCCTATCCCGCCTATCGGGACTCGGGCGTGGCGTGGCTCGGCGAGGTGCCGGAGGGATGGCAGATTGTTGAACTAAAGCGTGTTGTGGATATTGCGAAGGGCCAGATTGATCCAACCTCCGATGATTTTGTTAATGAGGTTCTGATTGCCCCGAATCACATTGAGACAGGAACCGGGAGATTGTTATTTACCGAAACGGCGAATGAGCAAGCAGCAGAAAGTGGAAAATACCGATTCTCAGATCAAGATATTCTCTATTCGAAAATCCGTCCACATCTTCGAAAGGCATGCTATCCCCGTTTTTCCGGCCTCTGTAGTGCCGATATGTATCCGATTCGGCCGAGAACGCGTCTCATTGCCAAATACCTTCTCTATCTCCTTATATCCGACTATTTTTCATCCTATGCAATAATGGAATCCATGAGAGTTGCGATGCCAAAGATAAATCGCGACGCTCTCGGTTCTTGCACAATAGCCCTTCCTCCCATCCCGGATCAAAAACTCATCGTCCGTTTCCTCGAGCACGCCGATTCCCGCATCCGCCGCGCTGTCCAGGCCAAGCGCCGGCTGATCGCGCTCCTCACCGAGGAGAAGCAGGCAATCGTCCACCGCGCCGTCACCCGCGGGCTCGATCCCGACGTCCCGCTCAGGCCATCCGGCGTGGAGTGGCTTGGCGATGTGCCGGAGCATTGGAAGGTGATGAAACTCCATCAGATAACCGATCCCCTACGTCCGATTATGTATGGAATCGTCTTGCCGGGGCCAAACGTAGATGATGGAGTTTTCATCGTGAAAGGAGGAAATTGCGAGCCTGGGAGACTTCGACGAGAACTGCTTTCCCGCACTACGCAGGATATAGAGGCCAGATATGCCCGTTCGCGACTGAAAAAGGGAGACATTGTCATCGCGATTCGGGGAGGGGTTGGAGCCGCAGAATTTGTACCTCCGGAATTAGAAGGTGCAAATCTAACTCAGGATGCGGCTCGAATCGCAGCAAGGGACGGCATTAATCCGCGGTGGTTACTTTATGCCGTTCGCTCACCGATTTGTCGCGAGCATGTACTATCAAGAGTCATCGGCGCAACGGTGAGAGGAATCAACATTCGCGATCTCAAGCGCGTGGAGATTGCTGTCCCTCCTATAGGAGAACAGTCAACCATTGTCCACTTTCTCGATAATGCTACACACGATATTGAATGCACCATCACCGCCACCCAGCGCGAGATTGACCTCCTCCTCGAGTTTCGCACCCGCCTGATCGCCGACGTCGTCACGGGCAAGCTCGACGTGCGCGGCGTCGCGGCCGAACTCCCCGACGAGGCGGACGAGCCGGCCACCCTCGACGCGTTCGACGCGCCGGCCG
>CAYWVY010000090.1:0-6674 GCA_964461885.1 uncultured Methanospirillum sp. | reverse complement strand
CCTCCTCTTCGACAAGAACTGGGGCCTGCTCCGCGAGGTGATGGCCGCGCCCATGAGCCGCTCGAACATCGTGCTCGGCACGGGCCTCTCGGGGGTCACCAAGTCCATCATCCAGGCCGTAATCATCCTCGTCTTCGGTCTCCTGCTCGGCGTCCAGTTCTTTGCCGGCTACACCCCGCTCCAGACCGTGGTTGCAGTTGTCGGCATCCTCGTCTTCGTCTCGGCCTTCGCGCTCGGGTTCGTCTTTCTCTCTGCCGCGATAGCACTCACAATGGAGTCGCCCGAGGGAATGCAGGGGATCATGACCCTGCTGACCATGCCGATCTTCTTCGCCTCGAACGCGCTCTACCCGGTGCAGGCGTTTCCTGCCGTGCTGCAGGCGGTGTCGCTTGTCAACCCGCTCACGCACATGGTGACCGGGATTAGGTACTTCGCGATCGGTCCCGAGTTCTCGGCGATCGGCCAGACCTTCTCGTATTCGGTCGCCGACCTCGCAGTCTCGTTCGGCGTGCTCTGCCTCTTCGCCACCATCACCTTCGTTCTGGCCCTCCGCCAGGTGCGGCGCGCGCGCGTGACCTAAACGAGCGCCTCGAGGGCCGCGACGACGGCCGCAGTCCGGCGCTCGATCACGCGGACCGGCAACGGCTGCTCGTTCATGCCGCAGTGGGCGAGGTCGTTCCGGAGATCCCCGATCGCCATCCAGACCGATGCGATCCCGTCCGCGTCGGGCAGGGTCTCGAAGCGGCCCGAGAGGTCCGTGGGCTCGAACGGCCGGCGCTGGCGCAAGAGCATCGCGCCGGTCGCAGTCCGGCTCACCACGTGGCGTACATCGCGGTCGAGCCAGCGATCCGCGTCGCAGCCGAGCCGGAGCATGAGGAGGTTCACGAGCCATTCCCGGCCGAGCTCGACGGCCTGGAGGACAAGCCCGTGGTCGAGCTGGTACCGGACCAGCGCCCGCTGCCGTGCGAGCAGGGCACGGTCGAGCCGGCTCTCGTCGGCTCCGAAGGCCGCGATCGCGTCGAGCCGGTCCAGGAGTGGCCGGAGGGCCGGCAGGTCGGCGGCGACCTCCTGCTCGACCGCCCCGAACCGCTCGTGAAGGAGGTGCGCGGCAAGGAACGATTCCGTGGGCCGGGCGAGCCGGACCGCTGCCGTGAACCGGACCAGGTTGTTTGCGAACGGTTTGAGCAGGAGCGGCGGAGGTTCGCGCCCTTCCCGGTGGGCACGGTCCTGGGTGGCCACAAAGAGCTCGGCGAGGTCGGAGGCGTCGAGGTGGCGGAGAAAGCCATCGACCGCGCCGACCCAGTCGAGCACCTTGACGAACGCGGTCAGGTCGTGGACGGGCAGTTCGGTTGCCGCCCGGTCGGCACGGGCGCCGTAGAAGACCCGATCGATGGTGACGCCCTTCAGCACGCGGAGGTAGGGCAGGGCGAGGAAGACGACGAACGGAAGCGGC
Source organism: uncultured Methanospirillum sp. (assembly GCA_964461885.1). Lineage (GTDB taxonomy): Archaea > Halobacteriota > Methanomicrobia > Methanomicrobiales > Methanospirillaceae > UBA288. The sequence continues at coordinate 5,221 of CAYWVY010000090.1, read as the reverse complement.
CCCGGCGCGCAGGTCAGGTCCACGACCAGGTGCTCGTCCGTTCCCACGGCGGCGCAGATCGCCTCGAAGCACGCCCAGAGCCCGGCCTCGGAGTCCCAGTCGGGGAGCGGGATGGTAAGCCCGCCGTCACCCCCGGTCTCGCCGGGCGCGAAGACCACCACTTTGTCGGGCGCGAAGAGGGCGGCGAGGGCCCCGGCGACGGTCTGGGCCGTGCAGGCCCGCTCGTCGCAGACCCAGACCGTCGCCCCCGGGGTGTCTCCGGGCGGCGCGAAGGTCAAAAGCGTCGTCATCGTTTGGCGCAGGGGATGCAGAGCCGCCGTCCGTCGCGCTCGACAACGCGATGCTCCGAGACCGACTCTCCGCAGGCGTCGCAGACGACCGAGCGATGGATCTGCGCCGGCTCGGGGAGCGGGGCTTCGAGTGGGGCCACGACGAAGAGGTCGTCGGCCGGAGCCGCGAGGATCGCGTCGCAGACGGCCCGGAGGCGGCGGTCGTACTCGTTGCGCTCCTCCGGGCTCGCCGTGCCGCCGTGGACTCGCTCGCGGAGGGCGCCGAACCCGGGGTCGAACCGCGCGGTCGAGAAGTCCGGGCGGGAAACGACCCGGACGCCCCGGCCGGTCGCCCGGTTGTAGAAGGTGTAGACGTGCTTGCCGTGGTCGAGGAAGCGGAGGTTTCCCTTACCGAAGGTGCAGCCGGTTCGGACCTGAATGCCGTCCACGCCGCAGGCATCGTTCTCAACGACCGCGACGACCTCCTCGTCATCCGAGGGGTCTGCGTCGAGCGCCTCGAGGCCGACACCCGCTGCACGGTACCCGAGCGCGAGCCCGGGGCAGCGGTGGCCGTGAAATGCGACGGCGTCGTCAAAGGAGTGAGTGCCGGTCATGAACTCTTCAAGGACGGGAGAAGGAAAAAAGGTGAGTCTCAGAGCGCCGCGGGTGCCGCGACCGGGTTCGGTGCGAACGCCATGACGATCCGCTCGATCCCGAAGACGATCGCGTAGATCCCCAGCACCCAGACCAGGACAACGGCACCCGCGACGGGATTCGTCATGATGTACAGGCCAACGATGATACCGATGATCCCCGCAATCAGCGTGAGCCACCAGTACGGCGCGCTCCGGATGGCGATACCGGCGAAGACCTGGAAGAGGCCGAGGACGAACGCCCAGATCCCGTACAGGAAGGCAACGGTGAGGACGACGCCGATCGGGTTCCAGATCGCGAGAATACCGAGAATAAGGGTAACCACGGCGGCGCCGATCAGGATCCACCGCAGGTTGCCGATCTCGCTGCCGCCCGCGATCCCGCCGAAGAGCAGGATAACCCCCTCGACGATCGCGAAGATCGCGAAGATGAAGAGGAGCGATGCAAGTGTCATACCGGGCATCACGAGGGCGTAGAGGCCAAAGAGGATCGCGACGACGCCGGCGAGGATGGCAAGCCATCGGTTCGGTGATGAAGGAGCGTCTACCATAGATGATACCTGTGTTCTTGTTGTGTTAAAAGTTCACTCGCCCCCGCATGGATATTGTTATTTTAATTCGAATCTTGCCATGAAAAGGCTTCGCAGGAGTCATCACGTTCAACGGGGCTGCTCCAGGGTGTGCTCCAGGGGATCGGGCAGGAAGAGTGTGGACGTGTTCCCGGCTCCGTAGACGATCGCGTAAAACCCGAGCGCCCGGACAGGGGCCACGGCCCCTGCGATTGGCTGCGTGAGGATGTGGAGCCCAGCTGTCATGCCGATCTCCCCGTGAGCAGCATCGGCCACCAGTTCGGAGGGCCACGCGACGATCTTGGCGAGATCTGGAAGATGCCCATGAAGAGTGACCAGAGGGCGAAGACGAGCAGGAGCGCAGCAGGCATCACAACAGCAAAGAGGCCGAGGAGGATCAGCCAGCGGTTCGGGAAGGACGAGGGATCGGTCATGAGCCGTTTCGACCCCGATGCGGACGGGGCGTATCCCTGCACCGTAAGTGGTTGCCCCGCGCCCGGACCCGATAAAGAATGGTGGCCGGGCGAAGGCCTCGCCAGGGGGTCTGTTCGACGAGGTGGTGGCCGATCTATCCATGGACAGGGTTCCCGGAACGTCCTCTATTGTGCGGGCGCACAGGTCCGGGGTCCCCTCATCCTCCTGGCGGAGCCCGAGCACGGGATGATCGTGACCCGGGCCCCGGCCGGGGGGATCAGGCTCCCTCGCCGACGCTACCGGAGATATGGCCGCGGAGTATTCGAAGTCCGCCTAACTCCGGCGCTGATCGAGGTCCCGGTCGCAGCGACGTGCGCGTGTTGCTCCAGGCCGTTGTTCACGACGGCGCGAGGCTCCCTTCTGAGCACGCGACCCGGGTCCCCGACGACGATGCATGGTTTTACGATGCGCGTGAGGACCGGGTGTCGGATATCGGACCGGCGCTCGGCTGGAAAACCACCGGTCCGCACGGCGGCTGGTGCTGGGCCGGGGACGGACGGGGAGTCGTTCTCCCTACTGCCCCGGTCGGGGTGAGGCGTCCCTCACTCCCCGATGCTCGACCGGGCCGAGTCGACCATCTGCCGGGCGGCCCTGGTCTTTGCCTTCGCCTGGACCAGGTCGCCGGCCTCGATCGCCGCATCGGCCTCCTCGTAGAGTTTCTGCGCCCGGTCGACCCGGGCCCTCGCCTTGCCGACCTGCTGGCCCTCCTGCGCGAGCAGCTCGAGCTCCTCCGCGAGGGCGAGCGCATCCCCGTAGACGTCCTCGAGCTCGTTCCGGAGATCGGCGACCCGCGACTCCGCCTCCTCGCGCTTGGCCCGGGCCTTCTCCTTGAGCGCGTCGCGCGCCTCGTCCTGGCCCTGCTGGATGTACTGGAGTTCGTCCTCGACGGTCTTCGCGGATTCCGCCAGCACCTCGGCGAACCGGGTCCGCTCCTGCTTGGACTCGTCCCAGCCCGCGTGGGCCTGCCACGCGCCGCCGGCCACCGCGCCCCCGACGGCGCCGGCCAGTGTGTCCGTGAGCGACTGCTCCTTCGAGAAGAGCCCGCCGATCGAGCCGAGCACGGACCCGAGTGCGCCCCCGGCAACGGCCCCGATTGCGCCCTTCTCGATCTCACGGCGGTAGCGTTTCACCTGGTACGTCGCCTTGACATCGCGTCCGGAGACGGTGAGCTCGAGCGAGCCCTCCTCGTCCGTGTGCTTCACGTCCATCGAGCCCCGGTCCTCGCCGAGGTTCTCGTGCATGATCTCGGTTCCCCGGAGCGCGAGCTGGCTCATCAGCCGCTCGACGAACTCAACGTAGAGCCCGCCGACCCCCTGTGCGTAGTAGACAAACACCATGAGCAACGATCCGTGCGATGCCGGACTCAAAAAAGATTGTCGTGGCCCGTTTCGGAATCCCGATACACCGGGAACGGGGATCGTACCGCATGGGCGGGATCGTGCGGGACGAGGCGGATCCGCTCGCGGCCACCACGCCCCTGCCCCGTGCGCTCCCGGCACCGGCTCTCCTCTTCCGACCCGATGAGACCGTCGGCGTCCGGCTCTGCCGCGCTCAAGGAGCTCTGCGGGGTTTCCCGTCGAGGACCAGGCCGACCACGACCTCGCCGACCACCTCAGGGAACTCGGGGACCAGGACGGGCGGTTCCGCGTGGGGATCGCCTCCGGGACCCTCTTCCCCGAGGTCACGGGGCTGCAGGAGCCGGACGGGATCGCTCTGGGGGCGCGGAAGGAAAAGGGGCGGGTGCCCTCACCCGAGCGCTGAGATCCTGTCGAGCGCCTCGGCGAGGCGGGGCAGGGCCGCTGCGTAACTGAGCCGGAGCCAGCCCGGCGCGTGGAACGCCGACCCGGGCGTGACGGCCACCCGCGCCTGGTCGAGCCATCGGGCCGCGGTCGCCACGTCGTCGCCGCCGACCTCGACGAACGCATAGAAGGCGCCGTCGGCGGGGGCGCAGCGGTAGCCCATGGCGGCGAGGCGGTCGAGGACATAGCGCCGGCGCTCGTCAAAGGCCTGGCGCATGACCTCGACGCAGGACTGGTCGCCCGTGAGGGCCGCGACGCCCCCGTGCATCACGAATGTGACTGCCTGGCTCGTGGTGTGGCTCTGGACCCGGGCCATGTAGTCCACGATCGGCTTCGGGCCGACCGCCCACCCGAGCCGCCAGCCGGTCATGGCGTAGGCCTTCGAGAACCCGTTCACCGTGACCGTCCGCCCGGCCATTCCGGGCAGGGACGCGAGCGAGACGAGCCCGGGCCCGTACACGAGTTTTTCGTAGATCTCGTCCGAGAGCGCCACGAGGTCGCGGTCCATGCAGACGTCGGCGATCAGGCGGAGGGACGCGGAGTTCAGCACGGCCCCCGAGGGGTTGGACGGCGAGTTCACGACGACCATCCGGGTCCTCGGCCCGACGGCCTCGAGGAGCGCGTCGGTCAGCTGGAAGGTCGCCGGGTCCACGGCGACGAAGACGGGAACCCCTTCTGCGAGCCGGACGCAGGGTTCGTAGCTGACCCAGTCGGGGGTCAGCACGACCACCTCGTCGCCGGGGTTCAGAACGGCCTGCATCGCCTGGTGGATCGCGTCCTTTGCGCCGGCGGTCACGATCACCTGCGATGGGTCACAGGGGATGCGGTTCTCGTCGCGGGTCCTGGAGGCGATGGCGTCGACGAGCGCGGGCAGGCCGGTGCCGGGTGCATAATGGGTCTCGCCCCGCCGGAGGGCCGCGATGCATGCCTCCGTGATGTGCGCCGGGGTGTCGAAGTCCGGCTCGCCCACGGAGAGGCTGATCACGTCCACGCCCTGGCGCTGGAGGGCCTTTGCCCGGTTCGCGATCGCGAGCGTCGCGGAGGGCGCGATCGCGGCCATCTTCGCCGAGAGGTTCATCCGAGGCGCTGGCACATCTTCACGGCCGACTCGACTGCGCGCCGCGCGTAGTCGATCCGCTCGGTCGCCTCCATTCGCGTCATGCCCGGCCCGGAGATCCCGAGCGCGACCGGCTTGTCGAACTCGAGCGAGAGGTCGATGATCTTCCGCGCCGCGTGCTGGACCACGATCTCGTCGTGCTGGGTCGCACCTTCGATCACGCACCCGATGGTGACCACCGCATCGACCCCGCCCTTCTTGAGGAGGGACTTGATCGCGAGCGGCATGTCGTATGCACCGGGAACGTAAAGGACCTCGGTCACCTCGGCACCCAGGAACTGGGCATGCTCGCGCGCCTCGATCTCCATCATGTAGGTGATGTCCCGGTTGAACTCCGAGA
>CAYWVY010000089.1:0-6777 GCA_964461885.1 uncultured Methanospirillum sp. | reverse complement strand
GCAGATCCCGCCTCCCGGAGTCGAACCGGGGACATCGCGGTAGCCGCGCGATCACGTCTGTCCGTGAATCATACTACAGCCGCGCACTCTACCAGTCTGAGTTAAGGCGGGTCCTGTGCCCTACAATGTGAGACAGAATTCTAGTTAAACGTATCGACCACTGCACGGCACCGGCGCCGCGAGCGGCACGAAGCACGCCCCGAACCGCGCCGGGATTCCCACCCCCGGAGACCACGCCGGGAGTACGGGGACGCGCGGGGCGGCGGGCGGAGCGCTCCGTCGCCCGCCCGGACGGGCAGCCGGAAACTGGGGGGAGACGGCCCACCCGTCCGGACGGCCTCCTGACGGGGCACGTCACGCGGCAGTGCCGATTCCCTTGGGGAAAAGCCCGAATAATTATCGTCTCTCAGAACGACGGAACCGATCGAGATCGCCATGCCGCCGCCGTCCGTCCCGCTCGATGCCATCCGGCTGCCCGCCGCCCTCTTCGACACCGACGGCCGGGTCGCCGCAGTCAACGAGCTCGCCGGGGCGATGGCCGGCCGGCCGGTCGTTGGTCTCTCCGCCGCAGACCTGTCCGCTCACTTCGACGTCCGGTTGCCCGACGGCGCGCCCGTCGGAGACGCCGGGTCGATGGTCGCACGGGTGCTCGGCGGCGGGATGGTCCTCGACCTCCCCGTCGCGATCGCCCTTCCCGACGGCCGGCGCCTCGACACCCTGGCGACGGCCACCCCGATCCGCGAGGGCGGCGTGGTTACCGGCGCCCTCGTTATCTGGCAGGACGTTACCCGGAGGGCCAGGGCGGAGACGGCCCTGCGCGAGAGCGAGCGCGAGCTGCGGTCGATCCTGGACAGGTCCATCGACGCCATCTACCGCCAAAACCTGGCCGGGGGACGCGTGGAGTATTACAGCCCCGCCATCGAGGCGCTCTCCGGTTTCTCCGTGGAGGAGTGCCTGGCCATGTCCGTCAACGACATCCTGGCACGCGTCCACCCCGAGGACCAGCGGGCGGTGGTCTCCGCGAAGGTGGATGGAGCGCCCGAAAATGCCGGGGAGACCCTCGATTACCGGTTCCTCTGCAGGGACGGCACCTACCGGTGGTTTTCGGACCGCTTCCGGGTCGAGCGCGACGAGGCGGGCCGGCCCCTCTCCTGGGGGGGCACCGTGCGCGACATCACCGACCGCAAACAGGCCGGGGCGGCGCTCCGGGAGAGCGAGGAGAAGTACCGGGCCCTGATCGAGACCAACGCGGATTTCGTCTGGGAGAGCGACGCAACGGGGAGGTTTACCTACTGCAGCCCGCAGATCGAGCGGCTCTGGAGGATCCGGCGCGAGGAGATGGTCGGCAGAACGCCGTTCGACCTGGTGCCGCCCGACGAGAGGAGGGGCGCCCTCGCCGCGTTCGAGGCGGTGGCGGAAGCGGGGAGCGGCTTCTCCGGGATGGAGATCGTCTCGAGCGACGGCCGGGGCCACCGGATCGCCCTCGAGATCAGCGGGGTTCCGTTCTTCGATGCGGACGGCACCCTGCTCGGCTACCGGGGGACCACCCGCGACGTCACCGAGCAGAAGCGGGCCGAAAAGGCGCTGCTCGAGAGCGAGGAGCGGCTCCGCCTCGCGCAGGAGAGCGCCGGGATCGCGATCTGGGACCGCGACGCCGCGACAGATCGAGTGACCATCGCGCCGGGGTTCATCCGGCGCTACCTGCTGGATCCGGCGGCGATGGTGTCCTACGAGGACTGGGGCCGGAACATCCACCCCGACGACCGCGGGCGGGTCGAGTCCGAGCGGCAGCGTGCCCTCGCCGCAGGTGAACCCCTCGATCTCGACTTCCGGATCGTCATCCCCTCGGGTGAGATCCGGTGGCTCCAGCTCAAGGGGCGCGGCATGCGCGACGAGCGCGGAGTCCTCGTCCGGGTGCTCGGGGTCATCATCGACGTAACCGAGCGGAAACGGGCCGAGGAGGCCCTGCGCGAGAGCGAAGCCGACGCCCGGTCGTTCTTTTCGAACATGGTCGACGCCTGCGCCATCTGCGAGATGGTCGTCGACGAGCGCGGCGAGCCCGTCGACATCCGCCTCGTCGACGTCAACCCGGCCTTCGAGCGGGCGCTCTCCCTGCCGGCCGACCTGATCGTCGGCCAGACGGCCTTCATGATCCTCCCGACCCTGCACCGCGAGTGGCTCGACCTCTTCCTCGAGGTCAGCCGCAACCGGGCCTTCGTCGCGGTCGAGGAGCCCTTTCCCACGCTCGACCGCTGGTTCCACGTCACGGGGTTCCCGGTCCGGCACGGCCGGGTGGCCGTGGTCTTCCGCGACATCACCGGGCAGCGGGACGCCTGAGTCGGGCGCGCGGCCCGCCGGGAACCCGCAGAGGCAGGGTGATGCCGCCGGGATCGGTGCCGCCGTCCCCGGACGTGCACGCCCGGACATACACTCACCCGGACATCCCGATGCCGTGAAGGCGTCACGAACACGGGCCTGCTCGAGGGGGTGTTCGCCGAATGAATTGCCATCGGGCCGGACCGAGATCCCCGGTGGCAAAAACTATAACCACCCGCCGAGCGTTCTCGCTTCATAGCCATATTGATTGAGTCGAAATTATTGGGCGGAGGTTCGCGGTCGAGCTCCGGGTGGAGGAACCCGGCCCTCTCGTCCCACGCCATCACGATTCACGCGGAGTCTGCGAGTGGCATGCAATCCGTATGTGCACAGAGAGAATGACTGGAGTTATTCGTATGCTCACTGGAGAACGAACACGAAACCGGAGTCGCTGGGTAGTCCTGGTGCTGGCGCTCCTTCTTGCCCTCTCGGGCGCGGTGCACGTCAGCGCCGCCCCCCTTGATCCGCTGTCCATCCCCAAGTGGGAGAACACCATCACCGGCCCCCCGCCGGTCTACGCTGAAACGAGCAGTAACCGCTACGTGGTGAACGCCTTCCAGTTCAACCAGACCATCCTCCCGCCGTCCATGGGGCTTCAGACCACCGTGTACGGCTACGGAGGGCTGGCGAAGGACGCGGTGACGGGCCAATCCCTGGGCTATATCCGTAACTCACCGGGCCCGTCCTTCGAGACGGAGAAGGATACGCCGATCAGGGTGACGTACGTCAACGACCTGAGGGGATCGCACATGTTCGCGATTGATCCCACGATCATGTGGGCCAACCCGAACAACATGGCGATGCCCTCATCCCCCTTCGCGGGATTCCCCCCGGGGTACCCGACGGCACAGAGCCCCGTACCGATGTGCGTCCACCTCCACGGCGGTGAAGTCCCGGCCGCCGTCGACGGCGGCCCCGACGCCTGGTTCACGAGCGACGGCAAACACGGGAGCGAGTACTACACGGCCGAGCCGACCGACATCAATGCAGCGGTCTACCAGTACCCCAACTCCCAGGAGGCCACCACGCTCTGGTACCACGACCACGCCGTCGGCATGACGCGGCTGAACGTCGTGGCGGGACTGGCCGGGTTCTACCTCCTCCGCGACTCCGACGACCCGATCGCCCCGCTCCTGCCGCAGGGCAAGTACGAAGTCCCGCTCGTCATCCAGGACCGTAATTTCAACGATGACGGCACGTTCGACTTCCCCATCGCTCCGACGAACCCGGATGTCCATCCTTACTGGGGCCCCGAGTTCTTCGGCGACACCATCATGGTGAACGGTCTCGTCTGGCCGGAGATGAACGTGGACCGGGGTGCCTACCGCTTCCGCCTGCTCGACGGGTCGAACGCCCGGTTCTACAACCTGAGCTTCTCGAACGGCATGCCGTTCACCATCATCGGCTCCGAGGGTGGGTACCTGAAGTCGGCCGTCAACGTCAACAGCATCCTCATCGCGCCCGCGGAGCGCTTCGACGTCATCGTCGACTTCTCGAACATCGCGCCCGGGACCAGCGTGACCCTGCTGAATGACGCCGCCGCGCCGTTCCCCGACGGGGATCCCGTGGACCCCGCCACCACCGGCCAGATCATGCGGTTCGACGTCGGCAACACCAGCGCGCCGGGTGCCCAGGCCCTTCCGGACGTGCTGAACCCGACCCTTGCCGGGGCCTTCCCGAACCTGCCAACCCCATCCCTCAACCGGTCGCTCGTCCTGACCGAGGTCATGGGGGACGGCGGTCCGCTCGAGCTCCTCCTCAACGGGCAGAAGTACGACGCCGCCATCTCCGAGCTCCCCAGGCAGGGATCGACCGAGGAGTGGATCGTCGCCAACCCGACTGCGGACACCCACCCGATCCACCTGCACCTGGTCCAGTACCAGGTGGTCAAGCGGCAGCAGTACGACGCAGTCGGCCACTACAACGCCTGGCTGCTCGCCAATAGCGCCGCCGGCAACGGCGCGGCGCCCCCGTGGTCGGGCCCGACCGTCAGTGTCGACGTCACGCCCTACCTGTTCGGGCCCGAGATGCTGCCGGACCCGACCGAGCAGGCATGGAAGGACACGGTCAAGATGAACCCCGGCGAGGTGACCTGGATCAGGACGCGATTCGCCTCCCAGGACGGGACCCCGTTCTCCTTCGACCCGACGATCGGGTACTACGTCTGGCACTGCCACATCATCGATCACGAGGACAACGAGATGATGCGGAAATACCAGGTCGTCGCGGCGCCGTCCCTGGTGCCCGTGCCGCCAAGCACCCTCATGCCGACGGACACGAACGCCGATGGGCTGTACGACGACGTGAACGGCAACGGTCGGAGGGACTTCAACGACATCGTCCTCTACTTCACCCAGATGATCTGGATCGAGGCGAACGAGCCGATTGCGCTGTTCGATTACAACGGCAACAACCGGATAGACTTCGCCGACGTGGTCTGGCTCTTCCAGAATCTCTAACCTTTTTCCCCGCCACCGCCTCGTCCCGCGGGAAAGAATTCCCCATTCTCCGTGTCGGTACTCTGATACCGCACGATACGATCCGCGAAGGAGAGCCATGCCGTGAAGGTATCACAGGCTCCGGTCTGCCGGGGGGGGCTGATGTTGGACGAATTGCTATTGGACCACTGGCGGTGGCGCACACCGAGGAGAGCGTGTACCACGGGAACGGGCCGGGGAGAAAAGGTGGGCGCGAAGGACAGGACCGCGGTCAGCGGCCGGGTTCGGCCAGCGCCCCCCGTCCATGACGAGGACCCGCGTGGCGAAGGACGAGAGTTCCGCGGCGTGGGTGACCATGACGATGGTCGTCCCCTGCTCGTGGAGCCCGTGGAAGAGCTCCATCACCTCCTGTTCCGTCGGGAGTTCAGGTCCGCCGTGGTAGTGTGCGAAAAGTGATGTAAATTCTCATTGGCCCTGAACCCAACCTGGATTTGGATAAAGGAGACTCAGGACCATGATCCCGTTATCGTGTATCGAAGATTATCTTTCCGACCAGAGTGAGGGGATGCGCGGTGTCATCACGTGGTTCCTGAACCTGGTGATGCAGCTTGAAGCTCTCCAGCAAGCAGGAGCTGACCGTCATGAGCGGACACCGGCCCGGACTGCGCATCGGAATGGTACTCGCGATCGAACCCTCGTCACCCGGTATGGCGATCTCGTCCTCGCCAAACCGCAGTTCAGAGAGAGACCGTTCGAGACCCAGGTCTTTGGGAAGTACGCCCGGGTCGAGAAGGTCCTGGTGAACGCGATCGCCGAACCGTATCTTCAGGGTGTCTCGACCCGGAAGGTCGAGGCGATCATCTCGCATCTGGGGATCGACCAGCTCTCACCATCCTCGGTCTCCCGGATCGCCGGTGACCTCGATCGCGAAGTCCAGGAATTCCTCACGCGGACGATCGAGCAGCCATTCCCCTATCTTTTCCTCGATGCATCGTATTACACGGTCCGGGACGGACCCCGGTATGTCTCGAAAGCGCTCCTCGTGACGGCAGGTGTCCGGGACGATGGGTACCGTGAGATCCTCGGAGCCACTATCGCGGACGGTGAGAACGAGGCATGCTGGTCCGCGGTCTTCGATGACCTGAAAGAACGTGGTGTGCAGGATGTCAAGCTGATCATCTCCGACGGCCATCGGGGGATTCAGGCCGCGGCGTCAACCGCCTTTCTTGGCGCAGCCTGGCAGATGCGCCAGGTCCATGCAACGCGAGCGGTCCTCAAGACTATCCCGAAAAAAGATCAGGCAACCATCGCCGACCAGCTCCGCGAAGCCTATGGAGACGAACACCGGCTGCAGGTGGTGACCGATGATCTGAATGCCCGGGACTATCGTAGACCTGCCAACGACCATCGAACGGTTTCTCCCGGGACTGCTGAGTGCCACGGCCTTTCCCTATGCACATCAGAAACGGATCCGAACGACCAATGGCATGGAACGAATAAACCGGGAGCTGAAGCGGAGAACCCGGGTCGTAGGAGCGTTCCCCTCAGATCAGTCGTTGCTGCGACTCGCCGGATCGATTCTCAGGGACATCAATGAGGAGTGGATAACCGGCAATAGGCATTTGGCGATGGACGAATGATGGAGATCTAGGGAGACAGGGTCCGAGGGAAAATACAGCACTTCTGAGACGCTACCCCGGGAAAGGATCATGCGTCTTTATTGGGAACGGGTTCGTATGGACATCGTCAGAGCTCGGAGGTAACGGATGCCATCCCTCAACCGGAAGCTGCCCTTTTCGTATCTCATGATGGGGATCCTCTTCGTCATCATCGCCACGATCGTCCTCGCCGGGATCTGGACCAGTTGCCAGACCTCGATGGCCAACCTCGAGACGAATGCGAATCGGCTCCGGAACATGACCGAGTCGCATATCAACAATTCGTTCCAGATGATCGATACCGG
>CAYWVY010000088.1:0-6944 GCA_964461885.1 uncultured Methanospirillum sp. | reverse complement strand
CAGGAGGAGAGCCGTGCCGGCCGACATCTACGCCCTGATCGATGCGAAGCGCGACGAGATCCTGGCCGTGGCCGCCCGGTACGGGGTGACAAACGTCCGCGTCTTCCGCTCGGTCGCCCGGCGCGAGGCCCGCGCGGACAGCGACCTCGACCTGCTCGTCACCTTCGCGCCCGGGACGTCTCTCCTCGACCACGCGGGGTTCCAGCTGGACCTCGAGGACCTCCTGGGGTGCCGCGTCGAGGTGGCGTCCGACCGTGGGCTCAGGGACCGGGTTCGCGAGACGGTGATGCGGGAAGCGGTTCCCCTCTGAGATCCGACCGGGACCGGCTCACGGACATCCTCGAGGCGATCGATACAATCCGGGGAAGTGTCCGTCGACGCCGGAGGAGCTGTTCGGTTCGGAGCTCCTCCACGTCCGGGTCGTCTACCACCTCAAGGTGATCGGCGAGGCGGCGAATAACCTCTCCGCCGATCTCGTTTCAGACCATCCGGAGATACCGTGGCGATGGATCGTCGCCGCGCGCAATATCCTGGTCCACCAGTACTTCGGGATAGACGAAGGCACGGTCTGGGCCACGGTCTCCGGGGATCTACCGGCGCTCGAGGCACCGGTGAGGGCCATCCGGGAAGGACTGCCCTGAGCCGGAGCGAGGGGAGACTGCAGGGGCGAAGCGCCCATCCCGCCGAAACCGCTATCGCCTCGACCTCGATGCCCGCATCCGTGCCCGCGATGCGGCGCTCGAGACGTTCGCCGCGGCCGCGTGCGGAGCCGTGCTCGGCGGGCCTGCCTTTGCCGCTGCGCCGGCGGCGGTGGCGGTCAAGGCGGCCGGGCAGCAACGGCTATCGGTGTGATCGTCGGCGTGGCAACCGGCAGTGAGAAGGGGGGGGTCAGACGGACCGTTCCCAGCCCTGCCCCATGTCGACGATCGGCCGGACCTCGGTGACCTCAAAGGTCGCGAGGGCCTTGATCATGGATGCCGCGTCCTCGCCGGCGGCCATAGCCAGCTGCGTCTTGTAACCGTCGAACGCCGGGCCGGAGGTGGCCAGGTCCGTCAGCGTCATGTACACCCGGACGCCCTTCCAGTCCATGATGCCCGGTCCCGGCTCGATGATCATATAGACTGCATGCGGGTTCTCGCGAAGGTTCGCGAGCGTCCGGTTTTCCCCGGACCCCAGGACCACGGTCTTCTCGTCGGTCATGTGCGGAGAACCCATCACCGCTACGTCAACCTTTCCGTCCTTTCCGGCAGAGCTGATCATGCCGATCCGGGGCTGCCTGTTGAAGTACTCCATCAATTGCGACGTCATGATTACCTCGCTGGGGGGATGTATCTGCATCTCGCCTGGCAAGTTTAAATGTTGCGGGCCCGGCGCTCGCGACGCGGGCCGGGGGGAGGGCTGGGACCGGAAGGATGAGGGGATGGAATGCCCCGGATGATGCAAATTTTCCAACAACAGGTAGAAGGATATACTTCAACGCTCAGTGGAGGCTATCTCCAGTCGGGGTATACGGTTTTTTTCGTTTAAACATTTTATAAAATCGATAGGGGAAAGGACGGGGAAAATAAAAATGACGGACAAGTTAAAAGTTCAGGAAAGAGTTGCTCGCGGTGACAGCAGCGTTGCGCCACATCACGTCACAAATAGTGCAAAAGCCCGTGCCCTCGAGCCCGATTCCGGAGGGGAAAAGATCGAACCCCACGACCGGGAGAGCGAGGTTACCGAGTCGACCGACCAGGTGAAACTCGTATGCCCCCGGTGCGGAAAATCAGCCCTTCATGCAGAATTCCCGGACCAGTATGAAGCCTGGACGAAATGTTCGGAATGCGGCTTTTTCATGGGGATGAGTCACGACGAGTGGCACCTTATGGAGAACAGTCCGAATATCAATGAAAAGATCAAAAAAATGGCGATTAAGAAGGATCTCGTGTAAGTTCAGCCCTGATATTTTCCCGGATTTGCGATGGGTGAGAATAGCCCGGCCCTGCACCTTATCGTCTCAGGACTTCGCGACCATTCGCCCAGGTCTATTTTAATTCGTTGCGCTCCTGATTCCTTTCGGCTATCCCGGGCTTCCAAGAGCGGGAATGTTTCGTACGACCTTCAGGATTGATCCCACGGCTTCCCGGAGCGGCATCGTGGAGAGGACGTGGCGGCCAGTCGCGCTCGTGACCTGCTGGTGGGCCGGCTTGAGCCGGAACCGGCGACGGTCCGGCCGTCGGTGGCGGTCCGGGAAAAGGTGGAACCCACCCTCACGGAGGCGGGACAGATCAAACAACCAATTAGAGATGCGATTCTTAAATCACCTCACCCCGGCCGAATGGTACAAACTATCATGATATACACCGACGGAGTCTTGTACCAGGACACAACAGGATAAAACGGGAGTGGGAGGAACTGTCCCGCTTCCCGATCCTTAAATATTGATACTCCCGCCGAACAGGAATGTTATAATCGCAACTACTACGAAAATTATCACCAACCATTTTGCGATGTCCATCGAGAACCCGGCGATCCCTCTTGCGCCGAAGATGTAGAACACCAGGGCCAAAACCAGGAATACCACGGCGAGCCAAATCACACTGACCATTTTTTACTCACCTCCATCGGTTGTTCAACCGACAACTCCCCCGGTTGATTGATCATATTTATGCTTATTGTGAGAGTTTACGACAACGTTGCAATACAGGTAAGCTCGACGGTTCTGCGTTCAATTCCCTCAGCTGGCAAGACACCGGCGGCGACCATTTCGGTATGATGTCGATGACTTCGATGACCGACTAAGCCTCTCCACCTCTCCCCCGTACCACTGTGGCGCTCGAACGGGACTTCAAAGCTCCACCTAAAACCGTACGGTCATCCTCTTGGGTATCGAAGCGGCCGGAGGCCGGCGAAAAGGCAGAGCGGTCAGTGACAACGGATCGCCGCCTGCTGCCACTGCCATCACCGGGCCGATCGGCCCCGGCTCGAGCCGAACCGGGGACGTCGCGGCCGGCCGCCAGCCCGTGCAGCTGCCGGCGTTCTCGGTTCCCCGGCGAGGAGTTCGCGGCCGCGGGCGACCCGAACGGCCGCGTGATCCGGTTGGTACGAGATGCCGGACCGGCCGGCCGTATGCGATAACGGCGGTGCCCCCGTCTCGCGGGAGAGGTTCGCCACGGCCATCCAGGTCCGGGGCGAGATCCCCGACCCGGACTGTGCCAGATCGATTCCACGAGGCAAGGCTGAATTCGACCGGTTCCGGCGCGGAATCCGGTTCGGGGACAGCAATGAGGCGGATCCCGGTCTCTTCTGTCTGCCACGTGCCAGATGTGCCGGCCAGATCCGGAAACTTTCTCCATGGTAGTCCTCTTCATTGGGATCTTCCGCCGGAAGTGGCACATCTGGCACAACTGGCACAGGGGGAGCGCGAAAACGTGATGAAGAGAGGAGGGTCTTCGACCTGTTCGTCGTGCCGCCCGCTGGTCCCGCCCCGCGCCGGCGCCCGCGCGGGTGGTTCCACCGGGCAACCCGGCTCGCCCTGTCTCCATACGGACCGACTCGCCGGGCCGGCACCGTACACCTTAAAACAGCGAGAGAGGGGCCGTCCCGGGACCCTCTCAGGTCCCGCAGTCCCGGAATGTGCCCGCGCAGACGATGTAGTCCTGCCCGTCGCTGCCCCGGGCCAGTTGGCAGTAGGTCGTCTTCTGCGAGAGACGGCTCTCGTTAACGTTCACATAGACGTAGTCGACCCATCCCGATCCCTTCGTGGTGGCGGTCTCCCGTATCTCGTTGCGGAACGGCGTGCCGGCCACGTCGGTCGTGCCGGACAGGTTCATGCCGACGATCAGCGGGTTGGGGTGGGCGACCATGGTCAGGTTCGTGTCGTAGACGAAGGCGTAGACCTCGGGGTCGCCCGGGTCGCGGTACGGGGGCCGTCCTGCACTGATCTCCCGGAAGGTGCCGGCGGCATCCGCGGCCACCCGGTCCGCCGTGAGGTTGACGATCGCCATCGCGCCGGTCAGGTTCGACGCCCCCCCGGAGCACTCGGCCCCGACGTGCCGGTAGAGGATCCGTTCGTACGGCGCGACCCCGGACGCGTCCTTCCCGGCCTTGAGCTCGGCGATGCTCAGGTTCACCGCCTGGACCGTGATCGGGGAGACGTTCCGGTTGAACGCGAAGTACATGTCGCGCTCTCCGAGCGTCCGGACGACCTCGAACCGGTTGGGGTCGAGGCCCGCGCGGTCGAGCAGGGCCCGGATCGTGATGAGCGGGTACGCGATCGCGTCCGCCCGCCCGTCTCTGACCGCGTCCACGAGGGCGGCGGGGTCGGTCTCGTAGAGGACCGAGTCGTCTGGCACGCCGGCATCGCGAAGGTACGTCGCGGCCGTATCGTTGCGGACGGTTGCGATACGGTACCGGGCGAGGTCGCCGCCGGCGGTTGCCCGGTCCCGGTCGACGAGCACCACGTACTGGAGCCGGGCGATGGGCCCGGCCCACTGGAAGAGGTTCTCGCGGTCCGCTGTCCGGGCCGTCGAGAAGACGACCGTCTCGTTCTGCTCGAGCGCCGTGCCGTAGGCCTCGGGCCAGTCCGTGAGCCGGAGCTGGTCCTCCCGGAGCGTCAGGTTGATCTGCCCGAAGACCGCGCGGAGGAGGTCCGGGGCGATGCCCCCGATCGTGCCGTTCGCAGCGGTGTTCAGGGGTGGGTACTCCTCGGTCAGGAACACGGTCCGCCCGAGGGCGAACGGCGGGAGGTACTGGCGGAGAATGCGGTCGCGGACCGTGAGGTTGTCGACGTCGCGGTCGATCGAGAGCCGGTCCAGTGCGGCCTGGAACCGCGCCACGGTCTCGTCCGAGGTGTTGCGGTTGAACGCGAAGTAGCTCTCGTACTCGGCAAGCGTGAAGGCCGACCGCAGCCGGAGCGGGTTCTGCCCCGCTCGGACGGCGAGCCACCGGCCGGGCTGCTCGCCGTAGGCGAAGAGGTCAACCTCGCCCGTGTCGAGCCAGGCCACGAGGTCGGCCTGGTCCTCCGCGATCCGGAGCGCGGATGCGGGGACGCCGATGTCGAGGAGTTTCCGGAGGGCCGCGTCGTCCCGCACCACCGCGATCCGGTAGCGCGAGAGGTCGGATGCGTCGGCGATCGTGATATTGCGTTCGCGAAGCCCGTAGAGAACCGCACGCTCGGGGTAGATCGGCCCCGCCCACTTGAACAGGTTCTCGCGCTCGGGCAGGCGCTCGGTCGCAAAGAGGACCGTGTCGGCCTCAACGAGGGTCCGGTTGTATGCGTCGGGCCAGGGCAGGAACCGGACGTCGTCGACCGACTGGCCGGTGCCGAGCCGCTCGAGCGTCTCGTCGAGCAGGTCGATCGCGACCCCGGAGGCCCTACCCTCCTCCTGGTAGTTGAGGGGGGGGTACTCCTCGGTCAGCAGCATCAGTCGTGCCGCCTGCGGCGGAGCGGCATCGGTCGTGGGCGTGGTCGTGTTCGGGGTGGCGTTCGTCGCCGGGGCCGTGCAGCCCGCGAGCACGGCGGCCGTTGCGAGCAGCAGGACCAGGCAGATCCGGAGCAGTTGGCGCATGAGAGTCTCCGTAGAGGCTTCCTCCGGCGTCGGATATATACGTGGCGAATTGTCTCGGCGATCGTCGTTGCCACGGGCCGGGGGACCGGGCGATGTGACCGTGAACCCTGGCGGAGGACGAAGTCATAACCGCCTCCTCGTCCGGGTCATCGACGATCAGTGATGACGGGATGTCGTTCGTCGGGGGGTCGATCCCGGAAGCAACGGGGCCCGGGGGACCGTATCGCCTCGATACGGTGAGGAAAGTGAACCAACCGGATCGACACCGTGCGACACGCAGCATCATCCCCGGGCACGATCCTGGAACGAGGGCTGGAAAGACCGGTTGGAGTTTTCAACAGCCGGACGCCGCACCGATCCCGCTACGCCCGGGTCCGCGCCGTGACGGGCATCGTGACTGTCGTCCCTCCTCCGGGCTCGTGCGCGGTTGTTGTGGATCCCGGATCCAGCGGGGGGACGTCGCGGTAGTCGCAACGGTTCGCGCCGGCGGGGAGGGTGAAACGAATGATCGCCTGCCCTCCACGGGCCGTCCCCGCATGAGAACCGATCTCGAAAGAGCGTCGGAGACCGGGGAGATCGAATGAAACAGAGCTTCCGACGTCACCTTCACTTGAGTATAACTTCAATTTGATGAATTTTTATCACAGGCAGACGAAGGCTCAGCGCGCATCGCGCCCGTATTCGTTCTCTCGGACCCTGCGGGGTGCGGTTCGGGGAGAGGAGACGTATCTCTATCGAGGAGGACAAGCAGGCCGTCGGCCGGGTCTTCGAGGAGGTCATGAACCGGGGCTTCCGCCCGGCAAGGAGGGAATGCGAGCGCTCGCGAACATGTACCGCACCGGGGCGCCGGGCCTCCACATGACCGCCGAGGACGTGATCGCAGAGGGGGACCAGGTCGCGGTTCGCTAAGTCGCCACCGGCACGCACACCGGGGATCTGATGGGGAATGCCGCCGACGGGGCAGAAGGTCAATTTCAGGGCCATCTCGTGGTTTCGCATAAAGGACGGGCGGATGGCCGAAGAGTGGACGCAGCTCAAGAGTTCCCGGGAGTCCACGCGGATCGGCGTCCGCACAGGCGGCGCGGGGCAGTGATCTGTCCCGCTCCCGTCCTCTCGCTCGGCGCCGCCCGGGATCGGTGAACCCAGCAAACGCAGAGTACCAGCGCGAGAGACGGTCCTGCAACAGGCCCGATCCGGTTAAAAATTTCAGGAAAATCGGATGGGCGTTACGCCCGAGTTGATACGCCCAGGTCGGAATTCGAATCCGAGTCGATGCCGTGACAGGGCATCATGATAGGCCACTACACTACCTGGGCTCGTTTGGGTTTAGGGTTGACGCAGATCCCGCCTCCCGGAGTCGAACCGGGGACATCGCGGTAGCCGCGCGATCAC
>CAYWVY010000087.1:0-7205 GCA_964461885.1 uncultured Methanospirillum sp. | reverse complement strand
TCCGGGTTCTACGTCCAGTCGGCCCGGCTCGTGGGCTGCACGGTCAACAACAACCGCAAGGCCGGGTTCCTCTGCAAGAACCAGGAGGCCGGGAGCCTGTCCCTTTTAGATTGTTCGGATATCGGCTCGGCCTACGGCCTGGTGATCGAGTACGGCGGCAACCGGGCAAAGGTCGAGGGCTTTATTTCCACTGGAGCCACCCGCCGGGCTCTCCAGATGGTCGGGACCGACGCCCAGGTCGGGATCACGTCCTGAACTTCGCCGGCTCCGGCCGGCCGGTGCTGCTCGGGATCACGGAGCGGTTAGAGTTCGTGGACGCCCCCTCGCATGTCGAGGACCTGAAGCGGTACCGGGCTCGCTCCTACCGGATGACCGGCAACCGGATCGCGATCGTGACCGATCGGGAAGCTGAGCTCGTCGAGGTGCATCCACCCTCCCGCGGCCTGGTGGACATGGGCGGCATCACAATCGAACGCTGCCCGCCGCGGCCGGCGATGGGCTGAGTGGAAAAGAAACGGTACCGGGGGGATAACCAGGAGTACCAACAACCAAGACAAACGCCCCCGACCCCGTGCCCGTCGCTCGGGCAACTTGTTCATCATCGGCTAACGGTATAATCGTATCGAACCGTGTCGGGCGTCGCCCCATGCCGTGGGGGCCGGGGTGGCCTCCCGTGCCGCGACCGTGCCGGCTCGCTTCCGCTCCGCTGCTCGCCCACAAAGAGGGAGGGGGCTCGCGCCGCCTTGATCAATCGAAAAGAACCGGAACCCCTGTCCAAGGCAGATGACCGGCGAGCGGTCGCGATTTCGCCGTGCCACGAAGAGGTTTTTCGAAAAATTTATCGGATCGGGAGTGTATCCACCCTAATTGCGCGTGGAGCGACAGACCCTCTTTGAAGGCCCTCGTGGTCGGGCACCATGCCAATCCTCCGCGCGGGATGAGAATCACCGATGCGCAATGCCGCTCCCGGGCGGAGCGTCCGGAGGAAATGATGCAGACCATCTCACCTGTTCGCAGGCGCCGCGATATCCTGGCGATGGCAGCGCTGCTGCTGGCGCTCTGCCTGTTCGCCGGGGGCGCGCAGGCCCTGAATGAGTCTATGAACACGCCCGCCATCGTCACGGAGCCCTCTCCGATGGTCGCGGGCAGCGAGAGCTCGGCCGCGGCGTCCGGGTATGAGACGCCGATCGTTGTCCGCACCGCCGATCAGGTCGATCCGGCCATCCACGGTACACGTGTCATCTGGCAGGACTGGAGAAATAACGACTGGTATCCGGGGAAGATCGGATTCGAGTCCGATGGAGACATCTACTCCTATGATCTCGTCTCGCACCTGGAACGGCCCGAGGGCGCCTCGGCGTCCGACTACGGTAAATTCCTCCCGAACGACCGTGACGCCGTCATCTCGGACGCAGGGATCTTCTGGGTTTGGGCCGGCAGGTCCGATGCCGATATCAACAACGAGGTCAGGGGCCGAACCCTCGCCGGCGACCCCGTCAACGTCACGCTGGTCGGGGAGCCCGGCCAGCGGGTGATCAACGACCTCGCGATCGACGGGAACCGGCTTGTCTACGTCCTGAGCAACGTCGGCGGCGATTACCGGGTCATTCTGTACGACACGGCGACGCGGTACGTGTTCACAATCCGGGAGTCGCCGAACGAGATCCGGTCGCCCGATATCTCCGGCGACAACATCGTCTGGCTGGAGTACAACGGCTACTCGTGGGACATGTACCGCTACAACCTCCTGCAGGGGACGGCCCGGCAGTTCGCGACGAGCGTCGGAGACCGGGCGTCGCTGGCCATCGACGGGACGAACGTCGTCTGGTCCAAGGAGTCCGGCGGAGAGTACGACCTCTATTACTGGGATCTGCGTCAGACGTATCCTTCCGGCGGCGCCTGGCTCAACGCTTCCGGCGATCAGATGAACCCAACGATCAGCGGCGATCGCGTGGTCTGGCAGGACAACCGCAGCGGCACCTGGGACATCTACATGGGAAGCCTCTCCGGTGATACCGTCGCGACCGTCTCCACGGCGGTGGGGGACCAGACCTCACCGGCCGTCGATGGCGACCGCATCGTCTGGCAGGACAACCGGAACGGGAACTGGGACGTCTACATGTTCACGGTCTCGTCGTCGGCCCCGGTGCCCGTGCCGACGCCGGCGCCCCTCGTGATCGCGTCGCCGGGAACGTACTCAGTCGTGGCTGATGGTTTTGACGGAACAGTAACGCCCATCGAGATCCGGTCGTCGGACGTTGTCCTCGACGGTATGGGACATACCATCGACGGATCGGGTAGGCCCGGCAGCTGCGGCATCAGGATGACCGGCCCGGTCTCCAACGTCGTCGTCAGGAACGTCCGGCTGGTCAACTGGGAGACGGGGATCTGCGCCGATGCGGTCACCGATTCCGCGATTGAAACGTCGGAGATCTCGCACAATCTCCAGGGGATCGCCCTGAACGACACGAGAGGCGTTGAGGTTCTGAACAACAATCTCTCCTTCAACGACGTCACGGGAGTTGCCGTGACCGACGCCGTGAATGCGACCCTCCGTGCGAACGACGTCCTGAGGACGGGTGACGCGTTCTCGCTCTCCTACTATGGCGGCGGATTCGAAGAAATGTACATCCATGCCATCGAGGTTGCGGGTTCGACCGGCACCGGGATCTTCGACAACGATCTCGGCGGCGACCATGGAAGCATCAACCTCATGTTTTCGGATTCGACACGGGTGACGGGCAACCAGATCACCGGGAGACATTGCGGCATCCTGTCCCTCTCGACGGTGGATGGTTCCAACAACGATGCCATCGTGGTCAATAACGTCTTCAGGAACTGGGAAGCCCTGTACGGCTCGCTGCCGAACGCCACCTGGAACACGACCCCGTCGCCTGGACCCAATATCGTGGGCGGGCCGCACATCGGCGGTAACTTCTGGGCGAACCTCGAGGGGACGGGCTTCTCCGAGACCCACCCCGATGTGAACGGCGACGGGTTCTGCGACGAGCCGTTCGATAACGGGTGGGGGGGTGTCGATCAGCTGCCGCTCGCGCCCTGGTCCGGCCCGGCAATCGTAGCTGTTCCAGGGGGCGCAGCCCTTCCCACTGACACGAGCGGCGATTACCTCTACGACGACGTGAACGGCAACGGGAGAAAGGACTTCGCGGACGTCGTCCTGTTCTTCAACCAGATGGCGTGGATCGCCGACCACGAGCCGATGAGCCTCTTCGACTACAACGGCAACGGCCGTATCGACTTCGCCGACGTCGTCTGGCTCTTCAACCACCTCTGAGTGTCGTTCGGATCTCTCCACTTTTCCGAGCGTGCGACATGAGCAAGGCCGGCCCGTGCTGCTCGGCACCACCGGGTGGCCCGATTCTGTGGACGCGCCGGGGCATATCGCCGATCTCCAACGGTACCGGGCGCGGGGCTACGCGATGTGGGACAACCGGATCGCGGTCGTCACAGACCGGCCGAGGATGTGTGGAAGTGCACCCGGTGCCGGTCAACTGGGTGGCGATGACCGGCGTCACGGCCGAGTACTGCCCGCCGCGGCCGGCCTGGCGCGGCGATTCGTCGCGTCACCCCGGCGTCCCCTTCTCCCTCCGGAACTCGAGGTACGAATAGACTACCAGGTAGACGGAGACGGCGAACACCGGGACCATGACGAACCATAACGAATACCTCCCGAACAGCACCCCGGCGACCGCGATGATGCCCGCGATCTTGAAGAGGAGCCCTCCACGGGCGTGGGTCTTCTTCCAGATCCGCTCGCTGCTCAGGGTCCAGGGGGTGCGGATGCCGACGAACCAGTTTTGCTCGGCGTGCTCTATCAGGAACCCGAGATAGATGAACAGCCCCCCGATGACAATGGGGTACAGCAGGGTGGGGCTGACCGGGTACCCCAGTCCCGAGAGGAGGATCTGGAGCTGGATGATGAAGAGATACACTGCGAAGACGAGGATGAACCCTTCGTAGTACCGCCGGAACTTCCGGTAATTCTCCCTGAGCGGGTCGACCCGCGGCAGCAGGAACAGCAGCGCCGTGAAGGGGATCATCAGCAGCGGGACGATCAGGACGCCCCAGCCCGCCGGCAGGTACCCGTTCACCTCCCCCTCGATGTTCCAGTGCGAGGGGATCCGATCGGGGAGCACCGGGTACGTGAGGGCCGTGATCGCCAGCGTCAGGACGATGATGAGGAGGATTCCGTAACGGACCGGGGACATCGGATCAATACCGGAAGCCCGGGAGCATTATACTTTCACCCGCGGCATCCCCCGGGACGGGGAGGGGAGGTCCCCCGCCCGTGAATCCCCGGTGATCCGCACCCAGTCGATATCGATCCGTGCGCCGTACAGGACCGCCACGGCTCCCTAGGGGGCGGATTAAACAAAAAAGAGAGAAGGTTGGCTCGCGCCCCTTACGGGGATCTCGGCTCGTCCCGCTTGAGGAAGTCCGCAGAGGCGGTCTCCTCCTGGATCGTCCCCACGAGGTCGTCCATGATCCGGGGAGCCCGGTCCCGCAGGCCGAAGCCGACGATGATAGCGATCGCAGCCCCGATGCCGAGCCCCACGCCCCAGGCGATTGGGGTGACGAAGACGTAGATGATCGTCAGGTCGATCTTCAGCTGCTGGAGGGCGAGGATCACCAGGACAAAGTAGAGGAAGGCCTGGATGACGGTGGTCAGGGGACCCATGAACGCGATGCGCTGGCTTGCGCCCAGGTGCCGCAGGAAGTCAGCGAACCAGTCGATTGCGATGAACCCAACCACCAGGAGGAGGATGAAGATCGCGATGTTCGGCAGGAACGCGATGATCTGCGTCACCAGGGCCGTGAGGAACGCGAGGTTCAGCGCGTTCGCCGCAGCCACGATGGCGATGAGGTAGACGAACCAGCGCACGATGAGATCGAAGAACGCCACGATTCCCTGGGCGCCCGCACTCCCGTACTGCCGGTTGATCGCCTCCCCGACCGAGGTCTTCGCCATGGCGTCGTCGATGCCGAGCCGGTTGAGCAGGGCCGCGACTCCCTTTCCGAGGAGCCGTCCGACGATCCAGCCGATGAGGAGGATTACGACCGCCGCGAGCAGGTTGGGGACGAACGCTATGGTTTCGTTCGCCATCTGCTGTATGCCACCAATTACCTGTGTCATATGTTTTCACCTACGGCGAACAGTGCATTCCACATCAATTAAATCTATCCTCCCCTCGAGGACCGGACCACCTCTGTGAAGGCGCGGTCTGGCGCACGCTGGAGCGTCGAACGGGCGGGGAAGAGGCCGGGGGCCGCGGTCGCCCGCTGTCCCCCACTGTCCCCCACGGTGCGGATTCGCAGGCTTCGACTGCGACGGCACCGGCCGGGTCGAGTTCATGAACGCGCCAGGGCATATCGGGGATCTGAAACGGTACCGGGCGCGAGGGTACGCTATAAAGGGCAATCGGACGCGATCGCGATCGACCGGCCGATGGACGCCGTCGAGGTGCACCGGCGTCGGGGAAGAGCGTGGAGATGGCCGGCGACGGGTCGAGCCGTCCGTCCCTCCTCGCCCTGCCGGCCGGATCCGGGGGCCGGTCGCCGGAGAAGCCGAATGCCAACCATTATCCTTTCACGGGTAGGGTGATCGATACAGTACCGCCGCCGGAGAGAGCCCCATGGTCACGCCGTCAATCCCCCTCGACGATATCCTGCAGCCCGCGTTCGTCTACGGCGCCGGGGGCGGGATCGTGGCCGCGAACGGCCCGATCGAGGAGCTCGCGGGCCGGAGCCTCGATGGTGTCACGGCCGGGGGGATCCTCGCGATCTTCCGGAACCGGCACCCCGACGGCACCGCGTATCTCCCGGAGGAGCTCCCCCTATCCCGGGCGCTCCGGGGCGAGCGGGCGAACGGTCTCCCCATGATCGTCACCGCGGCCGACGGACAGGAACATCACCTCCTCGTCTCGGCCTCGCCGCTCGAGGACCACGGACGGATCGCCGCCGCCTTCGTCATCTGGCAGGACGTGACCGGGATACGGGGGACCGAGGAGGCTCTCCGGGAGAGCGAGGAGCGGCTGCGCCTGGCCAAGGCCTGTGCCGGGATAGGGACCTGGGAGTGGCATCTGCAGGAGGCGGGGAGGGGCGGATCGGGCGACCGCGTCCGGCTCCTCGACCCGGACCTGGGCGAGATCTGCATCGACGACTGCTGGGGCACGGTCTACCCCGACGATCTCGAACGCGTCGAGGCTGAACGTGACGCGGCCCTCGCCCGTGGCGAGCCGTTCGAGCTCGAGTTCAGGTACGACGAAGGGTCGGGAGAGATCCGGTGGATGCGGGTCCTCGGCGGCGGCGTCTTCGATGGAGCCGGACGGCTCGTCCGGGTTCTCGGCGTGAACCTGGATATCACGGCGCAGAAACAGGCCGAGGAGGCCTTGCGGGAGAGCGAGGCCAGGTATCGCCGGTTCGTCGACGACGACATCACCGGCCTGTTCGTCAGCTCCCCCGACGGCCGTCTCCTCGACTGCAACCCGGCCTTCGCACGGATGTTCCGCTTCGCCTCGCCCGAGGAGGCGCGGTCCGCCTCCGTCATGGAGACATACGTCGACCCCGGAGAACGGCCCCGGATCCTCGACCGTCTCCGGCGGGAACGGCGGCTCGAGAACGAGGAGCGGTTCCGGCGCCGCCGCGACGGGGCGAGCATCCACGTGGTCGAGAACCTCGTCGGCGACTTCAACGAGGCCGGCGAGCTCGTCCTGATCCGGGGCTACATCCGCGACGATACCCAGCGGTACCTGGCCGAGGCGGCCCTGCGGAAGCGGGAGCAGACCCTGGAGGGGATCTTCCGGGCGGCGCCTGTTGGCATCGGCATGATCTCGCACCGGGTCATCACCCAGGCCAACGACCAGCTCTGCCGCATGACCGGGTATACCCGCGACGAACTGATCGGCAAGGACGCCCGCATCTTCTACCCCGACGCGGAGTCGTACGACCTTGTCGGACGCGAGAAGTACGCGCAGATCATGGCGGACGGCACGGGGACCGTCGAGACGCGGTGGCGGAGAAAGGACGGCACGGTCCGCGACATCCTGCTCAGCTCCTCGCCGATCGATCGCTCCCGCCCGTACGAGGACGTGGTCTTCAACGCGCTTGACATCACGCGCCTGCACGAGAGCGAGCGGGCGCTCGAGTCGTACATGGACGACCTGCAGCGGTCGAACGAGGAGCTG
>CAYWVY010000086.1:0-7233 GCA_964461885.1 uncultured Methanospirillum sp. | reverse complement strand
GGCACTGGTCCTCGCCGATCTCGTTCCGCTTGTTCCCGAGCGACTTCCGCATCTTACGAGAGAACGTCCGGCCGTCGACGAGCTGGACCTTCCCCTGCCGGCCCGGGGCCTTCCGGTTCGTCACGATCCAGACGTAGGTCCCGATCCCCGTATTGTAGAAGAGCTGGTCCGGCAGGGCCACGATCGCCTCAAGCCAGTCGTTCTCGATGATCCATCTCCGGATCTCGCTCGGCCCCGAGCCCGCGCCTCCCGAGAAGAGCGGGGATCCGCTGAAGACGATCCCGATCCGGCTTCCCTCCCGGGCAGGGTCCTTCATCTTCGCGATCATATGCTGAAGGAAGAGAAGAGCCCCGTCGTTGATCGGTGGGAGGCCAGCGCCGAACCGGCCGGCATAGCCCTTCTCGTCGTGCTCCTTCTTGATCGCTGTCTCCTGCGACTTCCAGTCAACCCCGAACGGCGGATTGGCGAGCAGGTAATCGAACTGCTGGCCACGGAAGTTGTCGTCCGTGAAGCTGTCGCCGAAGTGGACGTTTCCCGGATCCTGACCCTTGATCAGCAGGTCCGAGCCGCAGATCGCGTAGGCCTGGTCGTTGTAGTCCTGGCCGAACACTTTCAGCTCGGCCTCGGGGTTCAGCTCCTCCACATACTCCTCGGCCACCGAGAGCATGCCGCCCGTGCCGCAGGCCGGGTCGTAAAGCGTGCGAATGATCCCCGGTGTCGTCAGCACCGCGTCGTCCTCGGCAAAGAGCAGGTTGACCATCAACCGGATCACCTCGCGCGGCGTGAAGTGGTCGCCGGCCTCCTCGTTCGAGGCCTCGTTGAACCGCCGGATCAGCTCTTCGAAGAGGTAGCCCATCTCCCGGTTCGAGACCTTGGAAGGGTGAAGGTCCACCTCGCAGAACCTGGCGAGGACGAGGAACAGACGGTCGGCCTTGTCAAGCTTGGCGATCTGCTCCTCGAAGCCGAAGTGCTCGAGGATATCCTTCGCCTGCTTCGAGAAACCCGCCATGAAGTCGATCAGGTTCTCGGCGATCTTGTCCGGCTCCCCTTTCAGTTTTTCAAACGTGAACCTGCTCGTGTTGTGAAACCGGTGGCCGGTGATCTCGTTGAGCACCAGCTCGGCGTTCTGCGAGCGTCCCCGTTGTTCGAGCTCGGCACTCTTCGCCAGGACCGCTTCCTTGGTGGGTGCCAGCACGCAGTCGAGCCGGCGGAGGACCAGCATCGGGAGCATGACGTCCTTGTACTGATTCGGGCGATACGGGCCGCGCAGGAGGTCGGCAACGGACCAGATAAACGAGGCCTTCTCATTCCAGCGTTCGATCAACATCGGGAACCCATGTGCCTTGAATAATAGGAGCGAGTCGTCACCGGTAGCGGCGACCAATCCCTGATAGACATAGATATCGCGTCGGCTCTATTTCGTCGATCCGATCCGGGGTCTGCGTTTCAAGGCGAAAGCCGGACGTGGCCTTTCAACCTCGTGAAGCTCGATCAGCTCGCCAAGCGGCGCTGTGGCACGATCCGAGCCCTTAACGCCTCGTCCGTAGAGATTTGAAATGCAGCTTCCAACTCTCCATATCACAGCACAGCCGGCACTGAACGCCCGGGAATCGCACTCTGTCCTTCACCGTTAACCCAGCGTCATCTGCACCGGCCGCTCCTCGAAGTGCCATACGACCTGGCCGGCCGGCCGGAGCAGCGCCTTCGTCCCCCGCTCCGCTCGCGGCGCCCAGACCAGCACGGCCGCCTCGCGGGCGAGCTCCCGGAGCTGCCGGCCGACCGCGAAGATCACGTCCCGGTCGTCGCCCTCGAGCGGCGAGAAGATCCCGTCGTCGTACTCCACGATCACGATCGACTGGTGGGCCTCCCGCAGTGACGCGAGGAGCTGGTGCGCGGTCATGCAGCTCTGGATCGCGATCCGCGGCGCCTGCCGCGGGAGCCGGTGCAGCACCCGCGAGCTGACTCCGTAGAGGAAGAGCGCCGTGAACCGGTCGACCTCGGCCTACAGGAGCACGTCGACCATGAAGCCCGGCGGCGAGACAAGCGCCGTGTACCGCCCGACCTCGACCGTGACCCCCGGTTCAAGTGTGAGTCCCATGCCCTACACCCCGGCATCATCCGTTCGGCCCGTGCCGGCCCGGCCGCACCGCGCCCGGGCGCGGACCGTACCTGCGCAGGGGAACCCCCGAGGCGATCGAACACATCCCGCCATCACCCGCCGGCCGGCCGTCTCCGCCGGTACCATCCGTGGTCGTGGCGGAGCCGTACCCCCCTGGCTTCAAGGAATGTACTGAGCGTCGGGGAACAGACCCCGGCTTCGCCCGCGAGGGCCGCGACCGAGGCGCCGGCCTCGTACGCCGCGATCAGCTCGGCGCCCCGGGCTTCGAGGATCTCCCGCACCCGCTGGTGGGGATCGCGGATCGCGACGCCGTGGGCGGCAAGGTACGTCTTGAACGTGCGCGGGGTGACCCCGGCGTCGCGCCCGAGGGCCGCGAGCGTCGCGCCGGCCTCGTAGGCCGCGATCATCTCGGCGCCGCGGGCCTCGAGCTTCTGCCGTGCCCGGAGGCGTTCATGGCGGAGCGTGACCCCGTTGGCGACCAGGTAGTTCGCGAGCGTCTGGTGGCCGATCCCGGCCCTGGCCGCGAGGGCCGCGATCGATGCGCCAGCCTGGTAGGAGGCGATCAGCCCGGCCCCGCGCCGCTCGAACACCTCCTGCACGTGGCGGTGTCGATTCCGGAACAGGAACTCCAGGGCGCCGGCCCGGCGGAGCCGGTCGCGGACGATCTCCCTGGAGATGCCGGTCCGGGCCGCCATCCCGGGGACAGTCTCCCCCGCGGCCCAGAGGGTCGCGATCTCCTCGACGACGGCCGCAGGCTGGCGGTGGCGGTCGTCGCGGATGCCGGCCTCGATGGCGGCGAGCCGTTCGAGGAGCGCGGTGGCCGCGCCCTCGCCGGCCGGGACGGGCTCAGGCGCCGCACCAGGCGAGTGGCACTGGGGCACGCTCATCCGCCTCCTTCGCGAGTTCCATCAACACCGCGAGCACCGCGGCCTCGAGCGGGTCATCGAGCGCATAAAACGCCTCGCTTGCGTGGGCCATCGCCATGCCGGCCAGCCGGTCGAGCGCGGCCCGATCAATCTCGCGGCCGGCCCGGCCGATACGCCGCCAGCGATCGGCCGTCGCACGGACGCCCAACCGCGGGCTCAGGAAGATCCGCCCCATCCCGCCTCCGTGCAGGCCATCCGTTCCGGCCGTCGTCCACGTAACCGGATCATCGTCCGTGGCCCCGTCCCGTCCTGTGACCGCTCCTCTTCCTGTGCCCTCCGTGGTCGTGGCGGATCGTGACGCCCCGGGCGAGCAGGAACGTCCGGATCGTATTGTGATTGACCCCGGTCTCGGCTGCGAGCCCCTTGAACGACGCGCCGGCCTCGTAGGCCGCGGCCAGCTCGGCGCCGCGGGTCTCGAGGATCTCCTGCGTCTGTCGGTAGGGGTTCCGGATCACCAGCCCCCTCGAGATCAGGAACGACCGAAGGGCGGGAACGCTGATCCCGGCGCCGGCCGCGAGCCCCGTGATCGAGCCGCCGGCCTCGTAGGCCGCGGCCAGCTCGGCGCCGCGACTCTCGAGCACCTCCTGGATGTGGCGGTGGTTCTCACGCCACCGGTAGCCGACGAGGCCGGCCCGGCGGAGCCGGTCGCGGACGATCTCTTTTGAGACGCCGGTCTCGTCCGAGATCTCGGCGATGGTTGCCCCCGCGGCCCAGAGGCGCGCGAGCGCCTCGACGACCTCCGCCGGCTGGCGGAAGACGTCCTCGCGGATGTCTGCCTCGACGGCGGCGAGCCGCTCGAGGACCGCCGCGGCGCTCTCGAGGTGGGAGGACTCGCCGCCGGCCGGCGCGGTCGGGTCGATGCACCCCGGAAGGCCGGCCGGCTCCGTGCCGTTCACCATCCCCGCACCTCGCAGTCTCCTGCTGTTCTCGTGCGCCCCGTCCGACCGCCACGCTGGTGCCGGGGAAGGGTGGAGGGGCCGCGTCGATCTCTGCCGATCATAAGAAAAACTCCGATGTGGTGCCGCCGTCGTGGTGGGGCGGCGGCCGATCAGATCCTCGTCGGGGGACTATATGAGGAGACGGGGTTGCGGTGTGAAAGTGAATTGCATGGTCAACCATGCAGGAAAGAGGGGTCAGAGGTCGTTGAAGATCCGGACGGCATCGGCCTATTCAGACCGACCGTTTCCATGCGCTACTTGAGCCGGCCAAACTCCCGTATCAGCCATTCGACAGCATCGTCACCCCAATCGGCGACGGCCGGCACGTCGTCTGGCATGGCATCGGCGAGGATTCAGGAGGCCGTCGCACCGTTCATCTCGCGGGCGTGCTGGAGCGCATCGGCGTTCCCTCCGGCCGCGATCGCTCAACCGACCTCGTCCGGCTCGCGAGTGGACGCGCCGGGGCACCCGAAGCCTCTCGCCCTAATTCGCAGGGGAGGGGATGCGCTCGAGCGCAGCGGGGGGGGAGCCGGCGAGAAAGAAGACCAGGGGGACAGGGATCCTGTCTGGAGACCTGCGTGACGGTCGTGCCGGACGTCGGACCAGCAGGATCGCTCTCCGACCGATCGAAAGGCCCGCAGAGCGGCATTTCGACGAGGGTGACCCGAGCCCCGAACAGCAGATCAACCTCTATCTCAGGGATGGGAATCTCAGGGGTTCTCTTTTCTTCCGCAGGTCGACCGGCACCCGGCATAAGGCCGATTATCTCAGAACCCGGGGTGAGCGGCTAAAATAAGAATACTTATCTTACCTGCGGAGCCATGCCAGGGCACCGATGGAACAGCAGAGCGATCGCGCTGGCCGGTTTGTACCTCAACCCGGAGGATACGCGGCCTTCATCCCGAACCCGCTCCCGCCCGAGGTCCGGTACGACGGCGAGCTCCAATCCCTCCTCTCCGCCGCGGACCGGGCCATGGCCCGGCTCGACGGCATGAGCCGGGTCCTGCCGAGCCCCGATCTCTTCATCGCGATGTACGTCAAGAAGGAGGCCCTGCTCAGCTCGCAGATCGAGGGGACGCAGGCCTCGTTCCGGGGCGTGCTCGAGGTCGAGGCCGCGCTGGAGACCGGCGAAGACCTCAACGAGATCGGCGAGGTGATCAACTACATCGACGCGATGCGGTACGGCCTCGAGACCGTCCGGACCAAGTCGATCTCGATCGAGCTGATCCGAGAGATCCACTGGCTCCTGCTCCGCAACACCCGCGGCGCCGACCGGTTTCCCGGCGCGATCCGGAGGGACCAGAACTACGTCGCGCCGCCGGGGGCGACCTCGATCCGGGAGGCCGTTTACGTCCCGCCGCCCCCCGACGAGCTCGGGCCGGCCCTGGAAGCGCTCGAGACGTTCATCCAGGCCGACGACCCGATCCCGCCGCTGGTCCGGATCGCGCTGATCCACGCGCAGTTCGAGACGATCCACCCGTTCCTCGACGGCAACGGCCGGATCGGGCGGCTCCTGATCACGTTCTACCTCTGCTGGAAGGGGATCCTCTCCCGGCCGCTGCTGTACCTGAGCTTCTTTTTGAAGCGGAACCGGGCGGAGTACTACGCGCTCCTGAACGCGGTCCGGACCGAGGGGGCGTACGAGGACTGGGTCGCCTTCTTCCTCCGGGGCGTGGTCGAGGTCTCCGAGGAGGCCGAGCGGTCGGCGCAGGAGATCATCGCCCTGCGGGAGGCGGTGGTGGACCGATTGCTCGCCCACGAGATCGGCGGGGCTGGCGCAGTCCGGCTCGCGTACTCGCTCTTCGAGCGGCCGATCGTGACGGCGAGGGGCGTGACGGACCTGCTCGGCCTGAGCCAGCCGGCCGCGAACGCCCTGGTGAACCGGTTCGTCTCGGCCGGGATCCTCCGCGAGACGACGGGCAAGCAGCGGTACAGGCGGTACGAGTTCCGCGAGTACCTCGCGATCCTGGAGCGGGGCACGGGGCTCGCCCGCGACGAGGTCGCGGTCCGGGAGTCCTGAGGAAACGCTGCACCTCCGGCAGGGGGTGTACCGGGGAGCTCGCCGCTCTTCTACCGGGATCGGCCCCGGCGGAGACGGTTCGACCGTGACACCGGCCCTCTCCACGCGGTTCACCGGCTGCAGGCGGTCCGTGACGACCGCGAT
Organism: uncultured Methanospirillum sp.; assembly: GCA_964461885.1. GTDB lineage: Archaea > Halobacteriota > Methanomicrobia > Methanomicrobiales > Methanospirillaceae > UBA288. The sequence goes on along the minus strand of CAYWVY010000086.1, from coordinate 1,086 downwards.
CCGGTTGCCCCCCATCGCGTTTTCCCGGGCCCGGTGCCTCTCCAGTCCGCCGCGTGCCCCGGTGCGTTGACGACCGGGGACCCCGGGGGAGGTGGACCGGGCCACCACACGTGCTCTGCCTGCACAGGCCTGCAAACGCCGTGCCGACCGGCCCATCGATGGCTTGATATCCGTTCCCCCCGATCTACAGGTGAACGAACCATGCCCGCCGACGTCTATGCGCTGCTCGCGGCACGGCGCCCCGAGATCCTGGCCGTGGCCGAACGCTATGGCATCACGAACGTCCGCGTCTTCGGGTCAGTCGCCCGCCGCGAGGCCCGCGAGGACAGCGACCTCGACCTGCTCGTCACCTTCCCGCGGGGCACCTCCCTGCTCGACCAGATCGGCTTTTCGCAGGACCTCGAGGACCTCCTCGGGATGCGCGTCGAGGTCGCGTCGGACCGTGGGCTCCGCGAGCGGATTCGCGAGACCGTCATGCAGGAAGCGGTGCCCCTGTGAGACCGGACCGGGACCGTCTCGCCGACATCCTCGAAGCCATCGAGAAGATTCGGGAGCGGCTCCCGCCCACTGAGGAGGAGCTGGTGGCCTCCGAGCTCCTGCAGGTCTGGGTCGTCCACCACCTCCAGGTTATCGGCGAGGCCGCGAACCACCTCTCACCGGGGTTCATCGCCGAACACCCGGAGATACCCTGGCGGCGCATCATCGGTCTCCGCCACGCCCTCGTTCACCAGTACTTCGGCGTCGACCTCGACGCGATCTGGAGTATCGCGGTCGACGACCTGCCCCCGCTCGAGGCGGCCATCGCCGCGATCCTCGCCGGGACCGGGTGACTCCCCAGCTGGATTCAAGCCCGGGTCCTGCGGGCACTCCCGGGAATACAGTGCGCCGGACCGGACGGCACATCTACCGTCTCCTGCATGTTGGGATCTCATCTCTCCGGCAGCGGCGCCGGCGGCCACCGCTCGAGCGTGACCCCGCCCAGGTTCACCAGGCCTCGAGACGGCGGGTGCACCTCGACCAGGTCCTCGGGATGATCGGTCACGACCGCGGCCCGGTTGCCCCGCGTCGCGTAGCCCCGCGCCCGGT